>JALZHG010000031.1:0-9702 GCA_030914045.1 Chloroflexota bacterium | reverse complement strand
CCTCACTTGATCCAACCCCGTTTCTGCAACAACTCCGTGCCGATATTCGCTAACACGATACGGCGGCTTTCGGGGAAGTCGCGGTGCCACTCGAAGCGGGCACGCTCGAACCACTGGATCTCAAGGCCGTCGCGAGGGCTATACGACTCGCTGACCGGGTAGCCCATACCGTCTATGCGGCCGTTGGCGCGCCAGAAGTCGAGGAAGGGGCCGCTGATGGAGTGCCGGGTAGGGCCGAAATAGATATTGTCGTCGGTGCTGACGAAGAAGGGTATCGGTCGAAATGGCTGGCCGGTCATGCCCTGCACCATTTCGGCACCCAGGTTACCAATGCTCACCTTGCCGTCGCGGAACTCCAGGCGGCCGCGCTCGAAGTACTGCACACTCACCCCGTTCTCCACAAATTCTTCCGTCAGGGGGTAACCAAAGCGAGCCAGCCCGCCGTTGGCATGCCAGAAGCTGCGGAAGCCATGTGTGATATTGTGCTTCGTCTCCTCGAAGTAGTCGGACACTTCGGGGTCGCCGGGCGGCACCGGGTCTGAGGGTTTTGGCCCGCCGACAAGGGCGATCGTGGGCGTGGCCGATGGCGTTGAGGTAGGCGTCACGGTCGGCGGCACTGGCGTGGACGTGGGTGTATAGGTGGCAAGGCTGACGGGCGGGGGTGGCGTCGGGGGCACCGGCGTAGCTGTGGGGCTGGCATGCTGAGGCAACCTGACAACACCGGCAGGCATCGTGTAGCCGTAGGCGTTGCCCACAGCCGACAGCACCACCCGCCCGCTGCCCGCATCCAACGCCATAGTTACGGGCCTGCCACGCGCCTGTTCCGGCCCGAACGCTACCCAGGTGCCACCCCCATCGAGCGACTGGTACGCGCCCTCCTCGGTGCCCAGTACCAACGCGCCATCTGCGTCTGCGTGCAGGGATGATACCTTCAGTGGTAACGTGCTCGTGTTGCCCTGCGCGCCTGCTGCCTCGGCACGGCGCGGCATGACCGCGAGGCTCCAGGTTGTACCCGCATCCGTGGACCTGTAGAGGCCGTCATGCGACGTAGCCGCGAAGAGCATTCCGCCGCTCCACGCAAGGCCCACTACCTGCCCGCCATTGTTGGGCAGGACGCGCAGTCCAAGCGACGAGGAGCGCCAGGTGAGGCCGCCATCCACCGACTTGTAGACGTAAGCGCTGGGGTGGTCCCTCGTGGTGTACTGCAAGCCTACGTAGATATTGGAAGGACGCTTCGGGTCCGCCGTGAGGGCCGTCACCCAGGAGTTGGGCGGCAGTCCTTTGGAGGCTCCGTGCCAGGTGGCACCCGAATCGGTGGAGCGGAAGAGGCCACCCAACCCATCCATACCGGCGTACAGCACGCTCATGTTGTTCGGATAGGAGGCCAGCCAGCGCACGTGGGCGGCGGAGGGTGTGATGCCCTGCTGCGGCACGTCGCGCCAGGTGCGACAGCCGTCGTCGCTGACCCTCACCCCTGTTGCGGTGGTCGAGTAGAGCAGCGCTTTGCCGGTCTGTCCCTTCATAGGAGCCACCAACCGCAGCATGGAAGCGCCCGGCGCGCATACCGCCCAGGTGGCACCCTTGTCGCCGGTGCGCGATATGCCCGCGCTGTTCAGGGCATATAGGGTGTTCGGGTCGGTTGGCTCAGGCAGCACGCTCCACGCGCCCCTGGGTAGGGTGCCCATCGTGGCCCACTGTGGCTGTTGCGCCCGCGCGCCTATTGGCAAAAAAGCCAACACCAGCAGTATGAAAGCCACTATCAGAGCCGGCTGTCGAAACTTACCTGTCCTCATCTACGCCCTTGCTCTCCAGGTCGGCGCACAGCCAAACACCCTGCGCCACTATCTCTTCGCTCTCCAGCACTTCACTTATGGACCTGCCGATGGGGTCCCGCAAGTCCGGCAGTAGTTCGGCCAGCGGCCTCAGCACGAACTGTCGCTGCCACATACGCGGGTGCGGTATGGTCAGGGCAGGGCTGTCGAGCACCAGGTCATCATACAACAGTATGTCTATGTCTAGCACCCGCGGCCCCCAACGCTCGCCCGTCGTTCGCCCGGCCTCCCGCTCGATACGTTTGCACTCCACGAGCAACTGACCAGGCTGTAGCCGCGTCTCAAGCAAAGCGGCCATGTTCACATAATCGGGCTGGTCGAGCTTGCCCCACGGCTTGCTGCAATACAAGCTCGAAGTAGCGACTACCCTGGTGCCGTCAAGGGCATCCAAACTCAGCAGGGCGGCACGCAAGTATACTTCGCGGTTGCCCAGGTTCGAGCCAAGCCCCAGGCAGACGGTCGCCACGTCCTACTTCAAGCCCCTTACTATGGCATCGGCTATGTGGGCGACTTGCACGTTGTGGGCGACGTCGTGCACCCGCACTATCTCCGCGCCGTTAGCTATGGCAAGGGCCGTGGTGGCCCCTGTGCCTATTACGCGCTCCTCAGGGGGTGGTAGCTCACCGCCGGAGGGGAGAGCCAGCACACGGCCTATGAAGCTCTTGCGGGAAGTGCCCACCAGGATGCCACAGCCGATTGAGCGCAACTCACCCAGGCGGCGCAACAGTTCCAGGTTGTGGTCCAGCGTTTTGCCGAATCCAATGCCGGGATCGATCCATATCCGCTCTCTGTTTACCCCAGCCGATACCGCTTTGTCAACTCCCTCGCGCAAATAGGCTGTCACCTCGCCTAGTAGATCGTCATAATGTGGATTTTGCTGCATGGTGCGGGGGGTGCCCTGGATGTGCATCAGCACCAACCCCGCGCCCGTTTCGGCAGCGACCGCAGCTATTTCCGGGTCGTCGCGCAACCCTGTAATGTCGTTGATGATGACGGCCCCGGCTTCCACCGCCCGCCGGGCTACCTCCGCCCTGCGCGTATCGATGGAAATGGGGAGGGGCACACCACCCGGCGCGCTGAGACGCTCGATAACAGGCAGCACGCGCCGCAACTCCTCCTCTACGGGCACGGGGTCCGAGCCGGGGCGGGTGCTTTCGCCGCCGATGTCCAGGATGTCGGCACCCTCAGCATGCATCCTGCGCGCCTGGGCCACTGCGGCCTCTACGTCGTCCCCCAGCGAGTCGCCGGAGAAGGAGTCGGGGGTCACGTTCAAAATGCCCATCACCAGCGTGCGCTCGCCCCTCGGCAATGTGTAGGGTCCAAGTTGCAGGTGGCGCGGCTGAGAGGTAAGGTTAGCCAGCAGCGCCGCGATTTGCCTGCTCGCCTCGGGGAGGTTGAACCCCTGTGCGTGCAGCTTGCCCACCAGGCTGTCGTACTGCTCGCGGGTGCCCGTAAGCAGCACCGAAGTGGTGTCGCGTTCTAATGTCAGGCAGTCATGGTGCACCGCGCAATCGCCCCCGCGCGCCAGCATCTCCTGCTTGAGCACGTTCGCCGCCACACAGGAGAGATTGTCCAGCTTCACCAAAAGGAAATCGGCCTTGGTGCCAATGATCCTTTGCCCCGGCTTCTGTGCGCCCACCAGGGCCAGTTCCGAGGCGATGGTGGCGTGCTCGGGAGTGATGAGTCGGGCGTTGTAGCTCGTTTCGTTGGTAGAAGTCATAGTGTTAGTAAGAACCTGCATTCCTGAGCGACCAAAGCCTCACCCTGTCATCCTGAGCGCAGCGAAGGATCAGCCGCCCGTGTTTGGCTCCTGGTGGTGCGGGACATGCTTCCTGGTTCCGCCGTCATCCTGTGCGTTGAGGACTCTCGTCTACCCACCTGATCCTTCGCTACGCTCAGGATGACAAAGGGAGGTTTGGTTCCGGAGCAGGCACAGCCTCATATTCACGTACCCTGATTAGCAAGCCGCATCACGTTTCAACCCCGCTGTCTGAGCTTCGCCTCCACCTCCAGCGGGTCTACCGTCGGGGCTTCGCAGATGTAGTTGCGGCAGATGTAGGCGGTGGCGTGGTCCCCTACCTGGGGGCGGTCCGCCAGGAGCGGTACAACGGCGGCGGCACCCTCATCACCGGGGTAGGAGGCGGCAACCACCTTGTTGGGGGCGTAGGGCCTCCACACGGCCTGTAGCATTTGCTGCATCTCGCCGCTCGGCAGGTCGCCTATGAGCGCCACCTCCACAGGCGAGCCTAGATAGAAGTCCAGGGCGCACAGCATCCGCCCGAACGCGGTGGGCGCTCGCCCTACTTTGTCCAGCAGAGGGCGCATCGTATCAACAGCGTGCTGCTCGTAATCAGGCTCGGTCGTTAGGAGGTAGAGCCGTATCAGGGCCTCGGCTGCCTCAGCATTGGCCGATGGTATGGCGTTATCGTACCACTCCTTGGGCCGGGCCACCAGCGCCTCGTGGAAATTGGAGGTCGAGAAGAAACCACCTGTAGCCTCATCTCGGAAGTGCCCTATCAGCGTGCTCACCAGGGACCGGGCCGCCGCAATCCAGCGAGGCTCGAACGTGGCCTCGTAAAGGGACACAAGGCCGTTGGCGTAGAAGGCGTAGTCTTCCGCGAAGGCCTGGATGTGCGCGCGTCCGTCCTTGTAGGTGCGGTAGAGCCGGGTTTCGCCGCCTATATCATCAGCCTGCTCCAGCATAGTTGACAGTATGAACTCGGCGTTGGCGATGGCCGTGGTCCGGTAGTCGTCTCGGCCCAGTATGCTGGCGGCTTCGGCAAAAGCGCGTAGCATCAATCCGTTCCAGCCCACCAATATCTTGTCGTCCCTGCCTGGGTGTACGCGCTCTTCGCGGGCCTCGTACAGAGTTTGGCGGCTGCGCTGCACGATGCCTTCCAGGATATCAGGGTCTATATTGGCCTGGGTGGCTAGCTCTTGCAGCGGGCGCGACAGGTGGAGGATGTTGTGCCCCTCGAAGTTACCACGTTCGGTCACATCGAACAGCATGTTGAACACCCTGCCGTCTTCCTCGCCCAGCACCTCGATTATCTCCTGGGGTGTCCAGACGTAGAACTTGCCCTCCTCGCCTTCGCTGTCCGCGTCCTGGGTCGAGTAGAAGCCCCCCTCATCGGAGGTCATCTCGCGCATCACGTAGTCGAGCGTTTCTTCGGCAATGCGCCTGTAGAATCCATTGCCCGTAACCTGGAAAGCGGCCAGGTAGACGCGAGCCAGTTGCGCGTTATCGTACAGCATCTTCTCGAAGTGGGGCACTAGCCACACGTCATCCACTGAGTAGCGATGGAAGCCGCCGCCCACCTGGTCGTACAGGCCGCCGAGGGCCATCTTCTGCAACGTTAGCTCGGCAAGGGCCAGCAGGTCCGGGTTGCCGGTGCGCCTGTAAGCCTTCAGCATGAACTCCAGGTTCATCGGCTGGGGGAACTTGGGCGCGCCATGCGTGCCGCCGTTCACCCGGTCCATCTGGGCCAGCATGTTGCGGGCGGCGTCGTCCAAAATAGACGGGTTTGGCTCGATGCGGGCGGGTTCTACCGCCATGCTGCTCTGCAAGAAGCCCCTCATCTCGCGGGCGCTCTGGACCACCTTCTCTCGTTGCTCGTGGTACGCCCGCGACACAGCGGTCAATACCTGTGGGAAGCTCATCATGCCGTGCCGGGGCGTGGGCGGGAAGTACGTCCCTCCGAAGAAGGGTACCCCCTCCGGCGTCAGGAAGACGGTCATGGGCCAGCCGCCGTGCCCGGTCATCGCCTGCACCGCCTCCATGTAGACCGAGTCGAGGTCGGGCCGCTCCTCACGGTCCACCTTGATGCTCACGAAGTGCTGGTTCATCAGCGCGGCGATTTCGGGGTTCTCGAACGATTCGTGCTCCATAACGTGGCACCAGTGGCACGCCGAGTAGCCGATGCTCAGAAGAATCGGCTTGTCCTCGGTCGTGGCGCGTTCGAGCGCCTCCGGCCCCCAGGGGTACCAATCAACGGGGTTGTCCTTGTGCTGTAGCAGATAGGGACTCGTCTCGGCGGCAAGTCTGTTAGGCATGCGTCTATATCCTCCTGCCTATGCAGTCAGCAATCTTTGAGCCAACCCCCTATGAGACGAACAGGCTGGCAAGCGAAGCCACTCCCATGCCGGCGATGATGACGCCGGAGGCCCGGTTGACCCACACCAGGGAGCGCCTGTTGACCCGAGACCGCAACATGCCTACTACCCCACTCAGAATGAGCCACCAGAAGGCCGAGCCGAGAAACACACCCAGCACCAGCAGCGCCGATGAGCCATAATCCCGCACCTCACCCACCATACCGAAGCCCGCGAAGATGGCGGTGAACGACAGGATGGTAGTCGGGTTCGCCAGCGTGAGCAGGAAGGTGGACGCGTACGCCCCCAGCAAACCCCGCCCCGACCCGGCAGCGCCGTTCTCCGGCGGCAGGCTTGTGAAAGTTCGCACGCCCAGGTAGCAAAGGAACAGTCCGCCGAGCAGGCGCAGCCAGAGTTGTTGGCTCAACAGCAGGCCGGAAATGAAGGTCAGGCCGAAGGCAGCCACTCCGCCGTACGCCATGTCTGCCGTGGCCGCCCCTAGTCCGGAGGCCAGCCCGTAGCTCCTGCCGTCCGCCAGCGTGCGCCGGATGCAGAGTACCCCTATCTGCCCCACCGGGGCCGCTATCGAAAAACCGAGTACCAGACCTTGAATTAGATGCTCTGTCCCAATTGAGTGTCTCCTTTCGCTAAACAAAAAAGCCGCCCGACCATCTGAGGTCCGGCGGCACCGACGACTGCTGAAGAGCAAGCGCGACTACCCGGACCTCCAGGTGTAGGTCTGGTTGCGCTGCTGCACATTGCCTATCATCGAACTCTTGCTGTTCACAGTCTGTGTCCCATACGGCGAAGGTTCATTACGCCGTCGCGTGTTCCCAAGCACTTGCAGAACTTCAGCAGGATTATACCACAGGTACATGGAAGTTCCTACCTTCGAGAGATGTATTGTTACGGCTGTGTACGTGGCGGTGATACCAGCACCCAAAGCCTCCTTCTGTCATTCTGAGCGTAGCGAAGAATCAGGTGGGTAGTTAGGCCGTTGAATTCGGGGACCAACCCCCACTTTGTCATTCTGAGAGGGTGTCTAATAAAGGTGTGGGGAAGATTTAGGCACAAGAACAAGGAGATACAGGCTGGAAGGAGCGCAGGAGAAAGCAACTGTAGTATCCAGAGAGCCTACTGGAGAGACCCGACCACGCATGATGGTGTGTGTCCCTCGCTCCTCTTGCCTGCCCCTACCCCTTTATTAGACACCCTCTGAGCGCAGCGAAGAATCTCGTCCCTCAGCACCCAAGTATCACCTTTCTTGGTGTTACTCTTTCCGCTGGAAAAGGGTGACATCTTCATGAGGGACGAGACTCTTCGCTGCGCTCAGAATGACAAGGGGGAGCTTTGGGCGCTGGCATCCAGCATGAGCACAGCCACCTTGTGCCGGTACTGAGGCCCTTTGGAGGGACGTTAGTGGCGCGTCAGGGCAACAAGCTTGGTTCCGGCTCCGCTGGTGGAGCAGCTTCCATGCTCCTGAACTGCGTGCGGTATAGCTCGGCGTACAGGCCGTTTCGCGCCAGCAGTTCGGCATGCGTGCCCTGCTCCACGAGCCGCCCCTTATCCAGCACCAGGATGACGTTCGCGGCCAGCACGGTAGATAGCCGGTGCGCTATCACAATCGACGTGCGGCCTACCATGAGTCTCGCGAGCGCCGCCTGGATGAGCGCCTCCGACTGAGAATCGAGGGCGGACGTTGCCTCGTCCAGCACCAGGATGCGGGGGTCCTTGAGCAGCACGCGGGCGATTGCCAACCGCTGCTTCTCGCCACCTGACAACCTGTAACCGCGCTCCCCCACGACCGTGTCATAGCCGTCGGGCATCGACATTATGAAGTCGTGGATGTTGGCCGCCCTAGCTGCCTCCTCCACCTGTGCGTCGGTGGCGTCTGGCCGGGCGTAGAGCAGGTTGGCGCGTATGGTGTCGTGGAACAGGTACGCCTCCTGTGTGACCATGCCTATTTGCCGCGAGAGCGATTCCAGAGTCACCTCGCGAATGTCGAGGCCGTCAATGGTGATGCTGCCGGAGGTGGGGTCGTACAGGCGCGGCAGGAGATAGGTGATGGTGGTCTTGCCCGCACCGGACGGTCCCACCAGCGCCGCCAGTTGGCCGGGTGCCACGCTGAAGCTGATATTACTCAGGGCGTACCGCGACTCTCTAGCTGCCCCATCGGGCGCATCCTCCGCTGCCTGCGCCTGTGCGGGTCTGCCATTACCTCTACCATTGGCGGAGGTGAGGGGTAGTGCCTCACCGGGCGAAGCGCTCCTCGGCTTGCGGTCCGCCAGGCTGAGGGCCGCGGCCGGGGCCTGCCCAAGTCGCTGCACCTCGGACAGCACCGCCCGCGCGCGTTCCGTGGCTCCGTCCCCGGCCACATAGCTGAACGACACGTCCTCAAAGCGCACATCCCCCTCGACCTCGCGCAACTCGACCGCCCCCCGCTTCTCCTGTATCTCCTCAGGCAGGTCGAGCACCTCAAACACCCGCTCGAAGCTCACCATCGAGGTGGCGAACTCCACGCGGGCGTTGGTCAGGCTGGCGATGGGGCCGTACAATTGGCCTAGATAAAACGAAAAGGCGACTATTGTGCCTACCGTGAAGCCTGTACCGTTGATGACCAGGTAACCACCCACCCAGAACACCAGCGCCGTCCCTACCGCACCACTGAGGCTGAGGCCCAGGAAGAACCACCTGCCGATGAGCGCCTGCCGCACGCCGATGTCACGCACCCTGGATGCCCGGTCGGCAAAGCGGTCCGACTCGTCCTTCGAGCGCCCGAAGATCTTCACCAGCAACGCCCCGCTCACGTTCAACGTCTCGTTCATCATGGCGTTCATCTCGGCGTTGAGAGAAAGTTGCTGGCGTACGATGCCGCGCAGGATGTTTCCCACACGCCGGGCCGGGACGATGAAGAGGGGCAGGATAACGATTGAGAGTAAGGTCAGCCGCCATTCGAGCGACACCATGACAGTCAGCGTGATGATGACGCCTATCAGGTTGGAGACGATATCGACCATAGTACCCGAGACGGCCCGCTGCGCGCCAACCACGTCGTTGTTGAGGCGCGACATCAGCTCTCCCGTCCGGGTGTTGGTGAAAAAACGTAGCGACATGCGTTGCAGGTGATCGAACAGGGCGCACCGCAGGTCGAAGATTATCCCCTCGCCTATTTGCGAGCCGAGGTGCCTTTGGAGCACACCGATCAGGCCGGAGGCAAGAGGTGCCCCTACGATACCCAGCGCGAGCCAGTTGAGCATGCCCAGATCGCCCCTTGGGATGGCTACGTCGATGAGGCCGATGAGCAGGAGCGGCTGCAAACTGTTGAGGAGCGAGACGACAAAGATCGTGGACAGCATGAGGGCGATGCGTCCCCGGTACGGGCGGGCATAACCGCCCACGCGCCTCAAGAGGGCACGGCTAACCTGCGGCTTGTCTTGAGCCGGGTCGTGCCGTATGTAGCTCCACCAGCCTGCACCGTGGTCCATGCTTGAATTATATACGCTGGACGACAGCGTGCCGAATCGGTGAAGCCAGCCGCAGTAGGCAGCCTAGCGAGCAGCACAGCACCTTAGCCGGATAAATCAAAAAGCCTCGACAAATCCGAAGATTCCTCAAGGCTTTTCTTTCTCCGTAGGCTCAACACCTTCGAAGTGAGAACATCTTACATCCTTATTGCCGCTTTGTCAATAGGGGAATCGGGGCAATTCTTGTATCAGTTTGGCGGAGGGGACGATAGACGATGGACGATGGACGATAGACGATGATTGGACTCCAATCG
>JALZHG010000198.1 GCA_030914045.1 Chloroflexota bacterium | reverse complement strand
CGGGACCGGGGCTAATTCACCTTGGGCTAAAATGAGGTGATGGAATCTCAAGGCTTCTACGAGGAATCTCAAGACCTCTTCTCGTGGACGCCGCAACGGGAAGCGCGGATAGAAGCCGCTTTCTGGATCGCCGAAGAAAAGAGGGCGAGGCTCCGCGGCAACCCTACAGAAGAAGCCTTCGCCCGCCTTGCGTTCCAACACTGCATGCAGCAGACCGAAGACCTCGATTCTCGCTAGCGGACCGGTCCGATGCCCCTTCCGAACGTCGCCTGTAGAGCGTTCTCGGAAGTCGGTAGGCTGCCGCAACACCGCTACGGCACATACGACCCTAGCCCTGTGGTGTCTTCGAGGGTCTGCTTAGCTTCTCCCAACAATGAATCCGGCACTAGCACGTCCCTGGGACCAGCTGAGAGGAAGTCCGGGGCATCGAAGCCAGGTGCGCGCTGGATCAGCGACGGGATGCCAGCGTTCTCCAGCACGCCCTCCATCATCAGCGCGGAGGTTTCGTTCGGGGCCACGGCGACTTTCACCCATCTCTCCTCCATGCGCGCATTTTACCCCGGTGGCTCTTCACCGAGCATCGGGGAAGAAGGGATGTTCTCCGAAGGTCGTTTGCAGGATCTTGCATATCTGCGCCCGGATATGGAGTTAGACTAAGGGTGTGCGCCCAACATTCTTCCGTAAGGAGCCGCTAGTGATGCCGGAGAGGGGA
This sequence comes from Chloroflexota bacterium, assembly GCA_030914045.1. Taxonomy (GTDB): domain Bacteria; phylum Chloroflexota; class Chloroflexia; order QHBQ01; family JADMIH01; genus JADMIH01. The sequence goes on along the minus strand of JALZHG010000198.1, from coordinate 5,972 downwards.
GAGCCCCGCCTGGCCACCGGGGGCGATCAGGAAACCAGAGAGCTGCCCTTCGCACAGGAGAAGCAGCTGGGGCAGCGGCAGGGGTTCTGGAGCAGGCTCATCGGTGGCTGAGAAGGAGCTGGCTGAGAAGGTACGCGATGTCATCTGCGAGGAGTGGCAGCGAGCAGGGGGCTCCCTGGACTCCCTGGAGAGCGCCGTTATCTATGAGCGTCTCCTGGCACAAGAGGTGGAGGTGGCCGACTACCAGATGAGCGCGATCCTCAACGCCTTCGTCGTGGGGAGGTTGATAACGCTCACTCCGCGCCAACAGCGGGAGGAGCAAACCCGCAAGCACGGAGATGTCCTGATAAGTGGTGTGAGCCCCCATCTGTGCCACTAGGCCACCCGCGAGATGCCTCCCCTGAGAAGAGCCGTAATATCGTGGTGGTGGAGGGCGTTAGGAGGACAGGAGGACGACACATGACTGAATATGTGAGCGGGGAGCTGGGTGGGAAGATCAAAGCCATCATCTGTGAGTGGTCGAAGGGGGTCAAGGAGGGGTCGGAGCCAGACAGCTACCTGCAGAGCTCTACCATCTACGAGCGGCTGATAAGTGAGGGCGTCGAGGTTCCCGACCACGCCATGAGCGAGATTCTGGTGGAGCTGGCGAAGGATGGTCAGATAAAGCTCACGTTCGATACCAGACCCAGCGACCAGCCCCACAAATACGGCAGCATGACCATCCGCAAGGTAAGCCCGGAGCTGTGCCCATAGACTCCATTCACCGAACGTCGAGGAAGTATGTAATTCTCGGAACTGAGTCCTCTGATTACTCTCTGGACTGAACTTCGGGTGCCTCTGTGGCTTCCTCGAACTTAGAGTGGTGCTGGTGATGGGAGAAGGGGTTGCGAAGAAAGCTCTCATATACCTTGGCCGACTCTCTAACCAAGTTCTCCATCGCTTCCCGCTGCCTCCTGGACTCTTCGATTAGTGTTTGAAGTGTGGCACGGTTGTCCTCGGCTTGGGCCTGCAAGGTCTCTTCCGGGGCCTCGATCAAGGCTCTAGCGAATTGAAGGGTCCTCTCCTGAAGCGCGAAGGTATTCTCTATGGACGCCAAGTAAGATACCCGGGTGGCATCGAAAACCCCTTGAAGATCCCTCTCCTGTCTCTCGTGGTCCATCATCTTTGCCGTTTCCCCCTTTCCTACTTCCGCTTCGATCTCATATCCGGCACTCAAGCGAACCGGAAGGTCTAGTCTAGCAACGCACTCAAGACCCTGTACCCATAGGCGCCGCCGTTTCTTTCCGCCGCGTCCAAGGGAAAGAAGATACGACGGAAAGAATTTAGCCTTTCAGGATCATCTGCACCGACGAACAGAGCCCTCAATCCTGAAGTAAAACGCGCCGTTCCTATGCGGACCCTTCACCAAAGAGGCTTAGACAAGCGCCAAACCCCTTATCCAGGTGAGAGATACGACGTCTTCTCGCGTTTTCTAGAAGACTTCGTTAATTTACTCTACCGACCCCTCGGGCGTATCTGCGACCCTCGACGATGACTCGCTCACGGGGGAGGGGTAGCAGGCGTCAAGGCCCCCGGTTGATTACAATAGGTCCGGCTGTCCTGGCCTCGGTGTGTGTACGAGCCGATTTGAGCCGTTGTCTTACCTGTTAGGTTCCGGGTCGTCGAGGCCCCGCTCCTCGGCTTGAACAACGTTTAAGACGGCTTTGACGAGCTCTACTGCATCGTCGCTCGGGGTCGGAAGGGAATAGGAGCCCTTTAGGTGTGATTGTCAGGAGCCTATCGAGGTCCTGCGAGGCCCCAGAGATCTTCGCCTTCTCTATGGGACCCTACGACCACCCGCCTTGTCCGTTCCCCGAAGAACCGTGAGCCGGTCCCTCCCATCAATTAACGTGTATCCACGCGTGGGGTTAAAGACCAGGGAGCCGAGGACTGATCTCCTCTGCTTACTGGATCTTCTCCAAGAGGTCGTAGCCTCAGCGATCATGGGACACCCCCGATGTGATCACAGCGTATAGGGGCACGCGTAAATACGCGTTAATTGATCCTCCTTGCGTATTCTACCCATCGCGTACAGAAGACGCGTCCTATGAACTTCGCCTGTGCGGAGTTTCCACAAAGTTCGTTTTCGTCGAATTCTTGGAACTTGGCTTCGGAGTTTGGGGGCTGACTCACCGGGGTACAACCATAACAATCAACCCCCCGCTGGGGAAGGAGAGTACGCACTCAACATGGCCGGACTAGAGAAAGAGATCAAGAAGGTCGCCAAAGGCTCCTCAGGCAAGAAGCACAACAAATCCGGGGGAACCAAGAAGAGCGGCTCCGGGGTCGAGAAGGCCGCAAAGAAGCTCTTAAAGTAGACTCTGACACTAACGCGAATAGGGCCGGGACTAGCAGTCCCGGCCCTTCTGTTGGCTTGCGTACAGTCTGACGGAGACGAAGGGAGGTGCGGGCAGTGCGCGGTGGGATGAGCCTGATCATAACCATAGTGATCATAGTGCTGCTAGTCATACTGATATTGCAGTTCATCTAAAGAGAAGCTTTACAGGGCCGGAGCTGCTACGCCGCGGTCTTCTTCTTGCTCGGCCCACATAGCCGCTAGGGCTGAAGTGTCCAAAAGCTCCTCGGTCTTAATCAACGCGCCTCTCCTCGGCATAAAACCTTGTCACCGGGTATACGTGTTTGCGCAGAGAGATCAAATTACCCTCTTCGTACCGACCCCGGTGGCTGGCCTCCCAGCTAGGCCGCCTCGGTCATCGCGAGCACCATCGAGAGAGACGTTAGTAGCCCGACCGTCTAGCCGCATTAACACCGACCGAGCCAGGACATCCTTATGGGGTGCCCCCGCTCCTCCGTCGCTGCTAATATGCTCGCTTGTGACTACAAGCGAAAGGAGAAGCGGATGAGACGAGCGGTATCCGACCAGCAAGGGGGTGACCTTCGATGCCTCCTCGTATGGCCCTGTTGCTGGTTGTTTTCTGTGTTGCGCTGAACGCAGCCGGGTTCTTGTTCCATCTTTTCGAGCCGATCCCACTCTACGATGAGCTAGCGCACTTCATAACCCCTTTCACACTGGTTGCGTTGGTCGCTGAGATCATCTACCGCTGGGGCGGGGACGACGAGTTCTTCCCCACGCCGCAGCGAGCTGTCGTCACCGGCACCGCGATAGGCTTGTTGGGAGCCGTCGGCTGGGAGATCATAGAGGTGATCCTGGGTGCTATGGGTGCGGCCATCTCCAACACCTTGGCAGACAGCATCTTCGATGTGTTTTTGGGAGTGTGCGGTGGGGCCTTGGGAGGATGGTTCGCAGATCGCTACCTAGACAGGATCTTCGGGCGCTCGCGCCACGACCCGCACCAGCGCAAGGTGAGGTAGCTGCCGGGATGTAACCGCTCCGACCCTTCCTCTTGCCTTGGTCACCGAGCCGCGTAGTAGGGTTGTTCTCCGAAGTTGGGCCAAATGAAAGCTATGTAAGGCGATCCCCGGATCGGCGGAGTATAAGCGCCACGAGCGCAGCCGCCAGGGCGCCGCCACTGTCCACAAGCAGGTCACTGATAGTGTCGGCAAGGGTGTACTTGCCTACGAAGAACCACTCGAAGATCTCCCAGTAGGCGCCGATGGTGACGCCCAGGGTAAACACCGAGGTCGCCAGCGCAACGGCCCTTCGCTCGGGCACGGCGCCCCCGTAGAACAGGAAATAGAACGTCAGGCTAACGGAGAAGGTCGTGAAGGCGTGGGTCAGCTCATCATAAGGGACGATCTCGCCGAAGAGGTCGAACACGTAGCCCAGGGCCCCCGCCAGCGCTGCCAGGGCGAAGAGCACGTCGAAGATTGCGGGGCGCCGGTCGCTTCGCAGGAGGTGGGCGAACGACAGCGCGAAGAAGACGGCGACGATCAGCGCGGCTGTTAGGTCGCCCAGGACAAACAACGCCACCAGCAAGACGCACAACGCGACGCGCAGTGCTAGGAGGGTGGGCCGGTACAGCGGCAAGCGGACCAAAGTTCCGTAATTTCTACCCCAAATAGACTATGCTATTCACTGAACTCCATGAGAGGACTGGAGGCTACCGGATCCACTCCAACGGTCAGGGGTGAGTTAAGACCCCGCGAGGCCCCAAAGATCCTTGCCTTCCTCTATCCAACCCTACGACCACTCACCTTGGCTGTTGCCCGAAGAGACGTGAGCCCCACTGCCCATCATTAACGCGTAGAAGACACCGAGTCACGCTTTCTAGAAGACTTTCTCAAGTTCCTCTGCCGACCCTTCTAGTCTATCCACGGCCTTCGAGGAAGTTTGATCAGGGGGGAGGGGTAGCAGGAGTTTAGGCCCCCGGTCGATTGCCATAGGTCCCGCCATCCTGACATCGGTGTGGGAATACAAGCCGATTTGAGGTGCTGTTCATCGGCTATAACGACGTTTAAGGCAGCTTTGAGGAGCTGTGGAGCACGTGGATCGGGGTCGGCAGAGGAATAAGGGACCTTTCAGTGTGCAAGCCAGGGGTATGTCGACGCCTCACGAAGCTCCCAACATGTCTACTTCATCTACCGGACCCTACGAGTACTCTCTTGGCCGGCAGCTACCTGCGGCCAGCTTCAGCGCGATATCGCGAGATCAGCTCGATGATGTCTGAGACTCTTTGGTGTACGTGCACGAACTCGAGCTCGAAGTCGTCGGGGTCGACGAAGAAGACCGCATAGTAGCCCGGCTCGTACCCGTACTCGGCGGGCGGAGTTTGAGTGCGGTAGTGCACCTTGCTTACTGAAAACGACAAGGTGCTTCTCATGGCCGTACTGCTATTCGTGTGGTTGTCTGCCTACGACACCAACCTCATGGTGCTCGATGAGCTCACCGGCCGCGTCGTGCTGCTCGAGGCGCGCCCACTATGGGCTGCCGCTCTTCCCACTCCGGCAAGTAAGGTGAAACCCCAAAGAGAAAGGACCTCGGCCCAGATGCCTTCCGAGCGGCCAAACAAATACGACCTCCTGGGGATGGCTAAAGAGACGCCCGCTGCACAGCCACGTGGGTAAACGGGCTAGAGAGCTGGGTATAAACAGCCTCATAGCAGCAGGCATCAGGAGGGATGACAAGAGATGAACCTACGGATGGTCCCCACGAGCGTCCACGGGGTGCTCGACTACCTCACCGGGAGCGCGCTGCTCGTCGCTCCGGAGCTTCTTAGGCTAAAGGACGTACCTTCCTCGGCCCTCGCTTTCCGCTTGGCCGGCGGAGGGGCAGCCGCCTACAGCCTTCTGACCGACTACGAACTTGGTGCCAAGAGGATAGTTCCGATGCCCGTACATCTGATGCTCGACGCCACGAGCGGCGCGTTGCTTGCGGCGTCGCCCTGGCTCTTTGGCTCCGCCAAGAACGGGACCCGCTACTGGCTGCCGCACGCCCTCGTGGGCCTCTTCGAGATGCTCGCCGCCGGGACGACCAAGACCCAGCCATCTTACTATGAGGTGAGACCGGGGCCAGTAGGGAGGGTTCGTAGCTTGCTGGGGGTCTGACGGCGGCACCGGCCCTAACTGGACCGGTTCACAAGCGGCTCCTTTAGGGCTCTGCTTGGAGGGTCTTGGCTCTCCCCGCGTCGGACTTCGGAGAACACCCCTTCCACACCGTTTGGTGAATAGGATGGTGCAGGCTCTCCGAAGTCACCCTTGCGACTTATCTGATACGAAATCGGATACATAAAGAAGGTCCACGAGAAAAGATTAACCTGCCTCAGTGCGGGGAGCCGATATGAGCGTTCGTAGACTCTTTCGAGGACCCGAGACCGGAAAAGCCAGCCTTGCGGCTACAAGGACGTTTAAAGCGCCTTTGAAGGATGCGGGCTTGAGGGACATGGTGGGTGGCAGGTCGGCAGGCTACGAAGAGGCTTGAAACAGGCGAGGGAGACGGCGCTTGGGGAGCTCTCTACAGCGGCAATCATAAGGGTTGATCCATATGTTAGCCTGTGAACATGAAGCCGTACTCC
>JALZHG010000507.1 GCA_030914045.1 Chloroflexota bacterium | reverse complement strand
CGTCGGCTGATGCGAATTCTCCGCCCTGTTGTTCAAGCCTTTATGTCGTCGATGCTCGACCGAGGGCATCACGTCTGCCTTTGCAGCGTTGTAGCTGGCGAGCTTGTCCGTGATCATCACACGAGGCACGCGGGTCTGGCGCTTCAGAAGCTTGCGAAGCAAGCGCTTGGCGGCCTGCTTGTCGCGCCGGCTCTGGACGAGAACGTCGAGCACGACCCCATCCTGGTCGACGGTCCGCCAGAGCCAGTGCTTCGTGCCGCTAATCATCAGACACACTTGGCGAGTCGCGCGGGGGAGTCTCACCCCCACGCGCTCCCAGAACCGTACGTGACACTCTCGCGTCATACGGCTCCCGATGTTCGGCCATTCCCATGCAGAAAGCGCCAATGCGCAAACAGATGCGGGTTGGCGCGGATGACCCGCGCCAGCCAGTCTCTTGCACCTTTGGGCCGCTGATGCAGTCGCTTGAACTTGTTGCGCGCCCAGCGGATCAGGAAGGCATCGATCCGATGCAAAGTCGAGGTCAACTCCGACTTGTAGAAGTGGCTGTAGTAGTTGATCCAGCCTTGGATGTACGGCCGGTACATCCGTGCCAGATCCTCCAGGGATTTGTCGGTCCGATGATGGAACGCCCACCGTCGGATCGTCTGCCGGATTGCTTTCAGCGCGTCCGGACTGGCCGCAGGCAGAAAGGACGTGCCATAGCGACCACCGCGCCAGGCTGCCTTTCTCGGTCGAAAGGTATAACCGAGGAAGTCAAACGACTGGACCGGATAGTCGCCACGCCGGTTCGTGTCCTTGCAATAGACGAGCTTCGTCTTTGTGGGATGAAGAACCAGCCCGCAGGTCCTGAAGCGGACCTCCAGGGCACTCCAAAGCGTGCGGGCCTCCTCTTCGCTTCGGCAGTGGCAGATGATGTCGTCCGCGTATCTCTCGAACGGGATGGTGGGAAAGCTCCGCGCCAGCCACAAATCAAAAGCATAGTGCAGAAACAGATTTGCCAGGATCGGGCTGACCACCCCACCCTGAGGCGTTCCTGCCGTACGCGGGACGATACTACCATCCTGCATCTGGACCGGAGCCTTCAGCCAGCGCTCAATGTAGAGAAGCACCCACGGGCAGTCCGTATGATGACGAACCGCCTTGAGCAGCAACTCCCAATCGATGCTGTCGAAGTAGCTCTGGACGTCGATATCGAGCACCCAGTCAAACCGCCAGCAGCGCTGACGGGTCTTGCGGAGGGCATCGATCGCCGATCGGCCGGGGCGGTAGCCATAGGAGTCCGCGTGGAAGCGGGGCTCCAGGATCGGCTCCAGGTACTGTTTGACGACTTCCTGGGCAACTCTGTCGCCAACCGTTGGAATGCCCAACGGCCGGGTCCGTCCATCGCTCTTGGGAAGGTCAACCCGCCGCACCGGTGGAGGAAAGTAGCTCCCTGAGGACATGCGATTCCAGAGCCGGTAGAGGTTGTTGGCAAGATCAGCCTCGAACTCAGCAATCGTCTGCCCGTCTACGCCAGCCGCTCCCTGGTTGGCCTTCACCTTCTGGAAGGCGTTCCAGACGTCCCGCTTCGGGATGGAAAACGGCTTTGCCTTGGCCACAGAGCTCCTCCCGCTACCGGTTGGCTCTGGGTCGCGGCGGAACACTGCAGCCCCTTTGGTCCAGTTCCATTACAGAACCTTCCTCCCTCCTACGAGCTGCTCCGCCCCTGTGCCCCGCATCGGTACTCTGATCCTTGCGGTTTGAGCCGCTTGGACGTCTCCCTTTGCATCGGAGCGACAGGTTCTCACGTTCCATACGAGAGCCTGATCCGGCTTCGCGCCGCCTACATGCCGGATGTCGCTCGGGCAGTCTTCAGGACAGCCCCCGAACTGATCCCGGAAGCTGGACGCCCCTCCGGTTTTGACATCATCTTTGGCATTTCGACACGTCATCAGCAGTTCGCTTTCGCTCGCCTCTCCGGATCGTACCTGACGGGATTGTCTCCCGCCTTTGGCTGCAACGCTCACCACGATCGCTCTTGACGATCGCAGCTTGCAGGGGTTTGAGGCCGGCACCTGACTGCGGACCTCGAGGGGCCGACCCTCATCTCTCGTACAGCGCCACACCTCCTTTCCTCAGGAGATGTGTTCGTGACACACCGTCGAGGTGCCATTTGTCGCCCGCACCGGGAAGCCGGCGCCGGATCTGGTTGGCGAAGCTCTGGCCGAATTTGCGCGCCCACTGCCGCACGGTTTCATGGCTCACGTCGATGCCGCGGGCCGCCAGCATCTCTTCGACCATGCGCAGGCTCAGCGGAAAGCGGAAATAGAGCCACACGGCGTGGCTGATAACCTCGCCCGGAAAGCGGTAGCCGGCGTAGGGGGACTTGGCGGTACATGTCATGCCCGCCACCTACCCGTCCCGACCTTCCCCGCCAAGCCCCGCCCCAAGTTGACGGTGCCTACCAGTGAGCTTGTACGAGCAGATTTCCGGGTGATTTCGTTCAAGTGTGAGAC
>JALZHG010000506.1 GCA_030914045.1 Chloroflexota bacterium | reverse complement strand
AACTACGCCAGGGAGAAGTTCGTCGGCTCGCAGCACATTGTCCCAAATGAAGTCCCATGTTTGCTGTGGGCTTAGCGGTACGACTACAGAAGCTTCGACCGGCTGCATCTGTGGTGGCCCTCCTTCCTTTCCTAGCAACGCATCAGCATGATGCCAGCCGAACAAACTCGTCGCATCCTACCGAGAACGTCTATTCACCTAAGTGCCTCGAAGCTCGACTTTAGCCATTCGTGAGCGGAATAGGTAGGGTACGTTCGTCACCAGTCTGCCCAAAGAGAGGTGAACGAAGTGCGCACCCTACCAACCGTGATGATACGGGTTCTCTCCTCGTTTGTGCCACTTTTCTCAAGGCGCGTATGGCCGCACGTCCAGGTGCTGCTCATAGGAGCGATCCTCGCTCCAGGCAAGAGGACAGTGAGCTCAGCCTTACATGCGATGGGTTTGAGCCAGGAGGAAAGGTTCCATCGCTACCATCGGGTGCTAAGCCGCGCTAGCTGGTCGAGTCGGGAGGTGAGTCGCGTCTCTTGTTGGGGTTGTTGGTAGAGAGGTTCGTAGCCGAAGGAGAGCCGTTGGTTGTGGGCATCGACGAGACACTGGAGAGACGCTACGGGAAGAAGATTGCAGCCAAGGGCGTTTACCGAGACCCGGTGCGTTCCACCCACGAGCAATTCGTGAAGAGCCGTGGACTGCGATGGGTGTGCGCGATGCTGTTGGTGGAGATCCCTTGGGCTTCCCGAGTTTGGGCTTTGCCCTTCCTTTCTGCCCTTCCTTTCTGCCCTGGCTCCTTCCGAGCGTTATGCCACCGAGCGTGGCAAGCGGCACAAGAAGAGATAACCGAGTGGGCCTGGCAGTTGCTCTTGCAGATAAGGCGATGGTACCCAGAGCGCGAGATTGTGGCAGTGGCCGACAGCGCCTACGCTTCTCTCAAGCTGCTGTTTCGTTGTAGAAGCTTAAGTAAGCCGGTGACCTTCATGTCACCCGCTTACGCCTGGATGCCGCGCTCTACGAGCCGGCCCCGCCACGCGACGCCCCCATCAGAGAGGGAGGCCTCGCCTCAAGGGTGCTCAAGGGTGAGCGCTTGTCCAACCTTTCTGAGGTGGCTGAAGATCCAAACACCGTCTGGAAACTCACCACGATCGCCAACTGGTATGGGAGCGGGGAGCGCATGGTTGAAATTACTTCCGAGACGGCCGTGTGGTACAGCACGGGCTTATTCGCTGTGCCTATTACGCTGGGTTTTGGTGCGCGATCCGCAAAAAGAGTTCAAGACCCAGGCCCTCCTGTGTACCGACCTTAGAGCTGTGATCCGCAGAAGATCGTCTCCTGGTTTGTGAGGCGCTGGCAGCTGGAAGTGACCTTCCAGGAGATGCGTAGGCATCTCGGATTCGAGACCCAAAGGCAGTGGTCGGATTTAGCGATACGGAGAGAACCACGCCGGCGCTGTTGGGACTGTTCTCGCTCATCACTGTGTTCGCGCATGGCCTGATGGTGCAGGCAGCAGGTGCCTTTCGGCGGGAGGCCTGGTACCACAAGAGCTATCCGACCTTCGCTGATGCTCTCTCGCCTTGGTGCGAAAGGAGCTGTGGGCTCAGGAGACTTTTCGCGAGTCGTCCTGGGAGATCGACACCATAAAAGTCCCCCCTAGGGCATTCATAGAACGCTTGACCGATGCGCTTTGCTATGCAGCCTAATGGCTAAAGTCGAGCTCTGAGGAAGATGTCTTAGAACCTGCCCGCTACGTGCCTCGCACTGCTTGCTTGTGCTCAGGGTCCGCTGCCTTGGGTAATGGCTCCATGGGCAGGCCCACGTAATTCTCTGCCAGAGACGTAGAGGCGGCCCGACCCGACGTCACCTAGTGCTACGGAATTCACCAAGATGGTGAGGTACCATACAAGTATGGACGAGTGGCACGGGTTTGGAGCGAAACTATCCGTCTCGCAGATCTACGAGACGACGATCACTGATAGCGAGTCTGGCCTTTCTGCCCACTTCGTCATAGTGCCGTCCCGATCACTTGGTGGTCGTTCTTACCTATTCCGAGAGACGAATGGACCGCTCCTGGTGCTCGGATTGCAGTCACTCGCGGACGTCCCGCTCGGCGGCGTGGTGCGCAGCTTGGCAGCGTGTTTGTCATCCGAGGACGTAGACGAGTTCCTAGGAAGGTTCCACGAGGGCTTTAAGGAAGAGATCAGTAAACCCAGCTGGGAAACACCCGCACCCTTTGCATTTGCAGAATACCTTACCTTCGCCAGGGTCATTCCGTTCGAGTGGTCCACGTTCTCCGCTGACTCTTTGGGAAGCATCCTCACGGCCCAAGGTTATGGCGAAGCAGCGTACGCGTACTACGAAGACACGAAGGTCCCCATGATGGTCATCGCAATCCCGGCAGGGATAGTGATATGCGGTTCGGCCCCGAAGTTGGAAGATGCTCTTGGGGCTGGCCTGAGGCGCCGGATCTTGGAGTACGTAAAGAACAGCTCTAGCGAAGACAGCAGCAG
>JALZHG010000505.1 GCA_030914045.1 Chloroflexota bacterium | reverse complement strand
GGGCTACGTCGGCGTGGTGTTACGAACAGGCGCCAATCTGGCTACCTCTCTCGCCGCTACTGGGCTCATTGCTGTCCTCTTCGCACCCTTGCGCAATCGGCTCCAGCGAGGCGTCAACCGCCTGATGTACGGGGAGCGAGACGAGCCCTACAAGGTCCTCTCGGACCTAGGCGCAAGTCTGGAAGCCACCCTCGTACCCGAGTCTGTGCTACCCACCGTGGTCGAGAAAGTAGCCCGGGCCCTGAAGCTACCCTATGCTGCGATCACCCTCAAGCAAGACGGAGGGTTCGTTAACGCTGCCGAATACGGTGAGAAGCCCGCGGGAGAGCCCTTCATTATGCCGCTCACCTACCAGCAGGAGACCGTGGGCCAGCTCGTCGTCTTCCCCCGCGGGCCAGGGGAGACCTTCATTAAGTCGGATGTGCGGCTGCTTGAGGACCTGGCGCGGCACATAGAAGTTGCCGCCTACGCCGTCAGGCTTACCTCAGACCTACAAAGGTCGAGGGAGCGGCTCGTCACGGCCCGCGAGGAGGAGAGACGACGTCTCAGGCGCGATCTGCACGACGGCGTGGGCCCCCAGCTTGCGGCCCTCACTCTTAAGCTTGAGACCGCACGCAACCTCCTCTCCCACGACCCACAAGCCTCAGCCCTAATGGCCGAGCTCTCTGAGCGCACCCGGGCCACCGTATCCGACGTACGCCGATCGGTGCACGCCCTCAGGCCGCCCGCGCTAGACGAGCTCGGTCTCATCCCGGCTTTGCGAGAGGGAGCAGCGCAGTACAGCCAGAACGGTTTGCGTGTATCGGTGAAGGCTCCGGAGAGCCTGCCTCCCTTGCCTGCGGCAGTGGAGGTGGCCACATACCACATTGCTCAGGAGGCGATGACCAACGTAGTGCGCCATGCGGAGGCTAGAAACTGTTCGGTGCGCATCGCACTGGATGAGGAAGCTGGCACGCTGAGTGTGAATATAGACGATGACGGTAGAGGAATCGGGGAGGGGCACAGGGTAGGAGTGGGCCTACATTCGATGCGTGAGCGCGCTGAAGAGCTGGGCGGCACGTGCACTGTAGGTTCGCTTGTGCGCGGCGGCACCCTCGTGAGAGCGAAGTTGCCATGCCGAGTGGTTGATCAGAGCAACCCTAAGGAGTGACCATGGAACCTACCCGCGTGCTCATCGCAGATGACCACCCCCTCTATCGCGACGGCATGCGCGGCCTCTTGGACTCGGAGCCCAGCACCGAGGTAGTGGAGGAGGCCAGCAGCGGGGAGGAAGCCATAGAGTTAGCCGAGACACTGCAACCCGACGTGATCCTCATGGACATCAAGATGCCTGGGATCAACGGCATAGAGGCTACCCGCCAAATCCTCAACACAAGCCCGCAAATTGGCATCCTGATGGTCACCATGTTCGAGGACGACGATTCTCTATTCGCTGCCATGCGCGCCGGGGCACGCGGCTACCTCTTGAAGGACTCGAGGGGGGAAGAGGTGGTGCACGCTATCCGGGCGGTGGCTGGCGGGGAGGCCATCTTCGGTCCAGGTATCGCTCGACGCCTCATAAACTACTTTTCCGCCTCCAACCCGTCCGCGCCACCGCGCGCCTTCCCGGAACTCACCGACCGCGAAGAAGAGATCCTCGCCCTCGTCGCCCAGGGCCACAGTAACCAAGAGATAGCCCAGCAGCTTTTTCTTAGTCTGAAGACGGTACGGAACCACGTCTCACACATCTTCCTCAAGCTGCAGGTGGCCGACAGGGCGCAGGCTGTCATCCGTGCCAGGGAGGCAGGTCTAGGGTAGGGCGAGATCCAGGGGTGGCAAGTTGGTCGTTTCCGAAATGGGGACAGGATTGTAGTCTCAGCGGGTATAGTTGCTCCGTTATCCATTAGAGGGTGACCGACAGGGCTCGAACCCGCGACCTTCGGAGCCACAATCCGAATAACCCACGCTGTAGATGGCTCATAACTGAGCCAAAAACTCGGCATTTGCAGGAATTGCCCGGGCAGCAATCAGTCCGCTGCGTATCACTATATATCACCCGATATCGTCCCTACTGCTGCCACTACTGCTGCCAATCAGACATAGTGGCTGGGCACTCTCGTGTGTGCCAAACTCCGCGACGGCTCAGTTATTTACGGTACTGAATTGGTGCTGGAGGACACCATGATTTTCAGTCATGTGCAAAGGCCCGTAGGTATGCGATAAATCCGCATAGACAAGCGTATTTCTGTCCTTATCGTTAGATATCGCCTGGTGTCGCCACTACTGTTGCCCTACTGTTGCCACGAGGCCCCCGGCACGAGCACCGGGGGCCTTTCCTGTGAAGAGTACTCTGGTCACCTGTGAGCGAAATATAGGATCGCCAAGCGGACTCGAACCGCTAACCTGCTCATTAGGAGTGAGTGCCTGACCCTCGAAACCCGCATATATAAAAGCTACGACTCTGAATCTCGGGCCATAGGGTCGCACCATTAGGTTACGGTTAGGTTACGGAACCTGGCGTGGCCTG
>JALZHG010000504.1 GCA_030914045.1 Chloroflexota bacterium | reverse complement strand
TAGAGGGGTATGAGGTGCGGTGCTCGTGGTATCATTCACGGTCCTAGGGTTGCGGTGCGTGAGATCGTGAACGTGGGGTAAGAGTTCAAGGACCTATGAGAGAGCGAAGGATCCCGGAGACGCTCGAGGAAGCCTACCGGCTGCGCGATGGGGCCGAATCTCTTCCCGAGCGGGATTTCTACCAGGAGCAAGTCTACCGCCTGAGACGCGAGGAGTACCGTTCGCGGGGAATCCGCACGGAGATCTCCTCGAGGAGGCGCGAGCGCCAGAGCGCCATCGAGTTCTCGCGCGAGATGTTTTTTTTGGAGGTTGCGGAGATAGCGGGCCGGGGGGCCGGGCGCCAGGGCGGCCGTGAGGCCCGCAGCGCCCAGCAGGAGGCTCGCCGCTACGCCACCCGCCTCGACACCCATGCCTTCCTCAAGCAGCTCGCCTCGCCCCACTCCGGGGCCGTGGAGATGTACAGGCGCAACTACCTCGAGCTCCTGAGGATGGGCAAGTCCCCCGGCGAAGCCTACTACCTCTCGCGGGTCATCGGGCTCGTCAGGGACGAGGAATTCCGGCGCACCCTCGAGAGCGTACGGGATACCGGTTACCCCACCAAGGGACGGCTGGCGTACACTGTCGAAAAAGCGGCGATCCAGATCCGGGACCTCCCCGGCGGGATGATCCTGATCCTCCTGACCTTTTTCGCCTCGCTCTTCGCCTTCGTGTGGGCGACCAAGATGTGGGGTCCGCCGGCGAGCGCGGGCACCATCTTCTTGGTCTCTTTGGGCCTCGTCGCGGCCGGGGGACTGATGTTGATCTCCGCCGTCTTTATCGTTACCTTTATCAGATCGATAAACAAGTAGCCCCGGCATAGGGGAGGGTGCGTCTAGAATCCCGATAGAGCAAGGTACATTCCCCCCGAAACGGCTGATCTGTTGCGGGCAACTCAGCAGGGATGGTCCTTTAGACCCCCGAACCGTTGGTATTCAGTGAGCGGGAGAGGTGAGGGCCAGTCTCACCAGTATGAAATATCGTTATGTGTTGTAAAGATCGTTTAACCAGAGGTGTACACAAGAGCCTTAGTGGGTACGGTTCCGGCAGCTAGAGCCGGTGCCCGTATCGGGGTGATGGTGGGGAAAGGGAAAGGAGGAGTACGGGCACCGGTTGGAGTCTCAGTATCGTGTATGACGACCCGACGCTATGTGTTGTGGAACACACATGGGCGCTATCATCCTACCTACACTGCATACACTACCGTGCTACAGGAGCGTTGGGGTACTACGCAGCAGGTTGCACTTGACGCTCAACGTGGATAACGAGGCTGGTCTGGCATGGTTGGAGGACGCATTCGCGTACGCCTTCACGCAAAGAAGACCAGAGCTTTGGGCTTACCTGGAAGCGGTCATGGATGACGTTTTGTTTGAGATGGAGCTATCTGCCACCCAACCACTATGGGTGAGTACGACACAGCCGATGATCGTTTATCGGAGCGGTGTAGAGGGCCAGGGGTGGGGTTTTCGCCGAATGGCGGGGGTCCCCGAACGACGTCTTGGTTGTGCTGCAGGCTATAGCCGATCCCTCCTACACCAGCCCACGGCTCTCGGCCGAGATGCTCGCGCTCATGACGAATACGTCCTTCGAGGACCGCCTGCCAGAGCTACTGCCGGAAGAGACCCGCGTCGCGCACAAGATCGGCTCCTACGGCGACACCTTCTCAGACGCCGGGATCGTGTTCCCTCGCGGCTCACAGGGTGCCGAAGATGCCTACTTTATCGTCGTGATAGCGGGAGACACGACAGAGTGGACCACCCGCTCGTCCATACAGCGTATATCCCTGGCTACTTACCGGTTGCTCGGGGAGCCCCTCGTCCGTCACGAAAGCACAACCGGACCGGGCGCTTGATGATCGCAGACGATCAACGCTCTCACACAAGAAAACTCAAGTTCGAAACCTGGATTGCGCACCGATAACGTTAGGGAGCAAGCACCAAGGTAAGCATCACGTGAGGCGGAATTAGCGGTCCTGCTGGCATCCATCGTCCCTGATGCCCCGCTCTCCGACCACACAGCAAGAGGAATACCCCCGTAGAGCCGTTCTTCGGGAGAGGGCCGATATATTAAAAGAATTTAAGAAATTGGTAAAAAGTACGGTGAATGGTGTTGACATTGGGGACTAAGGGTGAAAGAATGCGTCGCGAGGTAGTCTTCGGATTGTACAGGAGGTAAAGAGTTTTGAAGAAGCTAATGCTGTTGGCAGCGATGCTGGCCATGGTGCTGGCCGCCGCGGCCCCAGCGATGGCACAAGGGAACGTTCTCTCCGAGAACGCCTTGGGCTCGCAGGTGGGGCAAGGCAACGTGCAGTGCGTCCAGAACGCCAGCCAGGATAGCGCCCAAGTTCAGTACGCCGGGGCCGGGAACAACGTCAACGTCCAGGCGATAGCCCAGGAGTGCAACATCTCCCCGGCCGCGGTCACGACGGTCCTCGCCCCGACCGCTACCGCGACGGCTGCGGCTGCCGCTCAG
>JALZHG010000503.1 GCA_030914045.1 Chloroflexota bacterium | reverse complement strand
GTGCTCGATCCTGGCGGTTCTCTTGAATACGATAGCGATCTGGCTGCCGTGCGCACCGAACTGGGCGAGCCGGCCTTCGAGGAGGCACGAGCCGAGGGGAGGGCAATGACCTTCGAGCAGGCCGTCGTCTACGCGCTCTCGGGGTCCGGCACACCAGAGATGCCAAGACCCTAAGGCCCGACCCTCAGAAGTTGCACCAGTGAAGGTACTCTCCCTAACCGAGCCCTTGCGAGAGCATACTGCAACCGTACTGCAATCGGGCTAGTACGCCCTGGTACGCAATGGACAAAGCGATTCGGCCAGATCATCGAAAACCGCATAAACAAGTGCAATTCCGGACACATTAGGACGGGTTGGAACGTGCGCAAGCAAACTCGTAGCCGGAGCAGGTCAGCGGTTCTAAAGTCCGCTCGTCGGCTCTCTGCATGTCCGGGCACCCGCAATCAACACAGGAAAACGAGGCACGCGCTTGAAAGAAGCCGAGCGTTGGCTGGTGCTTGTCCCCATATTGGTATACGGTGCGATTGGTCGATACGCCATAGCTCGAGGACGAGAGGAGGGCATGAGCCCTAAAGGCAAGCTCCCAGAAGATGCCAGACGCCGCGCTAAGGATGCCGCTCAAAGCGCGCGACCGTGGATGGAGCGCCTCGCGCGCTTCGGATACGCGACCGAAGGTGTGGTGTACACGCTCATTGGCCTTCTAGCGGCAGGCGCGGCGTTGGGCACCGGCGGCCGCACCACCGGGCAGCGCGGTGCCTTAGGAATCGTTGCAGGAAGCCCCTTCGGCGGCGTCTTGCTGAGTTTGATGGCGCTCGGCTTCCTGGGCTACGCTCTCTGGCGGAGCGTCCAGGCAATAGCGGATCCTGACAGGGAAGGCACCGACGTTAAGGCGCTCGGCAAGCGGGTCGGCTACGGCGTGAGCACCTTGGTTTATGCGGGCCTCGCTTTTAGCGCCGTGGGATTAATTCTTGGGTCGGCTAGCGAGGGTGGTGGATCTCCTGATGACTGGACAGCCGTGTTGCTCTCATGGCCTTTAGGTCGAGTATTGGTCGTCGGGGTTGGAATCGCTGTGGTCGGCGTAGGTTTGCATGAGCTCTATCAGGCTTACAAGGCCGAGTTTTTTGAGTACCTCAAGCTCGGCGAGATGGGGGAGAAGGTAAGGACGTGGACCGAGCGCTGGGGACGTCTCGGCATCGCAGCGCGCGGGATCGTCTTCGGCGTCGTCGGAACGTTCCTCATCCGCGCGGCACTAGAGTACGATCCGCAAGAGGCTCGGGGCCTGGGCGGCGCGCTGCAAACACTCGCTCAGCAACCTTTCGGGTCGTGGCTCTTGGGTGCCGTGGCGCTGGGGTTGGTCGCCTATGGGTTATTCATGCTCTCGGTGGCACGTTACCGTCGCATATCCACGGGCAGGGTTCAGTAGCGTTGGCTGGCGTATGGAATCAGAACCGATGCTCGCGGGCTCCCAATTTCCCGCTAACATCAGCTGTCATGATGGGATGGCTCAACAAGACTATGGATGCCCTCGGCGTCCCGCTGGAGGAGGCCACCGCCTCCGAGGTCACAGGTGTGATCGCACCGTCGGGATGGACGCCCGGACAGCACATGAGGGGCGCGGTTTCGGCCGGAGATCCTCCGGGCGCCGATTCGCTGGCGACCCGCTTGGGCCTGATCCGCTATGCCCCTCAAGCGATCAAGCTCGACAAGGCGTGGCCCGAGGGCGTCTCCGATCGTTGGCCGGCCATCGGCGGCCGTAGAGGAACTGGCGACCCCACCACTAGAAGGAGGATATTATGAGATTTCATTCCGTAGTCCAGCTTGGCGGCAAGACCGCCACGGGTATCCCGGTTCCAAAGGAGGTCGTTGCGAGCCTCGGCTCAAGCAAGCGCCCATCGGTCCGCGTCACGATCAACGGGCACACCTACCGCAGCACCTTGGCGTCCAGGAGTGGGCAGTTCATGCTCCCGATAAGCGCAGAGAACCGCGCAAGCGCAGGAGTCGCCGCCGGCGACGAGGTGGAAGTCGACATCGAACTGGATACCGCACCTCGCGAGGTTACGGTCCCGCCCGACTTGGCGGAGGCGCTCGAGCGGGATGTGGACGCCAAGAGGTACTTCGACGGGTTGTCGTACAGTCAGAAGCAGCGGCACGTGCTCCCGATCGAGCAAGCCAAGACAGCCGAGACTCGACAGCGACGCATCGACAAAGCACTTAGCATGCTGCGAGAGAGCCGGAGCTCTTAGTCCTGGCCCCTTCTTCTCTCTTGCCTTGCATTCACCGAAGCGCTCAAAAAGGTAAGTTCTGCAAATTTTGCCTGTGTATGGATCTTTAAAGTCTGTATTTGCGATCCTTCATAGCCGTCCGTATAGGGCCGAAGGAAGGGCGATATTGACACCACACTGACACCACCGGGAACGCGATACGGTGCAACACGCGGCAAGCCGGAGAAGAGAAAACTGCTTAGAAACGCGAGATTTGCAACCCTAAGCAAACCCCTGCAACACCTGGT
>JALZHG010000502.1 GCA_030914045.1 Chloroflexota bacterium | reverse complement strand
AATGGCAGGGCTGTACGCCCTCGCTGCTGCCTTCTTCGCTGCCGTTTCAGTGGTGTAGGTCTTGGTTTGCATCTGTGTTCCTTCCCTCCGGTGTGGCTGCCTCATCAGAGTTAGGTTGTCGCCTTCCCCAACAATTTGTATCTCATATTACAATTATACGCCTGGGAGTGCAATAAAACAAATGGGCGCTTACCGAGAAAACACCTTCTTCCACGAACTTCGGTGAATAGGGCCTTTGCAGCGTCCCTAGAGGCCGATACTCCGCCCTTCTTCCGGGGAAATGTTGAAAGGGGTGAGCGCGTCGTAGCCCAGTGGATGGGCCATCTGGTTCTGGCACCAGAGGTCGAGGCTGAAGCCGCCGCCGAGGTAGGAGCGCAGGGTGCTACCGCAGAGCAGGTAGGCAGAGCCGCAACGCTGGCTGATGATTCCCTTTGCCTGCGCGAACCTCTGGGCTCGGCGGCGCTGGTCCGGGTTGAGCCGTGGCACGGCTACCTCCTCCTCTGGGCCGCGGCGGTATCCTGGAATACTTACCTCCCGAACATCCTCTTCCACCAGAGCCGTTCCACCAAGGCTGTTCTGCGCCCGCTTGCGGGCCGCCGGTAGCCAGTCGGGGTCATCGGCTATCCCCCGCCCCTATGCGACCGGGGCAATGCAGGATGCTGCAAGTGAACTGCCGAGAAGGCCCCTTCCCCGACGTTGGGTGAATACGAACTGTGGGAAGTTAGCTACAGCCAGTCGCGCCGCTTGAAGACGACGTAGAGCGAGGCGGAGACCAGAAGCATGAGCAGCAGCGCGAATGGGTAGCCGAATACCCAGTGCAACTCCGGCATGTATTCGAAGTTCATGCCGTAGACCGTCCCTATGAGCGTGGGGGCGAAAAGGATGGCCGCCCAGGCACTTATCCTCTTGACCTCCTCGTTCTGCATTAAGCTCGCCTGCGTTAGCTTGTTGACTTCCTCGTTCTGGGAGAGGCCCACCAGGGTAAGGTTGACGCTGAGGATGTTCTGCAAGATCTCGCGGAAGCCGTCGACCTGCTCTACGAACCTGATAACGTGATCTTGCACGTCGCGCAGGTACCTTTGCAGCTCGGGGTCTATGTCGTACTCTTCGAAGCCGCCGATCAGGCGGCCCAGTATGCCGGGAAGCGGCTTGATGGCCCGCTGGAACTCGATCACCTCACGAGAGAGTTCGTAGATTCGCTTTGAGACGCCAGTATTGCCACCGAAGACCTCGGTCTCTATCTCGTCAATATCGTTCTCTAACCCCGCCACAACCGGTCCGTAGTCGTCGACCACCTGGTCCATAACGGCGTAGAGGATCGCCTCTGGGCCACGGCGCAGCAGCTCCGGCTCCGACTCTAGCCTCTGTCGCACCCGATCCAGTGCCGAGGCTTGGCCGTGGCGCACCGTCACCACGAAGTCGCGACCTATGAAGGCGTGGATCTCGCCGAACTCTACCGTCTCCGACTCGTCGATGTAGCGGGCAGGTTTGAGCACCACGAAGAGGGCCTCTCCGTAGCGCTCAATCTTGGGGCGCTGGTGGGCCTTGATCGCGTCCTCGACCACCAGTGGGTGCAACCCGAACTCCACGGCCACAGAGGAAAATTCCTCCTCTGTGGGCTCGTAGAGCCCGATCCATGCTAGGCCGTGCTGTTTGCGGCAGGCCTCGTAGGTCTCTTCAAGAGAAGCGGGTTCCGCTGCCCGGCGACCATCCACGTAGATGGCGTTGTCCACTATCACGGATCGTATGATACGCCGGTCTCGATTGGCGCGTCAGGGGCCGTATCAGGCCTTCTCAACCTCCGGACGTGCCAACCAGAGGAGCAAGTAGTGGGATGGGTGGTACGAATCACTCCAAGTGGGCATAGTTCGCTCATGGGCCCCATGAACGTCGACATTCCGTTGGGTCATACTTCTAAGGTGGCTGGCTACCCTCCCATAAACGACTACGCCCTCATCGGCGACTGCCGAAGCGCGGGGCTCACCTCCCGGGATATCTCGCTCGACTGGCTCTGCCTCCCTCGCTTCGACAGCCCGTCCATCTTCGCCGCCCTGCTGGATGCGAAGGATGTCCTCACGGCGTCTAAAACCATCGTTACGCGCACAGAGGAGAACTGGTCGAGCCCTCACATTCTCCTCTCCTCGCTCCTGTGGGGTTTTCTAAGGGTTGGCTTCCCCCTCCGACATCTCGCCAGGGACTTCATCACTCGACGCCTCACGCGAGACCACTCCCAAGGTCTCCTCGTAGCGCCTCTCGGCCTCCCTCTCCTCTCTCCTTCTCTCTTCTTCGCTCTTCTTCGCCAAAGCTCCGTACCCGTCGCGCGAGGAGTCGGAGAGGTAGGGCTGGAGGAGATCAACGGGAACGGGAAGGATGATCGTTGAGTTCTGATTGACGGCGATTTCGCCCATAGTCTGAAAAAGCCTCAGCTGCAAGGCCGTCGGGCTCTCGAGCCTGTCGGCTGCCTGTCTCAGGCGCTCGGAGGCCTGGTACTCGCCCTCTGCGGCGATGATCT
>JALZHG010000501.1 GCA_030914045.1 Chloroflexota bacterium | reverse complement strand
CCTCCCATACCGAGAACGTGCCGGTGACCACGGCGACCACCGCCACCCTGAAGACCGCGAGGCCAGTGCCGTCGTTGACGAGGCTCTCGCCCCCAACGACCGTTCCCACGCGCGCCGGCACGCCGAGGTTACGGAAGATCGCCTCGGCTGCCACGGGGTCGGTAGGCGCGAGGATGGCGCCGAGGACGAAGGCCGCAGCCCACGGCAGGCCGATTACGGCATGGGCAACGAGCGCGACCGCGAAGGTGGTGGCGAGAACAAGCCCTACGGCGAGCAGCACGATCGGCCTGAGGTGGGTGCGCAGGTCGAGCGGCGAGGAGGACACGGCCGCCGCGTTCAACAGCGGCGGCAAGAAGATGAGGAAGATTGCCTCAGGGGGAATCTCGACGTCGGGCAGTCCAGGCACGAAGCCGATACCCAGGCCGCCCAGGACCAGGAAGATCGGGTAGGGCACGTTCAGCGCCCGGGCCAGCTGCGCGAGCAGCGCCGCGGCCCCGAGCAGGAAGATGAGGGACTCTATCTCGTTCATCTACCGCTCGTCCGTGCTCCTGCCCTGTTGCTCTTGGCGCTCATCGGGCCGGGGGTCGCGGACCCCGAGCAGCCTGCGCTCTCGCTCCCGCTCTTTACTCGGCACCCCCACCTCCCTTCTCGCTATCCATTTAAGCTGCAAACAGCATAGCGGAAAAGGCTGGAGCACCATACTATGATCCCGGCCCTTGCTCTTAGGCCAACTTCGGAGAATACCTATTTCCTAAGCAACTCGGTGAATAGCCCGGAGCTCCGGCGGCAGCTCTTTGCCGATGTAGCGGCTGGTGAGCTTCCCGTGGCGGCGAAAATAAAGATACCAGTACGGTCCGTGGCCCCCACCCTCGGCGCACTTCTTGCAGCGATCCTTGCCGCACCTAACCCACTCCAAACGAAGTGTCCCGCTCCAGCGTGACCTTTCCTCCACCACAGCAGGGCTCAGGTTCTCTTGTCGCTGCGCCAGCTTCCGGCGGGCAAGCTCGGCCTCTATGCGCTCCTTAAAGAACTCCAGCTCCTCTGTGTTTTCCGTGGTGAGGTGCAAGAGGGTCAACATCTTCGTCACCTAACGTTCTTATGTAATGTACGCCGGTATGCTATCGGAGATTGCTACATAAGACAAACGCTAGAGGGTCTGTGGTCGCCTGGCATCCCGTTCGTGCTCGAGCAGTCCCCAGCGGGTTAAAGACACCGAGCGGAGGTGCGCGCACACCAATCGAGAAAGCTTTGCTTTGCATAAAGCCTTCCTGGGTCGACCTAAGAACATGGCGCGCTGAAAAGAGTGAACCTGCTCAGCGTTCTAGCTGTCGCCGAGCGCATCATTTACTTCTTCGTGGCGTTGACCTTGATCGTTCCCATCGTGATGCTCTTCGTCTCCGTGGCGATGAGCATGCTTCAGGTATCAGAGGCCGGGATTCTTCAGACGGTGCTTGCGATTCTCGACCGTGTGCTGTTGGTCTTCATTTGGTCGAACTGCTCGACACGATCAGGATCATCAGGCGAGAGCATGGGATCATTATTGCCGAACCGTTTTTGCGGGTCGGGCTTTTCGCCGTCGTGCGGCGTATCCTATTGCTCACCTCCCAAATCGCGCAAGCAAAAAGCACAGGAGAATTTCAAAGGCTGCTCGCCGAACTGAGGGTTATGGCGGGCCTCGTAGTCGTCCTGACGATCGCCCTCTTCTTCGTCCAGCGCACGCGTCGTGCCGAGCAGGAGACAGAAAGCACTCGAGGGGATACTGCCAGCCAAGAGTACCCTACTAGGACACCCGAGTGCCGGAGACTCTCAGAGAGGCTCAGAGCGCCGCTGGTGGGAGTTGTGGGGATAGCCCCCGATACCGTGGTGCTCTGTCGAGGGCCAACGTACTCGGGCGGAGACGCGGGTCGGTCTCGCGGCTGTGGAATAGTGCATAATGTGGCCGTGGGACCAGTAGAGATATTCCTGATCCTTGTCGTTGTAGCGCTCGTGGTGTACGTGGTGTGGCGGCTGGTGGTTCGTCCACGCCGCTAGGCTTCACGCCGTAAGTGACGCTCGGGCTTGTAACGTTCTCGCGTGCGCGGGCGATCCTGTTCGCGAATGGGGTCTTGGGCGCGGTCCTGGTGGGGGCGCTAATAAGGAGGCGAGAAGCCTACGACGGTAGCTCGGGGCTTCCATAACTCTCCAGCCCTTCCCGCCTGGTTCTAGGTCCTCGCGTCCCTTTCGTCCGCGAAGAACCACCAAGCCACCGCGAGGCTGAAGCCTCCCAAGAGAAGGTGCAACAAGTTGTCGAAGGCAGTGTAGCCGTGAGGGACCAGCCCGAACATCGTGGGCGACGCGAAGCCCAGCACGCCGACCATGAGGTAGATTATCCCCAACAAGCCGACCACGTTGCGGGTCACCGAGAGCTCCGTTCGTCCGAAGCCCACGTAGGCAAAATGCCCCCGTGATCAGGTGCACTATGTCCTCCGCGATGTCCACGTTGAGGATGCCGCCCCACACCTGGTTGCCCAACG
>JALZHG010000030.1 GCA_030914045.1 Chloroflexota bacterium | reverse complement strand
CCTGGAGGCAGCGGCTGCCGGGCGGTACGTGGTGGCTTCCAAGCTGGACGGCATCCCCGAGGCCATCGTGCCGGGTGAGAACGGCATCCTGCTCGACCCCCTGGACAGCGAGTCCTTCGCGAACACCATCCTCGAACTGCTTGCCGACAACGAACAGCGCGAGATGCTGGGGCGCAAGGCGCGTAAGTTTGTGCAGGGGCACTATTCTTGGGACATCGTCGCCAAACGCTACCAGGCTCTGTTCATGCGCGTTATCCACGACCACCAGCACCACGCCCACGGACGCTCTCGCACTCAGCCCACGACGGGCGGCAAGGCGAACAGACCCACCGAAACCGAACCGCAAGACCCCCCTGGCCTCAGACAAGACTGATGCCCAGGCCGGACTCAGCATTTCAATCCGAGGCCGCCAGGCGGCTCCCGCGGAAGCAGGTCGCCATACTCGGCTGGTACGGCAGCGCGAACGCGGGTGACGAGGCGGTGTTGCAATCGGTAGTGGAGTCGCTGCGCCGCGCCGGGCATGAGGACCTCCTGGTACTCTCCACCAACCCCGGCCGGACCACAGCCACTTATGGTGTCGAGAGCCTGCCACGCAACCCGCTTAGTCTCGCGACGCTGCGCGCGGTCCTTCAAGCGAGGGCGTTGATTCTCGGTGGCGGCGGCTTGATACAGGATAGCTCCAGCGTCTACAACCTGCCTCTGTACGCCCTACACGTGGTCATAGCCAGGTCCAGGGGCATACCTGTGTTTGGGTGGGGGCTGGGAGTCGGGCCGCTTTACACCAGGCTGGGCCGTCTGCTTGCCCGCTTCATCTTCCGTTCTTGCCGCTACTTCAGCGTGCGGGACACAGAGTCGGCCCGTGCCCTGAGATCGGCAGGTATTAGATCGAATGAGATACGGGTGACTGCCGACCCCGCCTTTCTCATCGAGCCTGCAAGTGCGAACGTGCCGGAAGACTCCAGGGATGACAGGCCAACCGTTGTATTCTGCGTGCGGCACAGGCTTCACGACGATCCCGGCCTCAACATACGCTACCTCCTCCCGGTGAGCGTGCGACATCGCCTTAAGCTGGAAACTCAGCCGGGCGTCGAAGAGGACCGGAGGTTCGTGCACGCGGTGGCTCGCGGGGTGCGCTGCTGCATGCAGGAGCTTGGAGCGAGAGTGGTGCTGCTGCCCTTCTGGGCCGAGCGCGACGACGAGGTGCTACGGCAGGTGGAACAGGAGGCGTTACGCCTGGGCGTGCCTGGCACGGAAATAAGGTGGGCACAGGTGCGACACACGCCCTCCGACCTCGCGGGCTACCTACAGCATGCCGATCTACTGGTCAGCATGCGCCTGCACGCGCTCGTGTTCGGGGCGACCGCGGGGGTACCATCGCTGGCCCTCGCCTACGTGCCTAAGATGCGGGGGTTGATGACACTCCTGGGTGCCCGGCGTTGGGTGGTGGAGGTACAGACTCGTGTGCCATCGCCGGAGGAAATCGAGATGAAGCTTCGCCAGCTATGGGCATTGCGCCAGGTAGAGGCCGACAAGGTCAAGCAGGCGGCGTCGAGGCTGAGGGCGCAAGCGGAGCGGGATGCGCGTGCGATAGGGGAGTTATTGGAATCTTGACACGTGAAGATGCCGTGTGCTATGTTCTGCAAGGCGTTCCCGCGGGGAACGAACCCTACATGAGAGAAGAGCCTTGACAAGCGACCCAGTAGCAGACGAAGGTACTTCAGTCGGCGGCGATAATGGGCTGGAACTCAGGCTGTCGGTGGTTGTGCCGGTCTACAACGAAAGCAGACGCATGGGAGAGCGCCTGCCCGAGTTGCTGGCTTTCCTGCACGCGCAAGACTATCCTTACGAGATTGTTGTGGTGGACGACGGCTCTACTGACGGTACCCCCGAACTGGCCCGGCAGATGCTGGCCGGGGAAGCGCGCGCAAGGGTGCTGGTACAGCCCCGCAATCGCGGCAAGGGCCACGCCGTCAAAGTAGGGATGCTGGCGGCGCAAGGGCGTTACGTCCTATTCACCGACGCCGACCTTTCGACCCCACCGGACGAGTTGGACAAGTTCTGGCCCTGGCTCGAAGAGGGTTACGACGTTGTAATCGGCTCGCGCAAAATGGCCGGGGCTAACATCGTCAAACATCAACCACTCTGGCGCGAGTCGCTTGGCAAGGTCTTCACCTGGCTAACTAATCATATAGCTACAAAGGATATCTCTGACGTAACCTGCGGCTTCAAGTGCTTCACCCACGAGGCCGCCCAGACCTTGTTCGGGCTGTCCGTAATTGATGACTGGAGCTTTGATGCCGAGGTGCTCTTTCTGGCCCAACGCTTCAAGTATCGCATCAAGCAGGTGCCGGTAACCTGGCACGATGAGGCCGGCACGAAGGTCCGCCTCTGGAAAGACGCGGTCAACTCGTTGCGTGGGCTTCTGCGCATCCGCCTGAATGCTTCACGCGGGCTGTACCGCGCAAGGCAGCGAGTACCACGGGGCGTCTAGAGAAACTAAAAAGGGAGGGCCGCAATGGCCCTCCCTTTTTGCGAAAACTCCGTAGTTACTCTTCGTCTCCCAAGTCCTCGCCGTCCTCACCCTCTGCGAGTTCGCCTTCCTCAATGGGGCGGTCGAAGCCGTGGGCTACAAGGGCCTCTTGCAATTCGACCAGCGACTTCTGCCCGAAGTTGCGCAGGTGCAGCAGGTCGTTGTCGCTGTAGGCTAGCACCTGTGCAATCGTGGTGATGTTGGCCCTCTTGAGCGCGTTGGTGGTGCGCATGCTGAGGTTGAGCACCTCTATGGGCCGGTTGGTGGCGTCCTCCACGGGTGCGGCAGGCTCCTCGATACCCAGGTCGCTGACATCACGGCCGTAGCGGGCAACCGAGGTGGCATAGCCGGTCAGGATGCGGGCGGCCTGGCTCAGCGCGTCGTCAGGGGGCAGAGTGCCGTCGGTCCAGATTTCGAGCAGGAGCCGGTCGTAGTCGGTCATCTGGCCGACGCGGGTGTGCTCAACCACGTAATTGACCCTGGGCACAGGCGTGTAAACAGCGTCCACCGGGATGACATCGGCGGGAAGGTCGGTACGCAATTCCGCCGAGCCGTAGCCGACGCCCGTCTCGATGAGCAACTCAAGCTCGAAGGTGCTGCCGTCGCCGTTGGCGGTGGCGATTAGCGTGTCGGGATTGACTACTTCCATCCCCTCGGGGAGTTCCAGCGAAGCGCCGGTGATCTCGCCGGGCAGTTTGCTCACCACGCGGAGCATCGCCCGGTTGGAGGCAGGTTCGGCTCCGTCCTCGGTCTGCGTCAGCCGGAAGCGTAGCTGCTTCACGTTCAGCACAAGATCGATCAAGCCTTCCTCGATGCCAGGTATCTCGCTGGGATCGTCGGGCATCTCGGCCAGGCGGATGCCGGTCACGGCGGCACCCTGAAGGGAAGAAATCAATATGCGGCGGAGGCTGGCACCCAGCGTCGTGCCCCACCCAGGCTGAAGCGGCTCAATGCGATAGCGCCCATAGCTATCACTCACTGCATCGCAGTTAATCTCAGGCAAACTAACGTCGAACAAAAAGGCACCCCCATCGAATTATGTCACAGGTATCGACCTAACAATATAGCATATGAAGGTCATGGACGCAAGTCTTTTGGGGAACGGGCAGTGACCCAAGCATCATTATTCTGAGCTGATTACACATCCGCTGTCACCCGGCCGTCTATGGGCATATCCATCTTGCCTTCGTCCGAGACTTCAAAGAGGTAGAACGGGGGCTTATTGGGGAAGTCCCGCTTCAGCAGGGGCAGCGACACGTTATATACCGGCGAGCCACTCATAGTACGGCCCTCCAGAGTGCCCCGGTGAGCGTGGCCGTGGAACACCGCCGATACGGGGTAGCGGGCCAGCGGCTCCTCCAACCTGCTGGTGCCTAAGAAGGGGAATATGGCTTCCGGCTCGCCCTCCACGGTCGCCTGGATGGGCGCGTAGTGCAGCACCACGATCTTGTGCGGCGTGCGCAGGCGGGCCACTGCCCTCTCCAGCTTCATCGCTTCGTTCACCGCTTCTTGCACGAACAACTTGATAGTCTCCTCGCCCCACGGCGAGAGAGTGCCTTTGCCGAAGCCGCCTGCGAAGCCCTTGCAACCCGCAAATCCCACACCCGCCACCTCGTGCGCGTCACCATCGAGCATCAGCAGACCCGCTTCGGAGAGGATATCGGTCACTTCGGCCTGCTTGCCGCTCTCGAAG
Organism: Chloroflexota bacterium; assembly: GCA_030914045.1. GTDB lineage: Bacteria > Chloroflexota > Chloroflexia > QHBQ01 > JADMIH01 > JADMIH01. Next base: position 40,423 of record JALZHG010000030.1, on the reverse strand, counting down.
TCGTGGTTGCCCAGCACGCCCAGTACCGGCACCTTCAACACGGCCAACTCACGCGCCAGCACGTGCGCCTCCTCGGGCAAGCCGTAGTCGGTAAGGTCGCCGCAGAGCACCAGCACGTCGGCCTTCTCATTGATCTCGGTGAAAAGCGACTGGAACGCCCCCTGTGAACTTCTATTGCAGTGAATGTCACCAACCGCCGCTATACGCACTTTCCTCTTTTCCTTCGCCATCCTTTGCGCTTCCTCCCATGCAGAGTTGCCTTGCTTCTATGTCCGAACACAAAGCGGAGTGGTTAGCAAAATGCATACCGCACGCAGGGTTTCAGGCACAAACCTGGCACATCTTCTGCTTTACAAGAGCGCACATATTGAGCATGTATAGTAAGCATGCCTGAGTGAGGAGAGTACGCCGTGGGTGCAGGGGAATCAGAAGAAGCAAACGCGGAGCAGCAAAGCTCCGAACACGACTACAGCCAGGACGGGCATGTAGACTGCCGGTTCGGTGACATAGACCTCGACCCCAAGACCTGCGAGTTCTACCGCAAGGCAATGGTGCTCATAAACGAAGCGCAGATACCGTTCCTGGTGGGTGGCGCTTATGCCATGCAGCGTTACACTGGCATCTCGCGGCACACGAAGGACTTCGACATATTCGTGAAACCGGAGGACGCGGAGCGCGTCCTTGCGCTACTAGGACAGAACGGCTGCGAAACCGAGATGACCTTCTCCCACTGGCTCGGCAAAGCCTACTACGAAGACCTGTATGTAGACGTGATCTTCAGGTCGGGCAACGGGGTGGCGGAGGTTGACGACGAATGGTTCGACAACGCCACGGCCGACGAAGTGCTTGGCATACCGGTCAAGCTATGCCCGCCGGAGGAGATCATCTGGACCAAGGCCTTCGTGCAGGAGCGCGAGCGGTACGATGGGGCCGACATAGCTCACGTGGTGCGTGCCTGGTCGGACAAGATGGACTGGAAGCGACTGCTGCGGCGCTTCGGACCTTACTGGAGGGTGCTGTTCGGCCACCTGGTGCTCTTCGGTTTCGTATATCCCGGCGAGCGCGACAAAGTGCCCGCCTGGGTGATGAACGAGCTCATGGGCCGCCTGCAACGCGAATTGGCTAAATCCGCCCCCAAGACCCGCATCACCAGGGGCACGATAATCTCCCGGCAGCAGTACCTGATAGACGTAGAGGAATGGGGCTACAAGGACATTCGCCTCGAACCCAACATCAAAATGACCGAAGACGAGATCGCCGCCTGGACCGAAGGCATTGAGATCGATGGTAAGTAAGGCAGGCGGACGATGGAGAAGTTTTGAGTTGTGAGTTTTGAGATTTGAGTTGACGGATAGTACCCAACCATCATCCTCTTGGCGTACTCTGCGTCTTGGCGGTTCCGTCTCCCATCGTCCATCGTCTGTCGTCCATCGTCTACTCCCGTAGAAAAGCCGCTATCTCCGCGACTGTCGAGCGTGCGGTGCGGCCAACTCCTATCAGGGTAGCCGAGGCATAGCCGGTCCAGTCGCCGTAGCCGACCAGCCATAGCCGGGGCTGCTTCACCGAGCGCGTGCCCACGACTTCGATGTGGCAGTCAGACTCAATCACGCCTAATGGGTCCAGGTGGTCCAGTGCCGACTTGAAGCCGGTGCACCAGACTACCGCATCTATCCGCTCTTCGCGGCCATCCGGCCAGATCACGCCTGTCTCAGTAAAGCGGATGAATGGCTCGACACTGTGCAGCACGCCCCGGTCCCGCGCTTCCTTCACAGGGGGCACCATCACTATGTTACCCAGACTGGTCGTCACCACTTCCCTTAGGGATTCGCTATCGCCACGCTGCTCGGCCAGGTACTTGCGGGTCGCCAGGTCAAACAGATAGCGGCCGTCTACGTAGTCGGGCATGAACTGAGGGGGCCGCCTTGTCACCCAGGTTGCGTCGGCTACCAACGACAAATCGGCCAGGATTTGCGCTCCCGAATTGCCGCCGCCGATAACCAGCACCCTCTTATCTTTGAACGGCTCAGGGGATATGTAGTGGGCGGAGTGAGGCTGGGGGCCACCGAATAGCTCGCGCCCTGGGTAGGGCGGGACGTACGGCTGTTCCCACGTCCCGGTGGCGCTCACAATCGCTTGCCCCTGCCAGATGCCGCTATCGCTCACTGCCTCCAGTCCGTCGGGACGCGCACGCACCTGGGTCACACGCACCGGCCTGGCGATGGGCAGGTCATATCGCTGCTCGTACTCGGACATATAAGCGAGCACCGCTTCCCTGCCGGGGTACTCGGAGGCCCCACCGGGCATAATCCAGCCGGGTAGTGAACTCCAACGGGCAGGCGAAAAGAGGGTAAGCGAATGCCAGCCATGCAGCCATGCCCCTCCCGGCTCGGCTTGGGCGTCGAGTATCACATAGCTCAGGCCGGTGCGTCGTAGGTAATATCCAACCGACAGCCCCGCCTGCCCGCCTCCAATGACTAAGACTTCGTATCTGCCCGGTTCGGTGTTAGCTCTCAAGTCTGCTCTTTCCCCTGTAATACCACAAGCCAAGGTGCGGTCTGGCTATAAACTATCTGACGAATGAGTGTGTTGAATGTATGCGACCAAACGCCACCTGGTCATTTCGAACGTAGTGAGAAATCTCGTCCCTTGGCACCCAAGTACAACCTTTCTGTAGGCATCCTATCCCGTAAGAAAGCGGAAACATCGAGGTAGAGGACGAGATTTCTCACTGCGTTCGAAATGACAGGGGTGCGGCTTGGGTGCGCAGAGCCTAGAGATGGCTGCTACCTGGCTGGTTAGGGAGACAAAGCGTTAGCACCACCGGCACGAGGCCCAAACTCCTGTCGGAACCTCTCGGCTATGAGCGTCACCACTTCTTCCGGCCCTGACACGCACAACTCCAGGTAAGGTACTTGGGTGAAGGATCTCCCATACTTGCTCAAGATGGCGCGTCCTCCCGGCAGGCCAAATGTCTCTACCGTGATGCCACGTGCCACCACGCCTGAAGCCCGCGACTCCAGCGTCTCGCTCAGTATGACCCTGTAGCCCTGCCCGGCTCCGAACTCCCAAACCGATACATATTCGCCATCCCCAAGGTGCCGGTCCGTGCCGGTGCGCCAATCTTCGACGGGCGTCACGAAGTCGGGCGACAACAACGCAATGTGGCGCTTGACGAACTCTAGCTGCGGGGCGTGTACGCCTACGTCAGCCAGGTATGGCTCGATTTGCACCGTTTCGCTTGTCACTGCTGTTCCCTCAACCGCTAAGTCAGCATGCACCCACCCTAGAGCTATGATACACATACGAGGCGTAAATTGCAGACGCAGGAGGTTCATTCTCTATGGGAGAGACACAGCAAAAGGCAACCGGGTTAGAGCCTGCATTGCCGACGCCCGTCGATTGAAATCGAGGGCTACACTCTGCAAAGTCTGCCCTACGGCAGACTGGTTCACCTTGAGCAGCTATATAGACCTAATGAGATGCTTCAGTCCCGTAGGGACTTTGCAGAGTGTAGCCCTCGATTTCAATCGACGGGCGTCTCTTGGCGATAACGCCTGGCGACAACTCCGCTATCCCGCTTGCAAGCATGCAGGCCCGGCACCTATTGACAAATAAGACCCGGTAGCATAACATGCGGCAATACTACATGCGCAGGTATGCATCGCGATATCCATCGCCAACGACGAGGAGGGTAAGAGATGCAAACAGAAGTGCAGACTAGCCGCGTGCGCACGCCCGATGCCCCCGCCGCTATCGGCCCGTACTCACAGGCCATTGTAGCCAACGGTATGGTCTTTTGCGCCGGGCAAGTCGCCCTGGACCCGGCGACTAACGACCTGGTGGGACATGACATCCAGGCGCAGACCAGCCGCGTGCTGGAGAACTTGCGGGCGGTGCTTATAGCAGCCGGCTCCGACTTGCAGTACGTCGTGCGTACTACCGTGTTTCTCTCGAAGTTCAGCGACTTTACGGCTATGAACGCGGTCTACGAAGAATATTTCGGCCAGATTGCGCCCGCTCGCTCCACGATCGAGTGCGGCCTGCCAGGCCACATCCTGGTGCAGATAGATTGCATCGCCATTGTGCCGAGCCTGGTAAGCTCCATCCAGGTCATAGAGGCACGCGAGTCGCATTCCACATTCAACCTCGACGAAGACGCGGACTTTTAGCATCCGCACACTACATGCTATAATCTCGACTACCGGCAGTCCGTGGGTCCATGTTCGAGATTGAACGACCACCTATACTTAACCAGGAGTGACGCTACATGGCTGTACGCACCGCGCAAAGCAAGGAGGCTGGGCGCGCGCCACTGCCCCTCAACGCCCGGCGGGACAACTGGTGGATAAAGCCACTTATTACGGTGGTGGTGCTCGGCGCGTTCGTGCTCTACTCGACGTATCGCGCCTTTGAGAACCAGTTCTACCTTGTCGAGCCGTATCTCTCCCCGCTATACTCCCCGCTGATTATCACCAACTGGAGCATCTTCGGCTGGACGATCTCCCCGGCTATCTACATCCTGATCTTTCCTCTTAGCTTCCGGCTGACCTGCTATTACTACCGGCTGGCCTATTACCGCGCCTTCTTCTGGGACCCGCCCGCGTGCGCCGTACCCGAACCACTCGAGCGCAGGCACTATACGGGCGAGCGCCAGTTCCCCTTCGTCCTGCAAAACCTCCACCGCTATGCTCTTTACGCCGCGCTGGTGTTCATCGTCATACTCGCTATTGACGCCATCAAAGGCTTTTTCTTCCACGAAGGTTTCGGGGTGGGCGTGGGCTCGCTCATACTCACCGTCAACGTCATACTTATCTCCCTATATACCTTCTCCTGCCACTCGTTCCGGCACCTGACCGGTGGCAGGGTAAACTGCTACTCGTGCACTCTCGCAAGCAGGACGCGGTACGGCATCTGGAAGCAGATAAGCTTCCTCAACACCAAGCATTCGCTGTATGCCTGGGCCAGCCTGGTATGGGTGGCCTTCACCGACCTGTACATACGCTCGGTGGCCGCGGGCTGGATTACCGACTTCAGGTTCATCTAGAAACGAAGTCGGATTAGCGGGACAGCATGCGCTTCGGTATTTCATTGATCTTTGGCCTATCTTACTGCATGGATTGAGTATGGAACCCTACGAAATAGTTGAACATGATGTGCTCATAATAGGCGCTGGTGGCGCGGGCTTGCGAGCGGCCATTGCCGTGGCTGAGGCCGGGCAGAACGTGGGCGTGGTCTGTAAGTCGCTGCTCGGCAAGGCGCACACGGTCATGGCCGAGGGAGGCATCGCCGGGGCGCTGGGCAACCTGGACAAGGCCGACAACTGGCAGGTGCACTTCATGGACACCATGCGGGGCGGCGGCTTCCTCAACAACTGGCGTACAGTGCAGCTTCTCACCACCGAGGCCCCTGAGCGCGTGCTGGAACTGGAGCAATGGGGCGCCGTTTTCGACCGCACGCCCGAAGGTCTCATCATGCAGCGCCCTTTCGGGGGGCACACCTACCGCCGCCTGAACCACGTTGGCGACCGCACGGGCCTGGAGCTAATCCGCACGTTACAGGACAGGGCTGTGGCCGCAGGCATGAAGTGCTACATGGAGACCACGATCATCCGGCTGCTGAAAGACGGCGACCGGGTAATCGGCGCGCTCGGCTACTATCGCGAAACAGGGCGCTTCTTCGTCATTCGTGCGAAGGCTGTGGTGCTGGCAACGGGTGGCTGGGGCCGCATGTACAAGGTGACCTCCAACTCCTGGGAGTCCACCGGCGACGGGGCTATACTCGCGTACGAAGCCGGGGCCGAGTTGCAGGACATGGAGATGGTGCAGTTCCACCCCACCGGCATGGTGTGGCCGCCCGGCGTGCGCGGCCTGCTGGTGACCGAGGGCGTGCGCGGCGAAGGCGGCATCCTGCGCAACTCCAAGCAAGAGCGCTTTATGTTCGACTCGAAGTATATGACCGCCGCGTACCGGGGCCGCTTTGCCGAGACGGAAGAGGAGGCCGCGCGCTGGCTGGAGGACAAGGCCAACAACCGCCCCCCGCCCGAACTGCTGCCTCGCGACGTGGTGGCCCGCGCCATCTACCGGGAGGTGCAGGCGGGCAACGGCAGCGAGCACGGCGGGGTCTACCTGGACGTGACGCAACGGGGGGCCGACTACATCAAGCGCAAGCTGCCCAGCATGTACGAGCAGTTCCACGCGCTGGGCGACGTAGACATCACGAAGGAGCCGATGGAGGTCTACCCGACCATCCACTACGTGATGGGTGGGGTGCGGGCCACGTCTGAGACGTCCGCCACCAACGTCCCCGGCCTCTTCGCGGCGGGCGAGACGGCGTGCGGCGTGCATGGCGCGAACCGCCTAGGAGGCAACGCGCTGTGCGACCTGCTGGTGTTCGGCAGGCGGGCGGGGATAGCGGCGGCCGAACACGCGCAAGGGAACCCCCACGGTGAGTTGGATAGCGCGCGCATACGTGAGGAAGTAGCGGTCATGCTCGCGCCCTTCGAGTCGGTGGGCACCGAGAACCCCTACCTGCTCACCCAGGAGCTACAGGCCGCGATGCAAGAGGGCGCAATGATAGCCCGCACCGAGGAGAGCCTGACGAAGTGCCTCGACAAGGTGCTGGAATTGCAGGAACGCGCCAAAAATCTGCACATCGAAGGCTCGCGCATGTACAACCCCGGCTGGCACACCGCCCGCGACATACAGAACATGCTGAAGGTGTCGGAGATCATCGTGCGGTGCGCGCTCGAACGTCGCGAAAGCCGGGGCGCGCAGTGGAGGCTCGACTACCCCGACCTGGACCCCGAATGGGCCAAGAAGAACCTGATAGCCATCAAGGGGGCGGAGGGCCAGGTGCAGATAGACACCCGCCCGGTGCCGGAGATGCCGCCGGAACTGGCAGCGTTGTTCGAGACAAAAAAGTGAACAGGGGAGCATCCTATGATTAGAATTAGTGTAGACGAAATGGGGCGCGACTTGCCCGGCTATATACAGCGAGTTGAAGCTGGGGAGACCCTGGTAATTGTGCGCGGCGGAAGACCCGTAGCGGAGATCAAACCGGCGGCACCCGAGGTTGTTGGCCTGCGGCCTTTTGGGCTTTGCTCCGGCGAGTTCGTTGTACCAACTGATTTTGATGCGCCTTTGCCGGAAAGCGTCATGAGCGAGTTCGAGGGTAGATGAAACTCCTGCTCGACACGCACATTTTCCTCTGGTTCATCCTTGGAGATACACGTATTCCTACGCAAACATTGGAGAGCATACGGAGGCCGGAGAATGAAGTCTACCTGAGCATCGTTTCATTGTGGGAAGTGATAGTCAAGCACCAACTTAGCAAACTAACTTTACCGGAACCGCCAGAAACCTACATACCACTCCAGCGCGAGAGGCATCGAATTGACACATTGCCGTTAGATGAATCCAGCGTGCGGCGTCTTGCAGGTCTGCCACCACTGCACCGCGACCCATTTGACCGGATGTTGATTTGTCAGGCTTTAGAGCAGGATCTGGTCATCGTAACGCTCGATCAGCAGATTCGAGATTACCAGGTTAAGGTCCTATGACATCTAGGAGAGCACAATGACCACCGAAACCGAGGCTAAACTGGGCAGCATGCCGATGGACCGGGAGGCGACCTTCGAGGACAAGGAGGAAGCCAAGCGACAAGCATCTTCCGTCGGGCAGACGGTCACTTTGCGCGTCTTCCGGGGGGATGCCGAGGGCGGCACTCATACGGAGTACGAAGTGCCCACCTTCCCCGGCATGGTGGTATTGGACGCTATCCACTACATCCAGGCCGAGTACGACAGCACCCTATCCTGCCGGTGGAACTGCAAGGCGGGCAAGTGCGGCTCGTGTAGCGCCGAAATCAACGGTAAGCCTCGCCTGCTGTGCAAGGCCCGCGTGCGAGACTATTCGGACGGCAACGAGCCTATACTGGTCCACCCACTCAAGGCGTTCCCACTGGTGAAAGACCTGGTGACGGATGTGTCGTGGAATTTCCGCATGTCGGAACGTGTCGCGCCGTTCACTCCCGCGGAAGGCGCGCCGCGACCCTTCACCATGCAGCAGATAGACGTGGACCGCATCCAGGAGTTCCGCAAGTGCATCGAGTGCTTCCTCTGCCAGGACACCTGCCACATCCTGCGCGACCACAACCGCAAGGACGCGTTCTTCGGCCCCCGCCAGCTAATCAAGCTCGCCAACCTCGATATGCACCCGTACGATGGCCTGGACCGCCGCCAGATGACGCGAGAAGAGGCAGGAGTCGGCTTCTGCAACATCACCAAGTGCTGCTCGGAGGTCTGCCCTGAGCATATCAACCTGACAGACAACGGCATCATCCCCCTCAAGGAGCGGGTGGCCGATATCTACTTCGACCCGGTGATGTGGGCCGCGCGCAAGATAAGCAGGAGCAAAGAGCAGCGCCCCGCCACCGTGGGCTATAAGGCCCCTGCCGTGAGCAGCACGGCTCCCCCGCCCGAACCGGAAGCCCCACCCAGGCCTTACGGACCTCCCGGCGTGAGCAAGGACGACATTGTCTTTGACACGCAGAATCCCTACAGGGCCAGGGCGGTGCCGCGCGCCAGGTATGACGACGGAAGCAGCGACGGGGCTACGGAAGGTACCTGAGAATACCCCCGTATGTAAGGGGGCGGGAAAGACCATCTAGGTTGCAGACGCAACGTTCGGAGTGACGCTGAGGCCACGGTGCCCTAATCGGTGCCAGCTATTCTCGCAAGGGCGGAGACGCGTTCCACCAGGACGTCCAGGTCAAAGGGCTTGGGCACGTAGCTCTCGGCGTTGATATCGTCCCCGCGGCGGGCCGCATCTTGCGCGGCGGTGAGGACTATGATAGGCGCTCTATTGCCGTAAAGCTCGCGGTAACGCTTGGCGAACTCCCAGCCGTCTATGCCGGGCATCTTCATGTCGAGGATGATAACATCGGGGTGCTGCCGCTCGATCAACTCCAGGGCCGCCTCGCCGTTGGGGGCTTCATCGACCTCGTAGCCCTCGTCCGCCAGCACGTAGACAAGCACCTGGCGAATGTCCACCTCATCGTCAACCACAAGGACCCGAGTCATAGCTTTGGCGGCTGGGGTGCTGGTGTCGGGCACTGTCTAGTGAGTGCCGGTGCGGGAGGGGAGCGCTACCACGAACCGCGAGCCACCGTGCTCCGGCTCCTCAACCCATATAAGGCCGCCATGCATCGCCACGATCTCGCGAGTGATGTAGAGGCCGAGGCCCATGCCCGACAGGTGACCCTCGCTATGGGCCTGGTGAAAACGCTCGAACACCGCCTCACGTTGGTCGGCAGGAATACCCACCCCCGAGTCGGTAACGGAGAGGAGTGCTCCGGCCGGGGCAGCCTGCCGAAGTTCAACCTTGATGCTCCCACCTTCAGGGCTGAACTTCACGGCATTCTGTAGCAAATTCGTGATTACCTGCTCGAAGCGTACAGGGTCTATCACCACTTCGAGGCTCTCCGGGCCTTCGTAGGAGAACGTGTGGCGGCTCTCGCTCTGCTGGGCGACCGCCGAGCGGACGAGCCCCACGAGATCGGTCCTCACAGGCTCGATCCGCAGCTTGCCCGCCTCAATCTGCGCCGTATCGAGCAGCCGCGCCACCAGGTGACTCAGCTTGCCCGTCTGTAGGTCAATGGTATCCAGGCCCATCCGCAGGCGCTCAGGAGAGATCTCGCGATTGCGTGTGACGTCGCGCAGGAGCAACTGTGCGTATCCTCGGAGGCTGGTCACGGGCGTCTTTAGCTCGTGGGCCGCGACAGACAGGAACTCGTCACGCGCCGCCCCAGCCGTTCTCAACTCCTCATTTCGCTCGCGCAACGACTGTTCGACGCGCTTACGCTCCTCTATTTCGCTTTCCAGGGCTTGCGCCTTCTGCTGCAAAATGGCAATGGCTCGCAGGCGGTCCTCTTCATCCACCAGGGAGGTATAGCTCTCGGAGGGTATAACGCGCGAGTGCGTTTCGCAAATCCTACCGAGTGGCGCGCCGTCTCCCGACTGGGTAAAGAAGCTCATAGGGTAGGCGCAAAGCAGGTCGAAAGAATGTGCCTGGGCCAGGTCGTTCCAAAGCCCTTCGAGTTGGAGGGCGACATCGGCCTTCCCCTCCGCCCACAACAGGGCCACCATCTCACCGAATACCGCCGCCCGTCGTTGCTCGCCACCGGGGCCGGAAGTGGCGCTCGCCAGCACGCCGCCAATCACGTCCGAGAAGACAGCCGGGTCGGGCCGCCCGTCACGAGTGAACATCGATAGCGTCTCGGCGGCATCGAGGGCCACATACTGCCCCTGCTCAACGGCAAGCTCGACGTCGACGCCGCGTGCCTTCAGCCGTTGCGTAAGCCCTTCCCTGTGCGCGCGCGTAGCTACAACGACACCGGACTCACCCGAGGCGAGAGCAGAGCCGATGAACCGACTTACTTCGTCGAGGAGGAACGCATCATCGTCGTAGAACTGCACGGCATGCCCGCAGGGACCGGAGTGGCTTATATCCACCGGCTGCGCATAGGAAAAGGCTGGGATGTCCGTGCTCATGTTCATGCTAATCCCAATTCTATCCCGAACAGAGGCTGCTAACAAGGTTCTTAATGGGTTGTGCTGGGTAAGACATAGGTCCTTCCCGCGTGTCCCATTATCCAGGCTAACAGGTAAACAATTAGCAATTTATATGCCTTGGTATTGCCGCCTGCGTTGATAAATTGCGAAGTTCAACCCTGCTCCCACAGTCCTGGAGGACGCGTGGCCTCATATGTGCCCGGTAAAGATACTCTTCCGTTGTGGTGGCTCTATCGTACCTACCCGCAAAACGAATAAGGGCCGCCCGCAGCTTTTCGCATGCAAGGCGGCCCTGACGTGCTTGGAGACCATAGAGTTCAGGTGCTCTCAGAAGCGTATCAGTGTGAGGATGTTGTAGTCTTCGAGATACTGACGCGCCCCAAGCTCGGTTAGCTCAATCAGAAAGGCGAGGGCTACAACGTCGCCGCCGAGTCGCTCCACAAGCTCAATAGTGGCGCGGGTGGTGCCGCCGGTAGCCAGCAGGTCGTCCACTACGATCACGCGCTCGCCCTGCTCTATCGCGTCGCTGTGCATCTCCACGGTGTTAGCGCCGTATTCAAGCTCGTAGGCGGCGGTCACCGTTTCGGCTGGTAGCTTGCCCAGCTTGCGCACCGGTACGAAGCCCACGCCCAGCCTGTACGCAATCGGCGCGCCGAAGATAAAGCCCCGGCTCTCAATCGCCACCACCTTGGTGGCGTTGAGCGGTGCCAGTTTGTCGCAGAACTGGTCAACCACCTGCTGGAACGCCGGGCCAACCTTGAGCAACGTGGTGATGTCGCGGAACAGGATGCCCTGCACCGGGAAGTTAGGCACGTCGCGGATTAGTTCGGTCAGATCGTAGTCCATCAAACCCCCAGGTCAGTCATAAATCTAGAAGCCGGTCGCGCTTGCGGCTCTTCACTGCCCAGGCGCTATTATATCACCCTAACCTGCAAGATTCGCGCCCAATATTAGACCTTCCTCGACCTGCTACCCCGTAGGTACCGGGCGAGCAACGCCATGACCAGGAACAGGATCGCAAGCGCCAGTGGGAACGAGCCGCCCGTCTGAGGGATGGCTGCCGCTTGCTTGGCCTGTGTGGGCCTGGCAGCCGGGGTATTGGCCGGCGCGACGGGCTGGTTGGACGCGGCGCCGGTTCGGCTCTCGGTGGTTGCGGTGGGTTGGTTGACTGCTGGCTGCGGTTGCGTGGTGGCGGTGGGCTGCGGAGGGCTTACCGCCTCTGTAGGCGCGGGCAGGACCGTTTCGGTAGCGGCAGGTTGCTGCGCGGTCAGAGGCTCCGCTACCTGCGCGATGTAGGCGTTGGACTGCACTACCTCGCTGCTCTGCTTGTACACAGCACTCGCCTGGTTGCTGAGGGAGCTATCGACAGTGGCTCCTACCTGCACCGGGATTTCCACCTGGGCCGTGCTGTTTGCCGCCAACTCGCCTACCTGCGCCGTGACCGTGTTGTCATTCAGGGCTACAGAGCCGTGGGTACTTCGCAAGCGCGTGGTGTCAACCGTGACTCCGGCGGGTAGCTTGTCCGTCACCACCACGTCAGTGGCCGCGGCATCCCCGGCGTTGTGCACCTCAATTACGTACACTAGCGACTGCCCCTGGTCCACAGTGGTCTTGTCGGCGGAGAGGCGTACCTTTAGCTCCGGCTGCCCGGCAGCCTGCGCCGGGGTCTCGGCCGTAGGTTGCGCCGCCGGGTTATTCTCAGTTGCTTCCGCTTCCTCGCCTTCCGGCTGCTGAGGCTGCGTGGTAGGCATGGTTATCTGCTGTTCGGGAGTGGGTTGCACCGCGGGTGCGCCGGGGCTGCCCTCCTGCGGCGCGGCCTGTAAGACCGGGGTATTCACCGCAGCTTTCGCGACTGTGAACTGGAAGCGAGCGCGGCTGTGTCCGAAACCGATTACCGCATCGCGCACCTGCACGATAGCTTCATACTTGCCCTCTGCCAGGCCGCCCTCACCCAGCGTGTACTCGGTGCCTGCGCCGAGGCTGCCGCTGTCCACGACCGGCTTGTCGCCCTGCCCCGCCGCGTAGATGTACAGGCGGTAAGTCTCGCCCGCCCGCCGCGCTTTCCACTTGAGCTTGCTGCCGGGGGCCACCGTGCCTCCCGCAGCAGGCTCCACCAGTACAACGTCGGAGATGTCTACGGTGGGTACGTTGAACTCGGTGCCGGTGAGATAGATGATCGGGAACGTGCGCCAGGTAGCGAGCGTGCCAGGTCCACCCTGGAACTGGATGTAGTAAAAGGCATCGCCGGGGGCGCTCGGCTGGTTGACGAAGACATAGCGCCCGGTGGCGTCCGTGGTAGTGGTGGCGAGCAGGCTCTCTGCCCCACTGTTAGCGTGCTGGCGCAACTCCACGGTTACACCCTCCGCCCCCGCCTCGCCCAGCGTCACAGCACCAGTAATGGCACCCTGGGTCTGCTGTCGGGGTGCGCCTTGGGCGGTTGTAGCAAAGGTCAGGCCCAGTCCCAGCGCCAGCGCGGCGACCAGCAGGTATATAACAGTCCTCAGGTTCTTTCGCACGGAACTCTGCACATCTAAATAGTTCTTCATCTCTATCTCATCTCCCTGTGTCTCTTGGCAAATCGGTTTATTGGCTAAAGTACGAGCACTTTCAGCTTATCTAGGGTGCCTGCGCCACGCTCGATTCGTCCAGTTTGGCTATCACGACGAGCCTCTGGGTAGCGAGCCCTGGCGGCGTGCACGTTATCAACGTCAGGCGTTTGTCGTCCGTAGGGTCCATGACCTGCACGTAGTCGGGGCTGACCACCAGGCTTTCTTCAACCACGTAACGGTACTCGCCAAACTCATTGCTCACGAATACCTCGTCGCCCGGTTGCAGCCGGTCCAACTCGCGGAACAGCGCGGAGTTGATGTCCCGGTGCCCCGCCAGCACCACGTTGCCTACTTCACCGGGGTTGGCCGTGCCCTCGTGGTGGCCCACGTCCATAGGGGACACCTCCCACTCGCCCATATTCACAGTCACCTCATGCACCGCACTGTCCAGGAACATGACCGGGATGCGCAGCCGGTTCGGGAGCAAGGCTTCGGGGGAGATCGTCGGTGCGGGCGTTGCGCCGGTACCTGGTGTAGCAGTCACGGTGGGTTCCGGCTCGCCCCCAACCATAGGCGGGAGCACCTCAGATACAAACGTAGCGGTGGCCTCAGCTTCAGGGGTGGCGGTCGCCCTGCCGGTCGTGGTGGCAGTCGGTATGGCCCCACTGCCACCCGAAGGGACCTGCCTGGGGGGAGGCGGAGTGAGTCTGCGAGGGGCGGTGTCAATGTAGGTCGTGTAGATGTACTGGAAGGCCAGCCACGCCACTACGAGCGCACCCAGCGCCTCCAAACCTAGCAAGAGCCAGTCGAGCAGGTTGAGCGGCTTCCGGGGTTCCTGGTCCCTGTCGCCACCGTCATCGGAACGCTGCCGGTCCCAGGGCAGCGTGAAGGTGCGCGAGCGGTCCACCGGCTGAAGGCCCGATATCTGGAAGCGGTCGGGCGACTCTAGCGCGGCTGCGACCAGTTGGGTGGTGATAGGCGCGCTCGACACGGCCACAGCCACCAACTGCTTCTGTTGGAGGCGCGAGCGCACCACGGCCAAGCGGCTACGGAGCCTGTTCGCGGCCTCCGTAGCATTCAGTAGCTTGTCAAGTCCCACCCTGGGAATCTGCATTGCCCTACCCTTCGCTCCTGGTACTTATGGAAATGCCGCATACATTGATCGCTCACATGGGCGCGACCTTCCTGTTTCGGGCCGAGTATAGCAGCTAGCGATGTCGTAACGTACGATAATCCACACGTTAGCTACAGCTTGCACATAGGATTGCGAGCATGGGAGGCTGCCAGGTACAGCCGAACGTCCCTGCTGTGATACTGTGGTGAGGTCATTCTCCGCAGGTCATTCGCCACAAAGGAGACGCGCGTTCATGGAGTAGGAGCATGGACATCAGCCGACGCCCGTCGATTGAATTCGAGGGCTACACACTGCGAAGTCTGCCCTGCGGCAGACTGGTTCTTCTTTGAGAATCTGAAAAGACTTACTATGACGTATCAGTCCCTTGGGACTTTGCCTTGTGTAGCCCTCGAATTCAATCGACGGGCGTCGCCTTTGCAATCTGTAGCATCATTCGACGGGCGTCTTCTATGCCACCTGTTACATGCCACGCTTTCCTTTATCTCCCCTGCCGGAGAATGATTGCTCCCCTACGCCTTTGTAGCGGCATTGGCCGTATTGACAGTGCGAGCGTAGGGCTTTATAGTAAGGGTAGGCTGCCGCTATATAAGTGGAAGCCTTCTTTTCGCTTGCCCAGGAAGACCAGATGCTCTCGCGCTTACGCACAGTGCAGAATCGAAGCAACAACCGGTTAGCGCCTATACTCATAGGCGTGGTGATTCTGCTCGTGTTCGTTCTAGCGGGCGTAGGAGTGATCACCGAATTGCTGGGGCGGGGAGCGCAGGAGAACATACGGATCACGAACGACCTACTGCTGGTGGAGCGCACGCTCTATGGCATGCACGTTGACATGCAGGCAGCCAACCGGGGCTACATTATCACGGAGAACGAGGAGTTCCTTGAGCCTTACAGGCAGGCGGAGCAACAGCTACCGGACCTGTGGGAAACTCTTGAGAAGGATGCCGCCGCCCTCGACGCGCGGGACGAGCAGGGGGCGCAGCCCATCACCACCCTTGTGCGCGACATGCAGGCGTCGGCAACCGTTTGGAGAGAGGACTTTTCCCAGGTGACGACTGAGTTGGTCCGCTCGGGGCGCACCCAGGAAGCCGTGGACATAGTGGTCAGCGGGCGGGGCAATGACCTCTTCAACCGCTTCCGCGAACGCAGCACCAGGCTCAACGACCTGCTGAACGACCGGGTGCGCCAGTACAACGCCGACCTGCTCCGCATCCGCCGCAACGAACTATACCTGCTGATTGGAGTGGGAGTGCTCGCCCTGTCAAGCGCCATATTCGCGGCGGCGGTGTCCAGGCGTGAGACCAAGTTGCAAAAGGAGGCCACGGAGGCGGCGGAAGCCGAGAGCCAGCGCCTCCAGGCCATCATCGAAAGCCTTCCCGTGCCCGTGAGGCTGATCGTGCCTCCCAACGGCAACACTGTGCTCCAGAACCACGCCGCCGAGCACCTCTTTCCCACCGACGAGTGGAATGCTCTGCGTCCCGAAGACCGGGCCGCCTACTACCATTTCACGCGGCCCGACGGCACCCCTTATACATATGAAGAGTTCCCCAGCGTGCGGGCGCTGACCCACGGACAGGTAGTGCGCGAGGAAGAGATGCTGGCCGAAATACCTGGGCAGGGCAGACACTCGTTGCTCGTGAGCGCGGTCCCGCTACGCGACGACAGGGGCAACATCACCATAGCGGCTGTGGTGTTGCAGGACGTGACACGCATGCGCGAGTTGGACGCCCGCAAGGACGAGTTCATCGCCACCGCCGCTCACGAGATACGCAATCCCCTGACCGCGCTCCACGGCTACATCCAGCTTCAAAACAGGCAGGCGGCCAGGGACGACGTACCGCCCGGCTTCGTGCGCTACCTGGAGGAGATGACCAAGCTCTCCAGGAGGTTGAACGCCCTCGTGGAGCTACTGCTGGACGCTTCCCGCATCTCACTGGGCAGGTTGGTACTCGATAGAAAAGAGAGCGACATAACTGAGATCGTGCGCTCTGCCCTGTCGGCTGCCGAGTCGATTGACCAGGGCGCGCACAGGCTTGAGTTAGTTGCTCCCACCAGTATAATAGGCATGGTAGATGCGACCCGGATCGAGCAGGTGCTTACCAACTTGCTAGGTAATGCCATACGCTACAGCCCGCCGGGCACTCTCGTGCTGGTGCGCGTGCAACAGCAGGACGGCCAGGCTCGCGTAGAGGTGGCCGACAATGGGCCGGGCGTGCCCGAGGAGATGCGCCCCCACCTGTTCTCGCGCTACTACCAGGACCGCAGGCCCGCAGGCCAGGACGCAGGCACAAACGGTGGAGCACCGACGGGCATACGCCGGGAACGAGGTCTCGGCCTGGGGCTGCACATCAGCAAGGAAATAGTGCAGGCGCACGGCGGCGAAATCGGCATGACGCCCAACCCCGAAGGTGGCAGCATCTTCTGGTTCACAATACCGCTAGGAAGTACCGAGTTCCGAGTTCCAAGTTCCGAGTAGGCTCGCAACAATCACTCGGCACTCGGTACTCGGTACTCGGAACTTATGACATGGAGGAGTTATGGCAGGTTTGAACATGGTTCTTGGCACGCTTCTCATACAGATTAACGGCTGGCCTGAAGACCGGCTGCTACAGGTCTTGCTCACCTTCGTTGTCTGGGCGGCTATAGGGGCACTTGCTTACTGGCTGCTGTTCCCGGTGGGGCGCATGCTGGTAAGCTCCACGCGCAACGAGTTCGACAATATGGTGCTGCGCACCGGGCGGGTGCCACTCTTCGTCGCTATCGTGGCGTACGGCGTCGTGCAGGCGCTCGAAGAAATACCACTGGGGCCGGACTTCGCCCTCTTGCTGCGCAGGCTCTACACCGTTGTGGTGTTAGCGGTGGTGTTCTACCTGGCGTGGCGCGTCGTCCGCGAGTTCTTGCTGCGGTGGCTGGCGCACAGGGCGGCGGAGTCCGAGAGCAACGTGGACGACCTGTTGGTGCCCATAGTCAAGACGCTCGGCCCGCTGGTCTTCTTCCTGGTGGCGCTCGCCTTTATTTTGCAGGCGCTGGACGTGAACATCGGCGTGCTGCTCGCCAGCATCGGCGCGGTTAGCCTCATCATCGGTCTCGCCTTCCAGGACACTCTGGGCAACCTGTTCAGCGGAGTCTACTTGATGATAGACCCGCCCTTCCGAGAGGACGACCTTATAATCCTGCCCGAGAACAAGATCTACCGGGTTGAGAAGGTGGGCCTGCGCATGACGCAGCTTTACGACATGACGAACCACGCCCTCATCTACATGCCGAACAACGTGCTTACCCGCTCCTCTATCGCCAACATCAACAAGCCGACCGTCGATATGAGGACGATCACGCAGATACGCACCAACATGGACGCCGACCCCGCCCGCGTGAGGGCGCTGCTGAGGGAGATAGTGCAGAGCCACCGCAACGTGCTGCACGTGCCTGAGAAGAAGCTGGTGGTGCTGCGCAACCGGATCAACAAGATAGCCATGCTCTCGGGTGCCAGCAGCACGGTGCTCACAATGGCTCAGACCGCGCTCGAGGAATGGTGGCGCGAGCATACCGCCAAGAACAACAACCTCTACAGCAACTTGCTCCAGGTACGCACGCAGCTTACCCAGTGCTTGATAGACGCGCAAGTCGCACTGAGCCAGTTGCGGGCGCGCGGCGAGGCAGTGAGGGACGTGGAGCAGCTACGCACCATCCTGGGCGGAGTGGACGCGAGTGGCAGGACGATGGGCGGCCAGCAAACCGACAGGATAGCGGAGATAGACGTGGCCTGGCACGGACTGGAGAACACGCTGTCACACGTGGAATTGGAGCCTCTGCGCGCCGCGCTCAACTCGATTGAAGAGTTACACGTCGAGGCTGAAGCCCTGGAGCAAGAGCTACTCGCGCACGAGAAGCGGGCGATAGAGGAGTTGGACGGCCTGCTGACGCGGCTGGTGGAAGCGGGCAACGTGGTAGCCGAGGCGCTGCACATCAAGGGCTTCTATAAGGAGTCGGCGCGCATCAAGCTGTGGGTGCAGAACGTGGCGGTGGTGTACAACGAGATGGAGATGCTCGACTCAATCGAGGGGCTGAACGCGGAGCTTGACGGCCTTATCCACTGGCTACGCACCCTGGAAGCGGACGGCCTCACCAGGCAGGAGCGACTGCGCATCAGGGGCCTGTTTACACAATGGGGCGGCATGCAGGCGATGTGCGAGCGGCGGTTGAACGAGTTGCGCCCGCGTATCATGCGATATACGCAGTGGAAGGAAGAAGACGTGCTGCCCCCCAGCGAATACAGGAGGCTGGTCGAACAATGGGAGCGCAAGCTGCGCCTGCTGAGCACCAGGCTGCTGTCGCTCCCGGCGGGCGACGAAGAGCTGCTCGACAACTATCTGACGAACATCAAGCGGTGGATCAACAGCAACAGGTTCCACGAGCCGTTCGAGGACTGGAAGGTGCCCGGTGCCAGCTTCAAGGGCTTCGGTGACTTCTTCTATTTCTACAACATGAGCTACTACATCGATGACATCAAGCTGGAGAACTTCGAGCGCCAGTCCAAAGTCACCAACGACTTGATGATGGACATCTACGAGGTGTTCCAGCGCGAAGGCATCCAGGTCCCGGTACCCAGGAGCGAGATCGTCGCCCTGAAAACCGACGAGCTTGACACGTCGAGCACCAACGGCGCGGGCGTAGAAATGGCTCCAGAAACCCCTAGAGGCTACATCCCCGGCCAGCGCACACCAACCGAGCCGTTCCTGCGCATGCCGCTGCCCAAGCAATAGCCAGAGCTAAACGCATCACGACAAGGTGGAATTGAATATTCACCGCAGAGACGCAGAGAACGCAGAGGGCACGCAAAGATAATTGTGGTTAGGGTGCGAGTAAGGGTAGCACTCCACTGTACGATGTTACTCTGGATACGAACACCCTCATTTATCTCCGCGTAACCTCCGCGTCCTCTGCGTCTCTGCGGTGCAATTCTTTGTTCCTTCTGGCGTTTAGACATCCCGCCCGTCTTGCCAACTCCCACTGCCTGCGGTATCATGCATCGGATATTTGACCCTGATGTTTATGCAAGGGAGGACTTGCTGTGTACGAAGTTGAAATCAAGGACGTAAGGGCTTACGAGATACTCGACTCGAGGGGCAACCCCACGATTGAGGTGGAGGTCAGCCTGATTGGCGGAGCCGTGGGGCGCGCGGCCGTGCCTTCGGGGGCGTCTACGGGGGCGCACGAGGCTGTGGAGCTGCGCGACGGGGACAAGCGCCGTTACGGTGGCAAGGGCGTGCTCAAGGCCGTCGAGAACGTCAACGTGGCGGTGGCCGAGCAGCTAATAGGCAGTAATGCCTGCGACCAGGTGGGGCTTGACCGCGCCCTGCTCGTCCTCGACGGCACGCCTAACAAGGGCCGCCTGGGTGCCAACGCCATACTGGGGGTGTCCCTGGCGGCCGCCCACGCCGCGGCCAAACACTTCAACATGCCACTGTACCGCTACCTGGGTGGCCTGGCTGCCCGCACCATGCCCGTGCCCATGTTCAACATCATGAACGGCGGCAAGCACGCGGTAGACTCCACCGACTTCCAAGAGTTCATGGTCATGCCCACGGGCGCGCCCAATTTCCGGGAAGGTCTGAGGTGGGCCGTGGAGATATACCAGTCGCTCAAGAAGACCCTGCACGACAAGGGCTACAGCACCGGCATCGGTGACGAAGGCGGCTTCGCGCCCTCGCTCAAGAGCAACCAGGAAGCCGTCGAGTTGATCCTTGCGGCGGTGGAGCAGGCCGGTTACGTACCGGGCAAGGACATACACATCGCCCTGGACCCCGCTATGACCGAGCTATACGAGAACGGCTCGTACAAGCTGGCAAAGGAGGGACGCAGCCTTTCCAGCGAGGAGATGGTGGCCTTCTGGGAGGACTGGACCAACCGCTACCCGATCATCTCGCTCGAAGACGGCCTGGCTGAAGACGACTGGGAGGGCTGGCAACTGCTCAACCAGCGCATAGGCAGCCGCGTGCAACTCGTGGGCGACGACCTGCTGGTCACCAACACAGGCCGCATCGCCCGCGCCGTCGAGGCCGGGGCCTGCAACTCGCTGCTCACCAAGGTAAACCAGATAGGCAGCCTCACCGAGGCTATACAGGCGGTGCGCGACGCACAGCAAGCGGGTTGGACCGCCGTCATGTCCCACCGCTCCGGCGAGACCGAGGACACCACCATAGCCGATCTCGCGGTGGCCCTCAACTGCGGCCAGATAAAGACCGGTGCCCCGGCGCGCGGCGAGCGTACCGCCAAGTACAACCGCCTGCTCCGCATTGAGGTAGAGCTTGGGGATAGCGCGGTGTACCCCGGTCTCAGCGCCTTCTACAACATCCGCAAGTCATAGCGGTCTGACGCAGGGTTGCCAGACGATGCCCGGCGATTGAGATTGCCGGGCGTCGTCCTGTGGATGCTTCTCCCCTTTCTGACACATCACCCGGAGTAGACGCCCCTCGACTGAAGTCGAAGGCTACACCGTGCAAAGTCTGCCCTTCGGCAGACTGGTTCTTCTTAAAAACCCCAGAAGGGCTCAAAGGCTTATCAGTCCCCGAAGGGGGACTTCGCAAACTCTAGCCGTCGACTGAAGTCGATGGGAGTCTAGCGGCAACAGAACCCCGACCCTGTGCAACGTGCAAACGCTGGTAAGCAGGCGGCAATTGACCGTATAATGTCGCTGGTATCGCACGCGCGTTCCGTCTCTTGCGATCCCCTGGGCACCAACCACCGGCAGCTAACAACCCACATTGGATACACTCGTAGGCCGCAGATTAGGCAAGTACCACCTGGAGTCCCTCCTTGGCAGGGGCGGTATGGCTACGGTCTACAGAGCGCACGACACCGTGCTTAACCGCGCGGTGGCTATCAAGGTGCTCGACCCCGCACTCGCCATCGACCCCAAGGCGGTGGAGCGTTTCAAGCGCGAGGCTGTCACGGCGGCCAACCTGGAGCACCCCAACATCGTGCGCGTGTACGACGTGCAGCAGGACGGCAGCCTCCACTACATCTCCATGCGCTACGTTCAGGGCACTACCCTGCGCGACATCCTCCAAGACAACGGCCCCCTCCCCATAGAGACCGCGATAAACGTCATCGTGCCGGTGGCGCAGGCGCTACATTACGCTCACAAGAACGGCGTCATCCACCGCGACGTGAAACCCGGCAACATCCTCGTGGAGCCGGACGGCTCGGTAGTGCTCTCGGACTTCGGCATAGCACGGGCGGCAGGGGCGGGACAGGCGGGGTTGACGGCCACGGGCCTGGTGATGGGCACCGCCGACTATTTGGCCCCTGAGCAGATTAGCGGCCGCCCGGCGGAACAGCGCTCCGACATCTATTCCCTTGGGGTGGTGCTGTACGAGATGCTGACGGGAGTGACGCCGTTCGCGGGGGAAAACACCGCAAGCGTGCTTTACCGGCAGGTCCACGATGCACCGCCACCCCTCCGCTCGATGAACCCACGCCTGCCACAGGAGCTACAGCCGGTCATCGACCGCGCCCTCGCCAAGAACCCCACCCTGCGCTACTCCGACGCGCTGGACTTCGCCCGCGACCTGCAAGAGGTGGCACGCTGGCTGCCGCACGGCGGACCCTGGCTCACGAGCAAGCCGGGCACCAACGGAGTGGGGAACGCCACCCGCTACGTGCCCCAGCCTGCCGGGGGTTACGACAGCAACGCGCAGCACTGGGACGGCGGCCAGCAGACGATAAACCCGTACGTCAATGAGATGGACCCGCCTTACGAAGTTTACGAGCAGTTCGACCCCCACGTCACCTACACGCGCATGCCCGAGCAGCGGGGTCGCGGACGCCGGACGGTGCTGCTCTTCTTCGCGCTTTTCCTAGTCGCGCTGGGAGCCGTCGTCATGGCGGCGGGGGCGGGTGTCTTCCCGCTAAGAATCGGGCAGGGCGGCCAAACAGGGAACGGCGGCGCGGACCGCTTCCAGGCTCCCGGCCCTACCACCTACAGCGGCCCCGTGCGCACTGGCAACGGCCCCGACATCCGAGTGCCCAGGGCGCTTCAGCCCCTTACGATTGACGGCGACATGTCTGACTGGGCGGGCGCGGAGCAGTGGGCGGTGCCCGCTCCAGATATTACCCTGATAAATGAGAAGGTGCGAGACCTGCGCTGGGAAGGCCCGCACGACCTGAGCGCCACCTTCAATTTCGCCTGGGACGACGCCAACTTCTACATCGGCGCGGTAGTGACCGACGACGTACACGTGCAGACCGCCAGTACCCGCAGCTACAGCCTGTACAACGGCGACGACATCGAAATCTGGTTCGACCTCGACCTGGCGGGCGACTTCAACGCGGCCACAGGCAACGGCGACGACTTCCAGCTAGGTCTCTCCCCCGGCGACTTCGCCAGCCATGGCCCCGAAGCCGTATTCTGGAACCCTGACCGGGACCCGAACCGCGACAAGCTGGTGACGGTACGCGCCCAGCGCAGGCCCGCCAACAACGGCTACGTCATCGAGGCTATGCTGCCCTGGTCGGCCTTCGGGGACTTTCGCCCCCAGCCCGGCATGGGTATCGGCTTCGTGGCTTCTGCGGGCGATAACGACAACCCCGACCCTGCCCGGCAGGAGCTAATGACCTCCACCGGCAACCGCCTCCAGTACAAGCAACCCCTCACCTTCGGCATGCTCTACCTGTAAATCGCACTTGCTTTATGTCAAGTATCTCCGACCAGAACTACCTACTTTCCAGCCAGTACAAGACAGCCGTTAATCTAAACGCGCGCATACGCCTGCACGAGCTATACAGCACCAACAAGTACGGCTGGTTCCGCTGGCTGTTCCACCAGCTTGACCTACCCGAGCAGGCCAGACTACTGGAAGTTGGTTGCGGCCCAGGCACCCTCTGGGAGGAGAATCTGACGCGGGTGCCCCATGACTGGGAAGTGGTGCTCACCGATCTCTCCCCAGGCATGGTTGAGGAGGCACAGGCCAACCTGCAAGGGGCAGAGGGCTTTAGCTTCCAGAAGGCTGATGCCATGTCGCTGCCTTTTGATGATGAGAGCTTCGATGCCGTGCTGGCGCTGTACATGCTCTACCACGTGCCCGACCGCAGCAAGGCGCTCACCGAAATGCGGCGGGTGCTCAAACCGGACGGCAAGCTGTACGTGTCAACGCTCGGCCGCATGCACCTGTACGAGATTTTCGAGCTGTTGGACCGCTTCGACCCCGTGGCAGCGGCCCGGCTGCCCTTCGGCCCAGCCACACCCGACACACAAGAGCAGAGGCTTGGCTTCGTGCTGGAAACGGGCGGAGAGGAAATCGCGCAACACTTCGGCCAGGTAGAGCTACTGCGTTACGAGGACGCGCTAGAGGTAACAGAGGCCCGCCCGCTAGTAGAGTACATACTCTCCAGTTCAGGCTCCGTCTTCGGCACAGAGCAGACCGTGGCACTGGCCGACTTCATCCAGGCCGAACTCGACGCCAACGGCCCCATCCACATCCGCAAGGACAACGGCCTGTTCGTAGCGAGGAAATAGCGCGCCTGTCTATTACTTCCTAATGGCCCCGGCTGTGCCGCCACCGAATTACAAGACCATCTCTCCCTCTATCATTCTGAGTGCAGCGAAGAATCAGGTGGGCAGAGATACTGTAGAACAACAGTGACCGACTCCCAATTTGTCATTCTGCACGCAGTGAAGAATCTCGTCCTTCACCAGAATGTTCCTCTTTTCTCATGGGACTCTGTGGCTGTAGGAAGGGTGATACTTGGGTGCTGAGGGACGAGATTCTTCACTGCGTGCAGAATGACAAAAGGTGCTGTTTGGGTGCTGTGCAAGGGAGAGTCAAGCACGGGCTACTGATCCTTCGCTACGCTCAAGATGACGCGGAACCAGGTTCTCATATCCTACGTCGGCACAGCCACAATAACAGTCGATGGGCAGAGGGTTCGGTTCCCCCCGCCCATCGTCCATCGTCCCTAGACGACCTTCCCCTCCGGTAGCTCTTCCATGTACTCGGAGCCGAGGCGGGCCGCGTCGTACAGCTTGCCTACCGCGTGGTGGTAGGGCACGCCGGAGAAGAAGTGGTGGCTCTTGGTGGGGTAGTCGCCGCCCTCCACGAACTCCTTGCGTTGGAGATTGATGTAGCCTTGCTCCTGCGTCTGGGACATCTCCTGCAGCAGGTTGCTCAGTCCGTAGCCGGTGGCGTGCTGCCCGCCCAGGGTGATGAACAGGAACTTGAAGCCCATATCGCCTAGCTCGGCAAAGGTGGTCGGGTTGGGGTCGTTGAACCACTTGAACGAGGACGACCAGTTGAAAGCGAACCGCGCATCGGGAAAGCGCTTCTTGATTTCGCTGGCAAACGTCTCAACCGGCTCGCGGTCTGATGTGGGGAACTCGCACCAGAGCAGGTCGGGGATGCCGGTGTCGAGGTAGCGCAGGCCGCGCTCGATAGCCAACTCCATCCCGCGCTGCGACTCCGGGGCGTCCACCGCGCTGAGGCCGTCGGTGCGGGCTATGATGACAAAATCGCTGTTGCCCAGGTCGTCGGCCACCGCGCGGGCCATGCGCAGCTTGCCAACCATCTCGTTCACTCCGATGAGGGCCTTACCTCCAATGTGGCCGCACCGCTTGGGCAGCACCTGGTCCTCGATGTGAGCGGCGGCCACCCCCGCACCCACGTATAGCTCGGTCGTCCGCTGCACGTTGAAGATGTTGCCGTAGCCGCCGTCCATGTCCACGATGAGGGGCGGTATCTCCAGGTGCTTCGGCGGTATGCCCTTCTCCGGCTCGCCAACAGCCATCGTTAGCTGGAACTTGCGCATCGCGCTCACTGTACGGCGGGCGGCGTCCGCGATCTCGACGCTGGAGTACAGGTCCATATCGGTGGTGCCGAGGTGGCCTATGGCGAACGAGTAGCCGCTGAAGTAGACCGCCTTGAAGCCGTAGTACATCACAAGCTGCGCGCCAAAGGGGTCGTACACGCCAGGTCCGAACAGGTACGGCTCGGTCTCCAATAACTGCCGCATGCGAGTGCTGGGGTGCGTCCAACGCGACTTGGGCACCATGTACCCCTCAGGCAGCAGCGGCGTGGGCGCAAGCTCTAGCTGCGATTGCTGGGGCGCGAGCTTATGTCCGTTGCCATGCCCGTTGCCGTGTCCATCCTGCGTCACGTTCTGAGTTACTTCGTGGACCATAGTGCTGTTAACCTCCTTGTTAACGTATCCATCCGAACAACATTCCGACTGGTCGTGCGATCATGAGCATTAGGAACGTCTCTGTTCCCGCTTACTAAACAGGGTCGAACTCGCCGCTTGTAATCATCCTTTCGCTTATCTCGCGGGCCATCTTGAACTTGCCAGCGGCGTCCGCGGGAGCATTCTCCGGTAGCTCTCCAAGCAGCCTGTAAAGCTCCTCGTCAAAGAGACGGTTCACCAATTCGGGCGTGTGCTCGACTGTCTCTCCTTCTTCGCCGGTGATAGTCACGGAGTCGCGGTGCTTGATGCGCTGGGCGATCATCAGGCGATAGATGCGGTCGGTCGCCAGGTCCTCCATGTACCCATCCAGCAGGCTCGCGCCTTTGCCGTTCAGCACGCCGTTGCGATAACGTATCACCGTTCTCACGGCGGCCCGAGTGCCTGCCAGGGTCCGCTTGCCCACACCTTCGGGCGACGGGCGCAGGTCGGGGTATCTATCTATGCCCTGTGGCCGGGCGTCTAGCTGGTTGGGGTACGGGAACTGGCTCACCGCGATTTCGTTCTGGTCGGGGTGCCCGGTCCACGCGCCGTCCATCAGGCTGTTCGCCTCGTTTTTCTTGTCCTCGGCCAGCACCTTGAGCGCACGCTCGTTCAATTCAGGGTCAACGCGGCTCGGAAAGAGGGCCGTCATGCCGCCAATCGCCAGGATGCCGCGCTTATGACAGATTTCGGGTATCAATTCGCGCAGGTTCTGGAAAAACGGCACGTTATGCGGGATCGTGTTGCGGTCGGGGAGCACCCACCTGGGATCGTTGAAGTTGAAGTGGATGAGGCTCGCCATGTAGTCCCAGCGCCCCAGGTTGAGGCCCAGGATGTGCTCGCGCAGGTTATAGACGAACTCCTCCATCTGGAACGCCAGCGGGTGCGACTCGACCAGCGCCATGCACTTGATGTAGTCGCGGGGCAGGCCCCTTGCCGCCGAAATAGCCTGGAACAGGTCGCGCCACCAGAGAGCTTCTTCCGCCGACTCGGTCTTGGGGATGTAGATGCACAGGGGGTGCTTGAGCCTGGCCGGGTCCACCTGATAGGCTAGCATGGCTACGTCGAACAGCGAGGCCGAAGTGAGCCCCTCCCCCGGCACCACCCCTGCCTGTGAGATGTGCAGGCCGCGCGGCCTGGTCCAGATGACGGTGCGGCTGTCTTTGATGCCCACCTCACCGCCACGCTTCTGGTCCGAATACGTCAATTCCCCTACCAATGCGGAGAGCACGTTGCCTATACCCCTCAGCGTGTTCGGCCAGGAGTTCGCCATCGAGTCTTCGAGGTCGAGCATCACGCCGGGCGCGCCGGAGTTGAGCATCTTGACCACAAGCTCGGCGTCGTCGGCGGGGCCGGTCATCTGGTTGCGCTGGTCCTGGCACCATTCGGGTAAGGTTATGCGCCAGTCGCCCGTGGTGGCCTCTGAGGGTGGCAGGTGGTCGAGCAGGTTGCCCCGGTGCGCCTCGGCAAGCACTGTAGCACGCTTGCGGACGAGGGCCTGCTGGCGAGGGGTGAACTCCCGGTGTAGCGGCAGGAAGAATTCGAGGAAGCCCGAAGGTAGGTTGGCTTCCGCGTCGAAGCCGGGCGGAGCGGTATTTATTCTCTCGTCAATCATTCCTCTCCTCATTGAGATAGAATGCCTGTACCCCGCTTACCAAGGCTGGTATGTTGGGGCAGCGGTAGGTACGACCAGTATATCCCATCCACAGCTTGCAAGGCGTAGTTGTGGACGGTCTGCGGCAGCCCAGTGTGTAGCTAGTTTCGTGCCAGGGTTTATTCGACTGCCAGCAGCGACAAGGCGCTACCAACACGCAACCTCCGGCACCATACGTCCGTCTACATTCTAGTCACAGGAGTTACACGGGAGTTACTTTGTAGTAACCTATAAAGGAAGAGAGGCCATTAATTGGAGACCCGGCAGCTTTCAACACTATTTGCCTTGTCGCTGCTGACATCAACTATGCTTTTCGTCGGGCCCGGTAACTCTACCGTTCAAGCCCATCAGGGTCATCGTTTCGCGGATCCTGCCTTTCAGCGAGTCTGGACACGCACCGACTCACTCATATCAAACGGCTTGGTAAAGCGAAGCTGGTACTGGGGACCGCAGCCCAACACTGGCCAGATACTTGAGGACTACGCGGAGGGACCGGGCGGGCAGCACCTGGTACAGTACTTTGACAAGAGCCGTATGGAGATCAATAACCCCAACGCGGACCCTAACAACCCGTTCTACGTCACCAATGGCCTACTCACCAGGGAGCTAATAAGCGGCCAGATGCAGACTGGGAACGTCAAGTTCGCGTTCCGATACCCGGCGAGGATACCTTTATCCGGCGGAGTACCAGGCCCCGGTTCTATCACGTATTCTAGTCTTGGCTACGTGATAGAGCAAGAGGCTCCTGACAGTGTAGGCAAACCTGTAGTCCAACGTATTGAGAGAGACGGCTATCCCGAGTCCGTAACCGCCCAGATTGATGGCCCGCCGAACCCTGAACAGTATGGTGTGAAATATGCCTACTACGAATCCGCGACCCGGCACAACATCCCGGAAGTCTTCTTTGAGTTCCTGAATGCCTCCGGCCCCGTGGTAGAAGGTGGGAAGCAGAGGACGGCTCAGTTGAGCGTGCCATACTTCTACGTAACCGGATATCCTATCAGCGAAGCGTTCTGGGTGAACATGTACATTGACGGTTACCCGATGGAGGTTATGCTCCAGGTTTATGAGCGCCGCCTACTGACCTACGCACCGGATGCTCCGGAAGGCTATAAGGTGCAGATGGGCAATGTTGGGCAGCACTACTATGACTGGCGCTACAATGGTGCCGGTAAGCCTGACGCACTTCTGAACAGGTGCGGAATAGTGCCAGAACGAGGTTTCGGTAAGCTATACAAAGAAAATGAGGTTGTGAGGACCCGACTTGATTGTATTGACGTATCGGAAAAGGGTACAACCGTCAAGCGGCAGACCTTCCAACGAGGCCAGATGATCGCCGTGACCGTACAGGACCTGTATACGAAGGCATACGTGGAAGATATTTACGTGCTGTACACGGATGGCAGAGTCTGGACCTTCAACTGGGTAGAACCATACGCCATACCAGCGGCTCCTTCTGACGCGCCCGACGGCTTACAGGCACCGTCAGGCACGTTACTGAAGGTATGGCAAGAATACAACCTGCTGAATACCCTCGGTTGGGCAACAGGACCCGCAGACGTACAGGAAAATGACCCTGCGAACCCTGGACGCGGGAGCGTGGTAGCCTACTTTGACGGCGGCTTGATGGTCTATCCGAACCTGGCGGCGAGACAGATATACGTGCTGTACGCATCTTCCGGTACGTTAGCGCTACGTGCGAGGGTGAGGCAGGCACCTAGCTACTACCATGCCGACCATTGGCTGGTGTTCGCTGACACCTTCACAGACAAATAGCGAGAGTGCGGCAGGTCAGGTAAATTCCCACACCGTCCTGAAGACCAAGCTGGAGGTCTAGTAGGCTGCATCCTCTAACGATAGAGCAGAGATACCATCCCAACATCCGCAAATACTTCTTCCTGTCCGCGCTGAGGGGTGCGGCAACCGGTACGCCCATCGTGCTGTGGGTGGTCTTTCTACAGCAGCATTATGGCTACAGCCTGACCGAAGTTACGCTTCTCGACCTTCCCTTCTGGCTCGGCATCTTCCTGTTCGAGATACCCACGGGCATAGTGGCCGACAAGTACGGACGCAAGCTCTCGCTGTCACTCAGCGCCATCATTGGCTGCGCGATATGGCTGGTGTTCGCCCTCTCCGGTGACTTCCTGGTTATGGCCTCCGCGCAGTTCGTCGGGGGCTTGGCCGTTACCTTTAGCTCAGGCGCGGACGAAGCCCTGCTCTTCGAGACGATGAAGGTCCTGGGACGGGAAGCTGAGTACGCGAAGGTCGCAGGGCGGGCCAGGGCGATAAGAACGGTCAGCGCCATGATAGCGGGCCTGGCGGTGGGGGCAATCGCCTCCGTTGACCTGGTGCTACCCGCCTTCATCACGAGCGTCCTCATCGGCGCGACGCTAATCCCCATCCTGTCCTTCAGGGAAACGCGTGGGGCATCTCAAACCTCAGAGGGGAAGCAGCAAGCAGGCAAGAGCCTGCCGTACGCACAGATAGTAAGACAGGCCGTAGTTGCCTTGCGCGCACACGCTACTCTACGTTGGGCGATTGCGTACCTGGTCGTCTTGGGTTGCGTCGGCTTCTATGTTGAAGTGTTCCTGCAACCATATACGCTTGCAGTAGGGCTGCCGGTGGTGGCGCTTGGCGTGGTCATGGTTGGCGTGCAAGGTATGAGCATCGCAGGGTCGCTTGCTGTACCGGGAGCGCAGAAGAGAATCGGCACAGACAAACTCCTCCTGGGCGTGCCTCTGCTCCTAGTACTGTGCCTGCTACTGCTCGGAGTGGCCCCAGTGATGCCAATCCTCGTGATGGCCGCCGTGGCAGCCTTCCTGTTCGCGCTCACCCAGCCGGTGCTGCTCGCCGTCATCCAGGGCCGCGTGCCGGATGATGCGAGGGCCACGGTCCTCTCGATACAGTCTCTGTTCGCGACCGTCTTTCTCACGCTAACGGAGCCTGCGCTGGGGCTGCTCGCTGATGGCTCCGGGGTCCACACCACGTACCTCGCCATGTCAGTACTGGTGGCGCTACTGTGCGGAGCACTCCTCCTGAAGGGGCGTAGTTGGCTGTCCAGCCACGCGGCTAGGACGGAGATAGCACAGCCCGCGGCCAGCAATGAGGGCTAGACCACACTTGTCGCGGCAGGCAAGGGGCAAGCTGCCAACCCTGACGCAATGCTAGCGGGGCAAGGCTCAACTCTAGACATAAAAGCACTCATCTTACGCTTGACAGCACGCCCAAACGCGGATATAATTAGAGGCTGTGACCCAAATAGTAGCGGAGGAAATTAGGTGTACGCAATTATAAAGGCCGGAGGCCACCAGTTCAGAGTAGCCCCCGGTGATACGATAGAGGTAGAACTGCTTGATGCCCAGAAGGGCAGCCAGGTAGAACTGGGCGAGGTGCTCATGGTGGGTGGGGGCGACAACGGCGTGCAAGTGGGCACACCCACGGTCGCGGGCGCTCGCGTGATAGCCACCGTCATCGGACAGGCCAAAGGCCCCAAGCTGGTCATCTTCAAGTACAAGCCGAAGAAGCGCATCCGCCGCAAGACGGGCCACCGCCAGGGCCTCACCAGGCTCTCGATCAAGGAAATCGCTTTGTAATTGGAGTTGTTAGTTGTTAGTTGTTAGTTGTTAGAGGTTTTCCTACTAACAACTAACAACTAACAACTAACAACTCTCCCCGAAGGGAGAAAGCAATGGCTCATAAAAAAGGTGTAGGTTCGTCCCGCAACGGTCGTGACAGCAATCCGAAGATGCTCGGCTTGAAGTGCGGCGATGGGCAGGCAGTTCGCTCCGGCAGCATCATCGTGCGCCAGCGCGGCACCAAGATCCACCCCGGCAACAACGTCGGCCTCGGCCGTGACCACACCCTCTTCTCGTTGGTGGACGGCTACGTCAAGTTCGAGAATGCCACCAAGGACAGGAAGCGGGTCAGCGTATACGCCGAGCGCCCCAACGGACAGACCGCCGAGACCGCTACCGCCACGCAGTAGCTGAATTACGAATTACTAATTACGAATTACGTAGGTACTTCGGAAATAGTAATTAGTGGTTCGTAACAAACAATTGGTAATTAGTAATTAGTAATTCGTAATTAAACAAGCGAGGTAAAACAACAATGAAGGCAGGAATCCACCCCAAGTACGTACTTGCAACGGTTCACTGCGCTTGCGGCAACACCTGGCAGACGATGTCTACCAAGGAAGTGCTCAAGACGGACCTTTGCAGCAATTGTCACCCCTTCTACACCGGCGAGCAGCGCATCGTGGACACGGCAGGCCAGGTAGAGCGCTTTATGCGCCGCATGGGGAACCGCACCGTAACCAACACCGAAGTCAGGGTCGCCCGGCGCGGCTCCGGCAACAGGGCCAACGTGCCGCCTCCTCCCCAGGAGCGCCGCCCCGCCCCCCAGGCTGAAGCCACCGAGACCGAAGAGGTCACGACCGAAGCCTAAATCGATAGTGTTAGTAAAGAAGAGACCGGGCCTCACGCCCAGGTCTCTTTTGCTTTAATGGGTGATGGTAGGAGACGAAAACGCAAAGACGCAAAGAACGCAGAGGACGCGCAAAGAGGATGGAGGGTTTGGATACCATCCAACAACTAACAACTAACAACTCGTCTATCGTCCTTCCTGATATGCCGCAGCTTGTGCAAAACAACACCTCGCAGCGATGCGCAAACAGTGAGCGTGCCACCTTTTCCACCGTATGATTGCAGCTATCCCCGGCGAAAGGTGGCAAGATGGGAGATTACGTGCAACGCTACATGCAGGACCAGGGGCCGCTCGGCCCGCACCCCAAGCACTACGCGGGCGGGTGGCTGGAAGTGGTCTGCGGCAGTATGTTCTCGGGCAAGACGGAGGAGTTGATCCGCCGCGTCAAGAGGGCGCAGATCGCCCGGCAGAAGGTGCAGGTCTTCAAGCCCCGCATCGACACGCGCTACTCGGCGGTGCAGGTCGCCTCACACAACGGGGTGCTACACACAGCGGTCCCCGTGGGTGGCTCCGCCGAGCTAGAGGGCCTCGTAGAGCCTGACACGACCGTGGTCGCCATTGATGAGGCGCAGTTCTTTGACGAGGGTGTGGTTGACCTGTGCAAGCGGCTGACCCACAACGGCGTGAGGGTAATCGCGGCGGGTCTTGACCTCGACTTCCGGGGCGAGCCGTTCGGCCCCATGCCCCTGCTCATGGCCGAGGCCGAGATGGTGGACAAGCTACAGGCGATCTGCGTGGTATGTGGGGCACCCGCCAGCCGCACCCAGCGCCTGATTGATGGACAACCCGCCAACTACGACGACCCCATAATCCTGGTCGGGGCCAAGGAGAACTACGAGGCCCGCTGCCGCCATTGCCACGAGGTGCCCCGCGCCGACCAGGGCATCGCTGACGTGCCGGTGGAAGACGCTGATAACAACCCCGAAGAGCCGCCTTCTCACCTGCGCGTGGTCTCCGGCGGCAAACCCTCGGACCTCGCCAGCGCGTGAGGAGTTGAAACGCCAAGACGCGGAGACGCAGAGGACGCGCCAAGTAGATTAGGGTTTGGAAAGTACAAAGAGGACCAGAGTACATGATGTCGTACTCCGGTCCTCTTGTTGGGACACCTTCTTAATCTCTGCGTACCTTTGCGCTCTTTGCGCCTTTGCGGTTTCGTATCTACACTCTGCTCCTATTGCCCTTCCGCCACAATATTGGACTATAATTGCTCATGACCACATCCTCCGCCCCCCAACTGCAACTCAACTCGTTCACGTACGACCCGCTACAGTTCTCTCTTGACGACACGTTGGCTTCCGGCCAGGCTTTCCGGTGGAAGCGCAACGCGGATGGCTGGTGGACAGGCGTGGTGCGCGCCACCGTCGTAGGCATACGGCAGGACGGCGATCGCTTCACATGGTGGACCTACCCACAAGCCTCCAACGATGCGCTCATCCGCGACTACTTCCAGCTTGACGTGGATCTGGGAGAAATCGTGCGGCTCATCGAGGCGGCAGACCCGGCTGCCGGGGAAGCGGCGCGGCGTTGGTCGGGATTGCGGGTGGCGCGGCAGGAGCCGGAGGAGTGCATCCTCTCCTTCGTCTGCTCCACAGCCAACAGCGTGCCCCGCATCGCCTATTCCATCAGCGTGTTCAGCCGCGAGTACGGAGACCTGGTCGCGGAACTCGACGGCACGCGCTACTACTCCTTCCCCAGCGCGGAAACGCTGGCCCGCTGCGACGTGGACCACCTGACGCGCATATCGTCCCTGGGCTTCCGTGCAGCCAACCTCGTGAAGGTGGCCCGGCAGATTGTGGAGAGGGGGCCGGGCTGGGCCGACTCGTTGCGAGATATGCCATACGAACAAGCCCACCGCGAACTGGTGGCGCTGAACGGCATCGGGGCCAAGATTGCCGACTGCGTGTGCCTCTTCTCGCTGGACAAGCCAGAGGCCGTACCCGTAGACACCCACGTGTGGCAGCTTGCCAAAGACCTCTACTTCCCCGACTGGGCCGACCGCAAGACGATCACCACTTCCGCCTACAATGCAGTCGTCGGGGCTTTCCGCGACCGCTTCGGCATGTTTGCCGGCTACGCCCAGAACTTCCTCTTTTACGACCACTTCTCCAACCATTGGGGAGGTAAGAGTCCCTTGCTGAAGTAAGATGATGGAATATTGAAGATTTATTAGACGTTGTCGGATGTCGTAAAGTTTGGAAGTATAAGCACAATGTTTGCAATTTAGGAGTCTATCATAGGATCGAAGACCAAGCTAGAATGGAGTACCTATCATAGACGGGATAGACATCATACTGACTGCTCTAGCTACAGGGGCGGCTGCATGATGATTTGTATGGCCTCTTTAAGCGAGAGATGCGTCTTAGTGCCCAAGAGAAGTTGAGCTTCGTGCTCTTATGTCAACGAAGAAATGAATCGTTGAACACGTGCTTGTGCCATACGGCTTGCACATCGGGGCGTGTACAGGTAAGGGGAATTGCCCATGCCTGACCTTAGAACCAGGGGAGGCCGACGGTGGCTGCTGCCCTTAGTTGTGGTTCTAACACTACTCATCTTGACTGCTGCTTCCATACTCTACGTCGTCAGAGGTGATCCACCTCTCCAAACCTGGAATCTGGGCAGGAAAGTTACGTCAGTTGCGTTTAGCCCGGACGGTCAAGCCTTAGCAGTCGGATTAGAGGATGGTGCGGTGCAGTTACGTGCAGCAAAGGATGGTGTTCTGCTGCACACGTTCGTAGGGCACAACGTCACAGTAACTGCGCTGGCATTTAGCGCTGATGGACGGTTGTTAGCATCAGGTGACATAGCTAAAGTCTATCTGTGGAACGCCAGTAGCGGGGCGATAGCCAACGACCTTGGTGACGGCACGGGGGGAGGAGAAGCCCTGGCTTTCAGTCCTGATGGACAGATGCTCGCAACGGGCGGCAGTGATGGGCAAGTACGCATCTGGTCTACTGCTGAGGGTAAGTTATTACATCTGCTACAAGGGCATAAGGCAGCGTGGTATAGCGGGTCGGCACGCAGAGAGGGCGTAATATCTCTAGCCTTCAGTGACGATGGTCAAAGGCTAATTGTGGGCAACGATGACAACACTGTCCAACAATGGGATACATCCGATGGACACGTGGTGAGCATCGTACAAGGCTTTGACCGCGACGATTCGCCCTTTAGTCCACCAATGGGGTTCTTAGCCGTAGGACCTGACGGAAACCTCTTCGCTTCAACTTTCGTAGGCTTTGTGAGAGTGTACGTTTGGAGGCAGTTGCAGACTGACGAACAGATCGACAGGCGGACTGACGGCATGCTGGGGTCACGTCTGGTGACGGAGTGGGAAGGTAACGTAACCGACATCTGGAGTCTGGCCTTTGCTCCAGATGGGCAGCTAATGGCAAGTGGTGAAGGCAGGCGAGAAGGTGATTCTGCAGGTGCCGCGCGTGCCGAGAACATGGCAATTTACATATGGAGAGTAGTAGATGGTAGCGAGTGTGTCAAATTGACGGGGCACTCGGGGAGCATTCGCACTCTATCGTGGCGGTCTGATGGCAATCTGCTGGCTTCCGGCAGTGATGATGGCACATTGCGTCTGTGGCGGCTGCAGTGCGGCGGTCTAGACCAATAGCCAGCAACGCGTCGTAGTTGACCACCTCGGCTCTATCACCCTGCTGGTGGATACCTCCTCCAACCTCCTCCACATCCGCTGTGCTGTACAGGGCGTACTACAAGCTTTCTGGCAACCCTAGGCTGCTGCCTTAGGCTACTTGCAAACTTTGGCTACACCGCCTCGTGAAGCAAAAGCGCTACGCCACTTGCAGAGTTTAGCGATTCTACGGTAGACATTGCGGCACACAAGTAAGAGGCTGGTTGCATATTTTGTCTGCCGGATTGAGGGTAATTGCAGACCTTACCGACAGGCAGCTGCAAAGTTTCACTCCAAACATGGGCAATTCTTGGCCTGTAGTTGCATCCTTAAATTACATCCGACACGAAAGGAACTACTTTGGAACCGCGTGTAACTGCTTCGCATGGGGTCGTGGCACACCAGTTCGGTGACCGCTTCGGGTGTATGGGCTTCCCACCCATGCATCTTAAGGAGATAGTATTCAGGGTGGTTCGGACCCTCGTCTGCCTGTAGGTACTGTCGTAGTAGGCAAAGATCTGTAGGGATAGCCTCGTCTGGTATTACAAGCCTATACCTTGGTCTTGTTTGCTTAGTATTACCCTTATTCATAGTTCTCTACCCCCCTTGTTTATATGTGCTAGTGGCCGGCAATCCTTTACAACCAGTCGTGTCGTTCATTACTTTACGCTTATCCTGTGAGGCCTAACGCGCAGCCTCTCCATGATGTGTGTAGTCACCAGACGGTGACCAGTCAAGTGCGCCGGACGTGGGTTTTCTGCTAATGACAACCGACGATAAGGGCACGGTACGGCTCCACAGCGAGAACAGAAGTTTACGAGCTGCGCAAGATGGTGACCGGCGTAAGGCAAGAGCTTGAGTAGGCAACCTAAGAAAGCAACGCCGACGACGGACGTTGTGATACCCACCAGCTTTGACGTGGCCGTATACATTGCCGTGCATCTGAGAGTCGAACCGCAGAATGCAAAGCCCCTGCCCTGTATAAGCACACTGTCGGAGGAACATGCTCTGTTTACCTGATCGCGGAGAATACTACTGGTATTGGAACACAAGCCTGCCAATAAACAACAACTGAAAACTCCATCCAAAATCTATTGACTCAAACGTGGTCCTCTGATAGACTATTGGGGTTAGTGCTAAGACATGGGCCTCCTTTCTCATCCCTTCTCATCGGCCGCCTTGCTTTAGCAGACATGTCATTGTTGTTGCACAATTCTGCTAGAGTGGCGATGCTTATTTGCACACTCAGATTAGTGGCTGCCATTTGAGGAAGGAGCCTTACTATATACAACCCCCGACCCAACATCTATGTGCCCCCACCTTTCGTAGGTGAGAGAGGCGCGTTGCACATCAGCAGCCCACATTCCTGTGGCATCTTTGCTTTCACTCATACCTAAGGCAAAGAAGTTGGTGTGCGCCACGGCGGGCTTCGTATAGAGAGCGAGGCCCCATCGCTTTCTAGCGTTTTTCCTCGTATAAAACAACAACATAGCGCGAGCAATAAGCTACGTCCCAGGCTCGTAGCTTATGCCCGCCGCAGCGGCCATGTGCTTGCCGGCAGATCCTGCCCATGCATTCAGGGTAGTACACCCGCACATTAGTGGCCCATAGGTTTGTCATGCCGTCAGCGCTCCTGGCTCGGCACGCTTTCGTGCACCCAAAATGACCGGGCGTCTGCATCAGTTCTTCGTCTTTCTATAAGCTAGTCAACCAGGTGGCACTTAAGTTCATCTATCCTGCGTCCAATTGTCCCGGCACACAACCTCATGACAAGGAGCTAAGAAATGTACCCCTCGAATCGCCAGCCAGCGGCTATCACCTCAGCGACCCGCATCCACTCCTCAAGGGCGGTCTCACGCAGGCACGCCCCCTTCACCTTGTTCCGTCAGGTGATGCGACATCGCAGGAGGCGTAACTACTGGCTGCTCAGTCTCATCTCCGTCGTGTCGTTGGTGCTCACCCCCTTCACCAACACCTGGAGCCAGACTGCGATAGCGCAGGGCCTACTCCAGCCGAGCCAACCTGGGCAGGTTTCGTCTCTCGAAGGTCCGTTGGCGCAGGCCAATCAGGCCAATCAGGCCAAACGGAAGCCTACTCTCCCGGATGGCAGCCCTATCTACACGGCCACCAAGCAACTACCAACAGCTGCGCCTACCCTCACCCCCATTCCAGACACCAATTACGAGGACCAGAACATTGATAAGGAGCGCAAAGCCCTCCTAGCCGAGATCAATTCACTACCTTCCGCGAGCGCAACGCCGGGTTCTAGCAGTACGCCTGGAGGACCGTCGGGCGCGCCCCCCGACGCGACAACCGCGCGAGTTGAGGCAAAGACAGGCGGTAAAGTAGTCAGTTCAGATAGGTCCTTTGCGGTTGGGCTGCGTGCGGGTGCGCTTGCAGACGATAGCGAAGTTGAGGTACGAACAAGAAAAGATGTGAGCCAAAAGAATGCTAAAAAGACGGTTGCGGGGGGCCGTCGTTTAGCTTATGCCTACGAGATAGTGGCTACCCATGCCAAAGGGGGCGCGGACACGAAGAAAGGCGCGCACGTAGATCAACTCAACAAACCGGCCGTCCTGGTGTGGAAGATAGACCCACAGGTGCTGGCTCTCTCGGGCGTCACGGGTTTTCCACTGCGGGCTTACATGTACAACGAAAAGAAGCAATCTTGGGAGGAGATTCCCAGCACCTGGGATGCGGATACCAACCAGCTTATTGCAACGACCAGCCTGGTAGGGTTGGCCGCTGTAACCGACAGCTTCGACATCATCAACAACTATCTGCCCTCGGTAAAGAACTACGAGACGAACCTTCAGAGCGGCACGGCAAATGTGGGGTTCCCCATTGAGTTGCCCCCCGGACCCGGAGGCTTTGGACCCCGTGTGATGTTGAGCTACAACTCGGGCAGCATAGACCGGGTAGATATCAGCCAGCAGGGGCCATCCAGTATCGGCTGGGGTTGGAC
This sequence comes from Chloroflexota bacterium, assembly GCA_030914045.1. Lineage (GTDB taxonomy): Bacteria > Chloroflexota > Chloroflexia > QHBQ01 > JADMIH01 > JADMIH01. The sequence continues at coordinate 2,220 of JALZHG010000030.1, read as the reverse complement.
CCTGTCAACCAACTATATTGCAGCTTCCCAGCGCCACTATCCCGACCGCATCGGTTGCGCCGACGATGAGGAGAATCCCGGCTATCACCCATGGGTGGCTTCCATCGCCCTGGACGGCACCTCCGGCGATCTGATAGAGGGCACCGATGGCTACTGGCACACTGAAAACGAGCAATTCGTCAGAATCCAGTACCACGTCGGCGTCAACTCGGCGCTTGGCACCGTGCGCACCACCGACTGGTGGGAGGCCTGGGACAAGAGCGGCACCCGCTACGAGTTCAAGAGCAATGCCCTCATCGAGGATCGCTACAATTGGGCACCCGATCCTTCACACAGCACCTGCGACGGCACTCCAAATCCCTTCACGACATACCGCTGGATGTTGACCACAGCGACCGACGTGCACGGCAATGCCATCAACTACACCTACAAATATGAGGACCGGACACAGACGCTTCAGGCCACACCTATACCGAACAACAGGACTCAGGCCGTATATCCTTACCAGATAACCTGGGGGCCCAACGGCGATAAGCTTCAGGCTACCTTCTCTATAGTTGACCGGACGATCATTACCAACAGCGTGCCCATCAGCGATGTGAGACGCACCGAGATGGACGAAGGTATTTACCAGACCCGGCGTATCGACGGCGTGCAGGTCAAGCGGCTCCCCACGGCGGGCGGTGCCTACTCGCTGTTGCGGGCCTACCAGTTCGATCAAGACTACAGCATAGTGCTCACCAGTACTGCCAGCCCCAACGTGCAGTACCCACACCTGACACTTAGCGGTATCGTGCCCATAGGCAGCGACGGGGTTACGAAGCTTCCAAAGACCACCTTCCGCTATGTACAGCCGGGGAACCCGGTGGGTGAACCCACTCCAAGCCCCACGCCCAGCGCGACCGTGACACCCTTCCCGCATGAGGACCATGGCCATCTATGGTGGGCTTACAACGGCTACGGGGGCGCGGTCGGCTTCTACTATGATGCCGCCGGGGGAGATGCCGGCGACCAGCACAGGAGGGTGCGAGCAAAGAGGGTACAGGACGGCCTCGGTACCGTGCCTCCCAACCCCGGAGAGAGCACCGTCCACGACATGAAATACTTTTATGACTACAGAGGCGGCAACACGAATACTTCTGATCTTTCAGCCGATGCCGACCTCGCCAACACGCAGCCACTCTACGGGCCTGGTAACCAGTTCCGGGGTTTCGCCTGGGTGCGCGAACAAGACCCCATGGGCCAGGTCCAGGACCACTACTTCACGCAGGACGATACCTTCAAAGGCCAGGAATGGAGAGTGCAAGCGGGCAAGGAGCTTACCTTTACGGATATTATTACAGGTACTCCCAGTTCTAACACCGCCTGGTCTACTTCTGCGGGTGTATTCGCCGCTACCGACCCGTACAATCCGGGCAACGGGGCGTGGAAAATTGAGCCTTCCGGCCCCAACCCTACGCCTTTCGCCAAGCGTGCGCTTGGCGTGGAGGATGGCACAGACGTTTCCGCCAGGTTCATGGTGCGGACCGCCGGCGGCAATCCTACGGTGACGCCTGCCCCTGCGGGCTGGATCTCCGCTACCTGGAGGTTGGAGAATATCAACGGGGACTACTGGGGGCTGCAAGTCTACCACCACAACATCCCCAGCAACGAACCACCGGAGGCGTTCGCCAAGGTGGTGTGGAGCCGCAATGGCACTATAGGCGAGCGCGACCTGTTCTATGGACAGGCCTTACGCCCCCGTTTGGACTCGCCATTATTTGCCGACAACTGGTACCGCCTACAGTTGCACACCTCTGCGGACGGTCGCTTCGCACTGGAGTTGTACGACGACCAGGTGGCCCACCTCAAGAACTACATCCAGATCAAGTCCGGCGACCCGGCCAGCACAGGTGGAGTAAACGGGCTGATTCCGTCCTTCGATGCCAGGAAGAACTGGACCTTCGTTACCCGCATCACGAGCTATGACACCGCCAACAACAACTATTCCATCCTGCTGGACGATTACACCGAGACCCGCACGGTTTACGGGCAGTCGGATTCCGTGTATGAGAGCAAGATACCGAGCAACCAGACGACCACGGCTGACAAGAGCGAGTGGCGAGTGGGCTACGCCAACAACGCTGATGGCATGCTCATTCGGTTCGTGCCCGTTACCGAGAAGTGGGTGAGTGAATACGTAAAAAGCTGGCCCAACCAGGTTGCTAAGCGCACAAGGAC
>JALZHG010000197.1 GCA_030914045.1 Chloroflexota bacterium | reverse complement strand
GGGGCGGGCTACCCGCCGCCCCAGCCGTCTTCATCGGCCTCGTCTCGGAACGGGTTTTGTACGGCGCGTCGGCTGCCTGCGAGTCGCTGGTCAAAAGCCTGTGCCAGCAGCGTATGATCCAGCCGCTCGTGCCCGCCGAGTAGCGCGAGGTGGGTAGCCCGGCGCACGAGGGCCATCAGATAGCTGATAGTACCGTTACTGGCTGCGTAGCAGCGCGCAGCCGTGTCCAGGCTGGACAGGTCGGACGGCTCGTTCAGGGGCAGCCTGATTTCTATCTCGTACATCAGCCTACGAAACTCGTCCATAGTTCGCGGGTCGTCGGGGTCCCAACGGAAGGGCGTTAGCACGTAGGGGTCCCCGAACAGACGGGCAAGCTGGGGGTTAATGTCTACTACTTGCTCGGCCTCTCCCTCCAGCCCCACCAGTACGCAGGCCACCTTCGTTTCTTTTATCAGGGTTTTCAGCCAGTTAGAGGCGTTCTGGAGCACCTTCGCGCTATCTCGGTCTACGAAATGCTGCAACTCATCCAGTATCAGCAGCTGCGTCCCGCAGTCCCGAAAGTAGCTCATTACTCGGTGGGTCTGCGCGCCGATAGTGCCCCTGCCGGCTAGCGGATCGCCCAGCGCGTAGAGCAGACTGGTGGTCAGGTTGCCTATCGTGGCAGGCGATGGAATGGTCGCCATAACTACGGGGCGGTGTGTCCCCGACTCGGTAAACTCGGGTGGGTAGCGGCGCACGTAGGTTTCGATCAGGGTAGTCTTGCCCGCGCCCGTGGGCCCTGTTACCAGCATGCACTGGGGCTCTGCGGCCATCGTGTTCATCTGGTGGCAGCGGGTTATCTCATCCTGTATGAGCTTCCAGCGCGGATATGCCACTCGCACATGCTCTACCCACACTAGCCGCTCCAGCGGCGGCAGTGCCCGTATCTCCTCGGGCGTAGGCGTGCTTGAAACCGTCGGGAGACTAGCTACGGCGGTCATCGTCCACCATCCTTATTTCCATCCTTATTTCCGCCACTCGACTCGGAGCCTGATGTGCCGCGCTCGCCCTGGCGTACACCGAGCGGCCTCACAGCCCCGTGGTGCGGCAGGTCATACGCACCGCCCCATCCGTCGTCGCCGCTGCTTTCCAGGAACGGTGGACTGGTACTGGGGGCTGCCACGGGGCCCGTGGCCGGGCGTACGTTGGGGATAGGAGCTGGCTGCTGAGGTTGAGGCTCGGGCTTAGGCCGTGGGCGTGGTGGAGAGCCTGTCGACGCCGGTCTGGGGGTGGGCTTCGGCACGGGCCTGGGTGTAGGTGTGGGTGTAGGTTTAGATATGGGTGCTGATGAGGCTGGGGGTATGGGTGTGGGTGGCGTCTGGGTTATGCCGAGGTATCTAGCGGCGTTCGTGCGGCTCCTGGCCTTCTTGGTCAGGCGGAACTCTCTGGAGACTATGGCCTGCCAGCGTGTCTTGGCGTCGAGCAGCGCCTGCTCGTCTACGCTCCCCCTGCGTGCGAGCACGTCGGCCCGCAATAGGCGGTGCTTCCAGAGGGAAAGTCCGTCGGCGTACTCCCACGCGAGCGCGGGGGTTTGTATCCACCCACCGCCAGGGGCAGCCACGTCCTCTACATATATAATTGCGATGTTAGAAGGGTCGTACTTGATACGCACCCGCGTACCGTCGGGCACTGTGGTGCGCAGCCTGGCGAGCTGGGGGCTCTGGTAGCGCAGGGATTCGAACTCGATGCCCGTGCGCTGGATGGTGCGCTGTTCGGTGCGGCCCAGCAGAATGCGCACGTCGTCCACGCTGTGCGGCAGGCTCGGCTGGTAGCCGCTCATCACGCTGTCCTGCCACATCCTGAACGGGGTATCTCCCTTCCCCTGGCCCCTGTGGATACGCTGCGCGTACTCTTCCAGCAGGAAGGTATGGAGTATCTCGTGAAAGGCGGACAGCGTAATGGCGGCCTGCTTTCCGGGCCTGTCGTCCCCGAGCTGCGAGTGAGAGGAAAGCGTGGTCCCCGGTAGTTTGTGGACGATGCCGGTGTTCATGGTGCGAAACATCCGCTCCACCGCACCCTTGAACCAGGGCGACCTTACGGGCGAGTAGACCAGCTCTATGCCCAGCGAGGCGCACGCGTCATCCAGGTCGCGCCCTATAAACTCCTTACCGTTATCTACCATCAGGGTTTCGGGAAGCCCGAACACCGGCCAGGGGTTCTTCGTGCCGTACTCTTCCTGCACGTTTGGCTTGGGTAGGATGCCGTGTAATAGGCAGGACATGACGGTGTAATAGCTTGGGTCCTCGAAGCCTACGTAGAAGCCGTAGGGCATACCGCTATAGACGTCGAGGGCGAAGGTAAGGGTGGGCCGGCCTATGGGCAGTCTATCCTGGTCGTCTACCAGGAACAGGTCCAGGGTGGTATGGTCAATCTCTACGCGCTCCAGGATGTGGGTATAACGGGGCCCTTCCTGTATGGAGCGGGCGGCGTGCTTCTCGGTTATGCTGCGGGCGCGGCGGAGTATGGCTATAGCCCCTGCATGTTGAATGCGCCTGTGCACGGTCATGTGGGAGGGTACTTGCAGCTGGGCGTTCGGCGGCCTGAAGCGGTTTTCGTCGGCTATGCGGTTGGCTATCAGGGCCTGTACGTCGGACACGGTGCGGAACTTCGGTTTAGCGGCGCACTCTTTCAGCACGGCCTCTATGATCTCGTCCACCTGCGCGCCCAGGCGGGACTCGCCTCTACCGCCAGCTCGTCCGGTAGCGGGGGCGAGGGCGCGGATATCCTGGCCGCTCCGCTCGAATGCACGCAGCCAGCGCTCTATGCTGGCGCGGCTCAGGGCATGGCCCATGTTGGTACGAAGGCCCTGCTGCCGGCGTCTCGCCAGGTCTGCCTGCTCGTGAGGCAACTGGGCGCTTGCTACGCGCTGCTGTTCTATCTGTTGCTCGGCATAAGCGGCTATGGCCTCTCGGGTGCGCTCGCGGGGCTGCAGGCGCAGCAGGGGTAGTATGAGGCGGTAGCGTCTCCATGCCTCGTCGCGCACTGCCGGGGGCAAGGCCTGCAGGTCGTTCAGGGTGTACTCGGTGGCTATCGGGCTGTCCGGGCTAGTGCGGGCCAGGTTGCCGGATACCTCGAAGCGTAGCGTACCGTTAGCCCACGCCTGGTTTAGCTCGTCTATGGAGATCTGCTCTCGCCCGCCGAAGGACTGGTTCTCTACGTCAAGGCGTCCGTCGGCCATGTTGCCGCGCACTATATATACTTGCTCGTTTAGTAGGTAGCGTGTGCCTGCTGCGAACCTCAGTCGGGCCATAATGTGGTCTCCTTCTATGCTGAGCTGTTCGGCCCCTTATCTTTTCTGCTCTGTTTTGTTATGGGTTTTGTTGTCAATCTCTGTATATAAGCCTGGGCGTCAGGTTAGTGCGTCGCCGAGTGTGTAGGCAGGCCCGCTCTAATAGGAAAGCGGATGGTGGGCGGCGGGTACGATATGGCAATGGGCTGCTGGTGGGGCAGGTACACGGGCGTGGTGTCGGTGACGTGCTGGTCGGCTAACGGCAGTACGAGCTCACGGTGGTAGGCCAGGTAGTAGATAGCATGACGGGCCGCGTCCGGCGATGCGAAAGCCAGCCTCTGCGCCAGCTCGCCTATGGTTATGGTGCCGGGCGTGGCGGGAGTAACCACGGGGGCCGTGGTTGGTATAGGTGCGGTATCCAGCACGGAGTAGATGCGGGCGCGGATACCTGGCTGCAGGGTAGCGTGGCCGTAAGGGGTTAGCAGCCTGATGTTGTGCATGTAGTAGTTATGGTCGAGCTGGGTGCTGGTGAACACGATGTAGTCCAGCGTACCTGGGGGGCCCGTTGTGGCGGTGGGGTGCTGGGCGGCCCATGCGTGTACCGCTTCGCGCATGAGGGTCTCGCCCTTACGGGTGTAGCGGTGGGCGGGTATGCAGTCCACGAGTGCCGTATATGAGCGAGTCTGCACCAGGTAGTCGGGCTGGTGGGTCACCTGCTGGTCTTGAAGGGTGTGGTTTATTAGCAACGTCTCATCCGTATCGGAGTACCCAACGACGGCTGGGTCGGAGTCCAGGAGGAGGAGGAGGTCGCGCTTGGCGGGTGAGTCATACGGTATGGCTCTCCCCATCTTCAGCGAAAGGTGCATGCCCCGGCGAGGCTGTGGGGCTGCCTGCTCTTCCTCGTTGCGCTGGGCGTGGCTGCGCCGCCCGTGCTCATACGTAGTACCGTCCATGCCGCACTCCCCTACTATTTCAATGTGGTGGCGGGGTGTGGTAACACACGTGCCACTTCTACTCAGATAGGGGCTATTGTATGACAGAATAGTGTCGTTGACAACTCTGGGCTGACCCGTAAGGTCATGTTCTATTTGTTTCCTGGCCCAGCGTGAGCACGATGATAGATCACTTGTGCTAATTTGTCAATACTTTTATGGGGCAGAAGTTAACCCATAACCTCGAAGTGAGGAAATGGGTTCGTTCCTTGGAAGTTCTTCTGTTGGGTCGTGCAGCCGAGTAGGGTGATCCTTTTGGCGACGCCGTCTCTCTACTTAGTAGTCTAGGGATCAGCCCCAATCACGTAGCGGGTCAAAACCGTGGACGAGGTTCTTGGTGGTAAGGCTTACCGAACTGCCTATAACCGTCTAGTATCTCCTGCACCATCGATTCTTCTGGAGTACCTTTTGCAAGTCTGTCGCAGAGGATGTATAACAAGTGAGTGGCAGCAAAGTGCTTTTCCCATGCTCCGATGGCTTCGGCAGGTAACTCCGTTAGCATCTTATAGTGGATTAACTCAACCGCCTTGCCGCGCTGTAGTACCTCGTCTATCTCGCGTTTTAGATCATCGTCCATCGAGAGTATCTCCTGTCTGTTTCATGAATTCATACCGTGCGTTGTTACTCCACAGTATAAACTCTTGGGCAAACAGGTGGGCAACAATGCAGGCCAGTGAGGGTGTGTAGGTTTGCCTCAATAAGTTTGGTAAGAAGTATGCCTAGTCTCAATGACTATGGTAACTTGCGCTCAATAACTGTGGTAAGGCACGCGTAAGGCGGGGCGGTTTCGGCGCAATAACTATGGTACCTAACAGGAGATGTAGTGTTAAACGATGACCTACTTAGTAGCCTTGCACTTGTCTAACTTCAACGCCATAATTGCTGATGAGCGCGCCAGCTTTGAGGGAGGGGGCAGCAACGACAGAGTTAAGACTGGCATACTCTTCCCAGGATGTATTTATGGTCGGCTTGGCAATGAATATGAAAGCGCTCGCTTCATCAGAGCATTCGCTTCTAGCTTGGAGAGTACAGCCTTCACCCAAGCTAGTGAGGCTTGGGAGCACCTCGGGGAGTTTGCACAGAACTTCTCATACTTTGAAGGTAGCGACCACTACTTTGCCCTACTTCTTTCAAGCCGGATATCTGGCGCTCCGCAATTCTATTTGCTGGAGCCCCACAATGGTATCGTACCTTTTGGCGGGAAGAATCCAGGGCTGAGTACATTTGGGAGCGGAAAGCGTCTGCTCGATGACTATGTTGCCGGAGCTTCTGGCCTTCCTTTCCCACTAGGAATGAGTTTCATGGAGCGGATAGAGAAATCAATCGACCAGATGCTTGCGGATGGACTTCCACCATCAACCGTGGCTTATACAACGCCGTACATGCTCTGTCTATGGCTTACGGAACTCACCATTAATTACGAGCGTGACTCACTTGAGGCAGAGGGTGTAGGTGGGGTCTTTCACTTCCTCTTCCAGAGGCCGGATACTGAAGCTGCACCGCATCCTGGGGTGTACATTTTCACCCGTCCTGACGTTTCTGGAGACCGACCTGCGCTGTATGTAGCGTGGTTTCGTGTCGCGCACGCAGGAAACGGGCTCTATGTTGAGCGCTTCATATCCGCAGGCTTCGACAGTGATACGCCGGCCGATGTCAAAGAGAAAAGGATAGTGCTGGACGTGGTTTCCCGACCCGACTTGGAAGACGACTACGATAGAGAGGAGTTGTATAGGGAAATTGATGACGAGCTAAATGCCCAACCTTACGCGTATTTTGTCGGGATAGGACAGTACCGTCCAGACCATCGGGCGCGCGTCACTTTTTTCTACCAACTGGAGGAAGTCCTAGCGAAGTCCTAGATGAACGGGGTCGGTTTACTTCATATGTAATCCAGCGCATAAAGGAAGGCTATCCAGGTTGGAATTTTGGTGAAATAGCCTGAGCGAGGGTTGAGGCGAGAGTTACATTGGAGTTCCTGATCGTAAGGCCCGCCGAAGAGCATATAACCTTTCTAGTATTTGTCGGACTTACCTCAAAATCGCTCTGCTTTTCCTTGACATGGCACAGTGGAATCCGTATAATAACGGAGGTCGGAGCGATACCGTCCAGAACAAAAAACAACAGGGGGCCAGCGAAGAAGACTGATCCATAAATGCTGACGAATAATCAGTTTGGGGTATGTTTCTTCGCCGGTGTGAACACCGGTTTTTTGTTGGAAATGCGGGAGCGAAGATAGCTCGAAGGTCGCGAAAGTGGCCGGAGGAAATCTTCAGGAAAGTGCCAAAATCATTTGACAAAGCGCCTCGCATTTCGTATAATAATAAAGCGCCCAGGGAAAACCTGGAACGCGAAGAACCTTAACAACTGAAGAGTGGTGAGCAAATAAATAAACTTGTCAGTTCTTCCAAGTATGTACTTGAAGTAAGCTTGAGAATAGCTTACCTGGAGTTCTTGTTTGGAGAGTTTGATCCTGGCTCAGGACAAACGCTGGCGGCGTGCTTAATACATGCAAGTCGAACGGTTCCACTTCGGTGGAATAGTGGCGGACGGGTGAGTAACACGTAGGTAACCTGC
>JALZHG010000500.1 GCA_030914045.1 Chloroflexota bacterium | reverse complement strand
TGCCCGGCTTTCCGCTACGCGGTCTTCGCACAGGATACCTAGCTCGTAGGCGTGGCTAACGATACATGGCCGCAGGTGTCCTGCACGGTTGTGCGGTCGGTGCCACGGGCGACATGCTGCGTTGCGCTTGGGGGCTGAGGGTATGGACTGCGGCGTTCCGGCTGCCTGATCCCGGTTGTTCCCACAAGCAGCGCTGTCTCAGAAACGGTCCGTTCTGAGACACCTCATAAACAGAGCCATAAACCTAGCATAGCTTTGTACCTTAACAGAGCTTGCATAGAACGGCATGGTCCAACCTGAGATAAGTGGAATCAACCGGAAACCACGGTTCCGGGAGTGAACCATGCCCCAGCCAAGTGTATGCCTAGCTGAGCAGTTGCGCCAATTCCTGGAGGTCTTTCGTCGGTGCTTCAGTACCCGCTAGTGGAAGTACTTCGTCACTGTACGCTGGGAGTGATCGAAGGTGAAGACCGCCAAGACCTTGACGGGATTGCGGCAGGTAGTTGGTGAACGCATCAGCCTATCGGGACTTTCCCGGTTTCTGGAGGTTGACAGCCTGCCTCATGTCTTTCTGCTGAAAATGCCGGTGGCTACGCTACGCCGGCGACTGGTTGGAGCACAACATCATACCCCAGGCGCTGCAGCCGCCGGACCAGACGGCGTTCGACATCCTGCCGTTCCCGTTCATCGAAGTAATTCGCCCCTAACTCACGGTAAGGCTCATGGCGTATCAATAGGTGATAGCCGATCACGAGGATGGCATGGGCGACGGCAATCACCGCCTTCTTCCTGCCGCGCCGGGCCGCAATCCGACGGTGGAGCGCTGCCAGATAGGTCTGCCGCGTATGGGCGGCCCCATGGGCTGCTTCGACGAGTGCATGCCGCAGCCAGCGACTGCCCTTCCGTGTCTGTCCACTCCGCCGCTTGCCGGCACTCTCATGGTTCCCTGGACAGAGACCGGCCCACGAGGCGAGATGCTTGGCGCTGGGAAACCGCGCCATATCGGTGCCGATCTCGGCAATGATGATCTGCGCAATCCGCCGATTGACCCCCGGAATCGTGTCCAGGAGCTCGAGCGCCTCGGCTTCCGCTTGCAAGCGCGTGTCAAGCTCGGCCGTCACGCGTGCCTCGGCCTCCTCAAGCGCATCGATCTGCCCAAGCAGTTCAGCAAGCACAAAGGCATGGTGGGGTCGGAACTGCCCCTGCAGCGCCTGCTCCAACTGCTCCCGTTTCTTCTGCAGCGTACCGCGGGCGAGGTCGGCCAGGCGCGCGGGGTCGGTTTCGCCGGCAATCAATGCCGCGAATATGGCGCGCCCTGAGACCCCCAGCACATCCGTAGCGACCAGCGCCAGTTTGAGGTTGGCATCTTCCAACACCTTGTGGAGTCGATTGACGAGCCGCACACGATCATGCACCAGTTCACTGCGATAGCGGGTCAGGTCGCGGAGTTCACGGAGTGGGCGGGGCGGGATAAAACTACTGCGCAGCAGACCATGGCGCAACAACGAAGCGATCCAGGCCGCATCGTGCGTATCCGTCTTGCGCCCGGGGACCGCCTTCACGTGCTGAGCATTCACGACGAGGAGTTCGACGTGGCCGACCGCCTCGAGCACGTTATACACCGGGCGCCAGTAAATGCCTGTGGATTCCATGGCAACGTGGGTACACTCGGCGGCGATCAACCAATCGGCGAGACGCAGCAGATCGGCCGTGACGGTGCTGAAGGTGCGGAGCTCCTGGTGGGGCGTGCCATCCGGGCCGGGCGTGAGGAGGCACGCAACGACCGTTCGTTTGTGGATATCGAGGCCGCAGGCGCGTTCAACAACAACATCCATTGCCATCCTCCTGGAACATGCGGGACCAGCAACTGGGGCGTCTGTGTACGACAGACTTTCTGCTGCGTGCTTCCCAGGACGGGAGCGACAGAGGGGGGTGCCTTCAGACGCCCGGAATCAGCTTTTTTGCGAGCTCACGGCACCAAGCTGCTCGACCTCTGCGTGTTGCCATGGTCCACGCTCCAGTATAAGCATTTTCATAGGATGGTGGTGACCCGACTGGTCATGACGCTTTTTTAGCATGTCGCGCTCCTGCCGGAGTCGGTCGTTTTCACGGCGTAGGCGTACCATTTCGTCGTTGCGCGGATGCCCGTGTCCAGGGAACGCATGCTGACCTTCACTGGCAAGGTGTTTCACCCATTTCCGTACCGTCTGGACGTCAATGCCCATGTCGCGTGCTACTTGGGACCGCGACATGCCACGTGCTGTGACCAATTTGACCGTCTCGATCTTGAACTCGCGCGAATAGCGTTTGCGTGTTGCCATATCCCACCTCATAGAGCCTATTGTAGGCCTTGCGAGGTGTCCACTCTTTTAGGGGACGGTCACTTTGACAGTTCTGGTAGCATTGTTGCACGCTAGGGAGTACAGCCTATGTTCAAGAGTATAGAAGGTATCTATCGCGACGGCAAGATCGAGTTAGTTGAAGTGCCGGACAACGTACGTGATGATACGCGCG
>JALZHG010000499.1 GCA_030914045.1 Chloroflexota bacterium | reverse complement strand
ACCGCAACGGAGTGACCCTTCCTTAAGAGCACAGCCAGGTGCTCCTGCAACGCGTGAGCAGGCACCCCGGCGAGCGGGACCCGGCCCTCCCCCGCAGCCTCACGACTCGTCAGACGGATCGAGAGCTCCCGTGAGATCGTCTTCGCATCCTCCTCGAACGTCTCGAAGAACGTCCCCACCTGGTAGAAGAGGATCGTCCCCGGAGGCAACTGTGCTTTTAGTTCGGCATAACGTCCCAGCATGGATTTATTCTACGGCGCAACCCCTTCCCCGTCAGCCCCGAGAATCGGAAAATCATAGCCCTCAACAGGTAGAGGCCTGCAAGGATCCTCGCTCAACCCCTATGTGACAGAGACGTAGGCAACCAAAGCCCACAACATCACGCCAAAGGTGAGCACCTGCACCACAGCCCGCAGCGTCTGCCAGCGCTCAAAGCTATCAAACACCCGCCCCAGCGCTGCCTCATCCTTGGCTACCCGCCTCTGGCTGAAGTTAGTGGGTGCAGCCTGCGTAGTCACAAGAGAGTGCACCACCGCCAAACCCCCAGCCACATACAGCGGCGTAGCACTCGCGGATGGCACCCCTTGGAAAAACGCAGCGGCCGCTGCGGCTATAGTCAGCCCGGCGGCGCCAACTCCGAGGATGCCATACCAGAGGATTCCTGGTCCGAGGTCAGAGGCGCGGCTGTACTCAGAGTAGGCAACAAGCCCAATCTTGTGGCGAGCTGGCAACTGCTTTATGGACTGGTCCAGGCTTGCCCCTGCGAGGAGCCCGTCGGCAGCAGTCGCTGACACGATGAGGACGAAAGTGAAACCGAGGGACACGGGTGATACCTCCTTGTTTGAGTACTCATTCAATTGCTCAGATAAAGCAAAGTTCCTAGTCGGCCTTGATCCCGTACAGCAGGTTCTCGACCATCTTGGGCACAAAGTCATCTGCGGGCGTTCTTCCGGTTATGTGCAGCATCTGGACTGTGTAGAGCAGAGTCCGGGCGGTGACTTCCGGATCGTGGGGTCGCAATTCGCCAACCGCGATGCGGGCCGCAAGGTAGCGCGCGAGAAGCCCCACCCCTTCCCTGATTATGTCTACCAGCCTCTTCCCCACCTCCGGGTTTGTCTGGGACTCGCGGAAGAATACCCGAACCAGGTCCCTTTTCTCCTCCAAAAGAGCATAGAAGTCGCCGGCGATCTCCGGCAGCACCTCCTCAGCAGGACGCTCGTAAGAAGCCGCTAGAACCCGACGTAACTCCGGGAGGAAACCGTGTCTGTCTACAGCGGCGAACAATAGCTCCTCCTTGCTGTCGAAGTAGTGGTAGATGAGGCCCTGCGCCACCCCGACAGCCTCAGAGAGGTCCTTGATGGTCGTCTTCTCAAACCCCTTCTCCGCAAAGAGCCTCAGCGCCGCATCGACGAGCTGGTTGCGCCGCTCCTCAGCCTGCCGCTCACGCTTCGTCGGTTCCCTCATGCTTCCTTATTTACTGAATACTCACTCAATATATGTATAATGTACGATGGGAGCGCGGGTCTGTCAAGCGCTGGCCGCAGACTCTGGTGCCGGATCTACAACCTGTGATGTGGTGAAGATTTTCCGAGAGGAGATGCGCATGACCAACAGTTACGAACTGCACGTGGTTCTCGGCGCGAGTGGCGGCACGGGGAGTGCTGTGGTGCGCGAGCTGGTGCGGCGCGGGCACCGGGTGCGGGCCGTCAACCGTAGCGGCGACGCCGACGTGCCCGATGGCTCTGCTGTGGAGCGGGCGAAGGACGATGTCGCGCATCTTGAGGGCGCCCGCCGGGCGTGCGCCGGTGCTTCGGTCGTCTACCACTGCGCCCAGCCTCAGTACACGAAGTGGCGGGAGGAGTTTCCGCCGATGACCGACGCTGTCATCGAGGGTGCGGCGGCGGCTGGGGCCAAGCTGGTCTTCGCTGACAACCTCTACATGTACGGGTCGACGGACGGACCCATGACCGAGGACTCCCCGCAGCGCGCCACCGGGAAGAAGGGCAAAACGCGCATCCTGATGGCTGAGCGGCTGCTCGAAGCCCATCGCTCTGGCAGGGTGCGCGTCACGATAGGCCGCTCCTCGGACTATTACGGACCACGGGGGACAGCATCCATAGCTGGGGATCAGGTCTTCAGGGCTGCCCTCGCTGGCAAGAGGGCCCGCTGGCCGGCATCGCTCGACGTGCCCCACACCCTGAGCTACCTGGAGGACATGGCGAAGGGTCTCGTCACCCTGGGCGAGCGCGAGGAGGCCGACGGGGAGGCCTGGCACCTGCCGGCCGCGGAGCCCATTACGGGCCGCCGCTTTTTAGGGATGGTCTTCGCGGAGGCGGGCGGTCCGGCGAGGATCGGCGTGGTTTCCAAGACCGCGGTCCGCCTCGGCAGCGTCTTCGTCCCATTCGTCCGGGAGGTGAGGGAGACGATGTACCAGTTCGAACGCCCGTTCGTCTCGGATGCCTCAAAGTTCTTTGGGCCGTTCGGTCCCTTCGAGCCCACCCCGCACGGGGAGGCCG
>JALZHG010000498.1 GCA_030914045.1 Chloroflexota bacterium | reverse complement strand
GTTCTCAGACAGTAGCTGCTCGACGTACGACTCGAACTCTTCGTCGGTGGCTGTGAAGGTTGAGATTGAACTGAAGGTGCTGCCGTGTATACGGGTCCGCTCTTCGAGGCGGATCTGAGGCACCAACTGCTCCATCCGCGCCGCCACGGCCTGCTGGACGCGCGGCTCGATGTCGATCAGACTCAGAACCTCCGTCCGGGTCCTCACGCGCCTCTTCCCGGTGCTCCCGGTGTTCTCGCCGCCGGGCTTGACCCAAATCTCCCCCTCCTCCAGATAGGTCTTGTTGTTATCTCGTATCGCTGCTTTGGCGACGAACGGGCGGTTCGGCTGATGAGGGATTCGCACGATCACGAAGTCCTGGCCCTCCGACGAGGTCAGACGGAGGATTTCGAACTCCGGAACCGGATCAAGATAGGTTTCGAGGAGTTGCCGCATCCCGGCCTCGTCATAATCAGCGTGGCTGCACCCCGTAATAGTTCTCGTGGGCTCGTCGGCACCGACGACGATGTACTTTTCACGATCTTCGGGGATAGAGGAATTAGCTATCGACTGAAAGTCTTTGACGAATTCCGCCTTGTGGTAAGGGGTGTCTCGCCTCCACTCGCGCTTCAACTCGCACTCGGGGTGCTCGCTCACTAGAGCGATCATTTCCTCCACGTAGACGAGGATGCGCCTAGCGCGATCTAAGGCCGATTCTTCCCGACGGTTCGCCATGTTTCTCTTGGTGTCTGCCCCGGCAAAGCAACTAACCAAGCTGTCAAGATGCCTCCGGCATCTCTGGGGCACTGCCTACTTGTAGCGCTTAGCTTTTTCAATCAATTCGGGGCCGAGCCTTCTCCTCACCTCCCGGATAAAACCCGCCTCGCCCCGATTCTGTATCAGAATAACCAGTTCGGGTTTCATGCCGACGAAAGGGTAGTCTGCGGGGAGCATGTTCGAGTGGCCGGAGACGATGAACAGCCATTCGTAGCCGTAAGCCAAGAACACGTACGCGTTATGCTCCCTGAATCTGATCTTGGCCGGCGCCTGAATGACCGTATTCGCGCTCTTGCTACCTTCGATCTTGAGCACGGCGAAGCAATACGTGCTAGGTTCGCCGGGGTCTTCGGCGGCAAGCATCGCGCGGATTTTCTCAGCGTGCGCGCCCAGCTTCACCGCGCCGAACATGTGCAGGCGCGTCACGTGGCTCCGCCAAAGCAGCGACAGGCCGAAGAGCTTGAAGCGCCGGTAGTCGAAGCCGGGGATCATAATGGCGCGGCCGTCCGGCGTGCGGTGTTCATCTATCTTTCTGAGGAGGCCCGCCGCGTAGGCTTCGTAGCGGCTGAACTGGCCCTCACATTCTCGACACAGCAGGTGCTCCCTGAAGCCGTGCTCGTACATTCGGGTGTTATGGAGGGGGTAGCTCGACAGGGATACGAACCTTTTAGTTTCGTCGTATACAGGCCCGTAGAAAAACTCGGGGAGCACGTGCGAGCGCGCGAGATCCTTCTCCTCCAGACACAATTTACACTTGCCCTGTCTCATACAACATTATGATACAAAAAAAGCCGCGTAACGGCCGAAGACGGGCGCGCCCTGTTAGGACAGTTGAACATGTCTGACACCGAGATTGAGGCGATAACGCTCCGCGCGAGGCAGTTCCGCGCGGCACTCGAAGCATGCGACCGAAGCCTGCTGCCGATCAGCTTTCAGGAATTCCCCAGAGGGTCGTGCGGCGACGCCGCGCTACTGCTGGGGAGGTATCTACAGGACTGCGGGCTCGGGCCTTTTAATTACGTTTGCGGCAGCATCCGCGAAGAAGGCGGGCGCGATTTCCACTCGCACGCCTGGCTCCAGAGGGGTGATATCATCGTTGATATTACGGCGGATCAGTTCGACGAGATCAGCGAGCCGGTTATCGTCACCAGAGATCATAGCTGGCACGACCGGTTCGACGGGAAGGTACGGAACATCGCGGATTACAAGATCTACGACGCCAACACGAAGAGCGTCCTGTCCGCCGTTTACAGGAATGTGGTTACTCATATAAGCGATCTCTGACGGGTTGTCCGGGCAGACGAACCCGAGAAGCCGGATGTCTGAAGAAGAGCAAATCGAAAATTCGGATGACGGCCGGCACCCGGCTGACGACAAGATCCAATTCAACTTGTCGATCAGTGTCGACCGCGACCAGTTTCTTCGGCGCACCTGCCCTTCATGTGGTCTTGATTTCAAGACCGAGATCGATCCGGCCGATCTGGAGTGGGCGCTAAGCTCGCAAATTCGCCGCTTCAGCCTCGAAATCGGGGAGGAGGCTTCCATTGAAGGTGTGTCGCCCCCGGACAATCTCCACTGCCCTTACTGCGGGCACGTCGCCGAAGGCAGCGAGATACACACTGAAGATACCATTGAGTACCTGAAGCGTTTCGCTTACCGCGAATATATGCTGCCGATGGTGAACAGAATGTTCTCCGACCTCGAAGACTCGCTCGGGGGCGGTAGCGGCCGCGGAGGGGGCGGATTCATCTCCGTCTCAGT
>JALZHG010000196.1 GCA_030914045.1 Chloroflexota bacterium | reverse complement strand
CAACACTCAAAACTCACAACTCAAGACACGGAGGTTTACATGGGACGAAAGGTCCACCCGACAAGTTTCAGACTTGGTATAATTAAAGATTGGCAGTCCAGGTGGTTCGCTGACAGGAATTACTCGGACCTGCTGCTGGAAGACGTACGCATTCGCAAGACGGTGGGCCAGCGTCTCACCGGCGCTAGCCTCTCGAAGATCGAGATTCAGCGCTCGGCCAACCAGATCGAAGTCACCCTCCACACTGCCAAGCCCGGTGTCGTCATCGGCAAGGGCGGCACTGCGGTTGACCTGCTGCGCAAGGACCTCGAGACGATGACCGGCAAGAAGGTCAAGATCAACATCGAGGAAGTGAAGCAGCCGGAGCTGGACGCATACCTGGTGGCCGAGAGCATCGCGGAGCAGATTAGCCGCCGTGTCTCTTACCGCCGCGCCATGAAGCAGTCCGTGCTACGTGCGCAGCGCTCGGGTGCCAAGGGCGTCCGGGTGCGCATCAGCGGCCGCCTGGGTGGTGCCGAAATGGCCCGCTCGGTGTGGGAGCGCGAAGGCCGCGTGCCTTTGCACACGATCCGCGCCGACATAGACTACGGCCAGGTGCACGCTCACACGACCTACGGCCGTATCGGCGTGAAGGTCTGGATCTACAAGGGCGACGTGATCGAGCGCAAGGGTGGCGACTCCCTTCTGCAACAGGACCGTCCTTTGGCAACGGCCCAGCCTCGTGCCGATAGGCCCGACAGGCCAGACCGCCGAGACCGTGCCCCTCGCCGCGATGGCGATGGCGGCCCCGGACGCAACGACCGTGGTGATCGCGGCCCTCGTGGCGGCGGTGGCGGTGGTGGAGACCGTGGCGGACGTGGTGGCCGCAACGAAGGCCCGAGCTTCCGCGGTGGCAACTCGCCGCAGTTCGGCGGCGCGGCCCGCAACCCTGACGCACGCGGCCCCCGCCCTGAGCGACCCACTGCACCCAGGAACGATGCCCCCGCACAGGAGGCCCCGGTCCAGGCACCGGAAACAACCACTAATGAAGGTGGAGCGGAGTAACTAATTATGTTGATGCCGAAGAGAGTAAAGCACCGCAAGCAGCACCGTGGCAAGCGCGGCGGTGAGGCCCAGCGCGGTAGCAGTGTGGCTTTTGGCGAGTTTGGTTTGCAGGCCCTCGGCGCTGCCTGGATTGACAGCCGCCAGATAGAGTCGGCTAGGCGCGCCATCACCGGCCACATCAAGCGCGGTGGTAAGGTGTGGATTCGCATCTTCCCCGACAAGAGCGTGACCGCCAAGCCCGCCGAGACCCGCATGGGTTCCGGTAAGGGCGCTCCCGACCACTGGGTGTCGGTGGTCAAGCCGGGCCGCATACTGTTCGAGTTGAGCGGCGTGCGCGAGGAAGTAGCTGCCGAGGCGATGCGCAAGGCGGGGCACAAGCTCCCGATCCCCACGCGCTTCGTGAAGCGAATAGCCGAGGGTAGCGCCGTTCCCGAGCCGGAGCCGGAGCCGGAGGACGAGGAGGAATAGGATGAAGACTGAAGAGATTCGCGACCTGTCCAACCACCAGCTTCGCCAGCGCATCGAGGATGCTCGCCAGGAGCTTTTCAACCTCCGCTTCCAGGTGGAGACGCGCAAGACGAAGAACACCAGTGGTATACGTAACACCCGGCGGGACATCGCTCGCCTGGAAACCGCCCTGCGCGAGCGCCAGCTTATAGCTGAGTACACCGGCGAGGAATTTGACGAGGGTGATGAGACTGCCATAGCTGCCTCCACACCGGAGCAGCCGCGCCGCCGGGGCCTGTTCGGCCTGGGACGCAAGAAGTAATTACGAATTACTAATTACGAATTACGGGCACAAGCCCCGAAGGTTCGTAATTACCGTCTGATAATTCGTAATTTGTAATTCGTAATTAGTAATTCGCAAGAGGTGAGGAATGGCAAGGAAATCTAAGAAAGAGCAGCCGCAGGCGGTGGTGGTGGAGCAGGTCGTAGACCCGAACGCCAAGACCACGCCGATGATCGACGGCCAGCTTCCCGAGTACCTACAGAGCCGCCAGGTCGAGCAGGGCCGCGTGGTGTCGGACAAGATGACGAAGACGGTGGTGGTGTCGGTCGAGCGCCGCATCCAGCACCCGATCTACAAGAAGGTGATGCGCCGCTCCGTGAGGTTCATGGCCCACGACGAGATGGGCGCCCACACAGGCGACACCGTTCGCATCATGGAAGCCCGCCCGATGAGCCGTCACAAGCGCTGGCAGGTTATCGAAATCGTACAGCGTGCGGAACAAGTCTAAGTTGAATGCTTAATTCTTAATTTTGAATTCTTAATTGAAGAAGGCTGGTTAGAGACCACCCAATTAAGAATTAAGCATTGAGAATTAAGAATTCCCAAAGGGGATAGAGATGATACAGCAAGAGTCAAGGCTGCGTGTGGCGGACAATACTGGGGCTAAAGAGATCCTCTGCATCCATGTGATGGGTGGGCACCGGAGGAAGTACGCTGGGGTGGGTGACGTGATCGTCGCCGCTGTGAAGAGCGCCACCCCAGGTGGGACTGTCAAGAAGGGCGAAGTGGTACGCGCGGTGATCGTGCGCACCGCTAAGGAGTACAAGCGCCCGGACGGCTCGCACATCAGGTTCGATGACAACGCGGCAGTTATAATCAACGCCCAGAACGCCCCGCGCGGCACTCGCATCTTCGGTCCTGTGGCCCGCGAGTTGCGCGAGAGGCAGTTCATGAAGATTATTTCGCTGGCACCAGAAGTATTGTAGATTTGGGAATTGGGATTTAGGATTTCGGATTTGCTCCGAGTTCAACAAAATCCGAAATCCGCATTCCGAAATCCCAATTGGAGAACACCATGAACATCAAGCGTGACGACACCGTGCAAGTAATCGCCGGTAAGGACAGGGGCAAGCGCGCCAAGGTGCGTGAAGTGCGCCCCGCCGACAACAAGGTCATAGTCGAAGGCATTAACATCGTCAAGAAGCACACGAAGGGCCGGGCCGGCGCTCGCCAGGCAGGTGTCGTCGAGCAGGAAGCGCCGTTGTGGGCCAACAAGGTAATGCTTGTCTGCCCCAACTGCAACAAGCCTGTGCGCGTGGGCCACACCGAGCTAGCCGACGGCAAGCGCGTGCGCGTCTGCCGCAACTGCGGTGAGACCTTCGACCGCGACGCCAACGACGAGAAGTGGGGCGGACGGCGCTAGGGCGAATTCTTAATGCTTAATTCTCAATTCTTAATTAGGGCAGTTGACGAAGGTCCAGCCAATTAAGAATTAAACACTAAGAATTAAGAATTCCACGAAGTGGATAGGAGATAGAAGAGTGGCTAAGAACGATAACAAAGACCAGCAAGGCAACAGAGGGAACCAGGGCAACCAGGGGAACCGCGACGGTGCCCAGGCGCAGGCTGCTGCCTCCACCAACGGGCGGGGCGATGGTGCCGCTGCTGTGGCGACTCTGCCCGACGGTTACGTGCCTCGCATGAAGGCGCGGTACGCGGAGGAAGTGGTTCCGGCGCTCATGCGCGACTTCGGGTACGCCAACGCGATGCAGGTGCCCCGCTTAAAGAAGATCGTAATCAATATTGGTATGGGCTCCGAGGCCCGCGAGAACGCCAAGGCGCTCGACAACGCGGCCGGCGACATTACGCAGATTACCGGCCAGAAGCCCGTGATCACCAAAGCCAAGAAATCTATCGCCCAGTTCAAGCTACGCGCGGGCATGCCGATCGGCGTAATGGTGACGTTGCGCGGACCTCGCATGTGGGAGTTCTTTGACAAACTGGTAAACATCTCGCTGGCTCGCGTGCGCGACTTCAACGGTGTGTCGCCTAGCTCCTTCGACGGGCACGGCAACTTCACCCTCGGTCTGCGCGAGCAGCTTATCTTCCCGGAAATCGACTACGACCGGATCGACAAGATACGCGGCATGGAGGTGGTAATCGTCACCTCCGCCAACACCGACGAAGAAGGCCGCCGCCTGCTCGAACTGATGGGCATGCCGTTCAGGAAATAAGCGACGATTTCGGATTTGGGAATTCGGATTTCGGATTTAGTTGATATCCGAGTAAATCCGAAATCCGAATTCCGAATTCCCAAATGGAGGAACCATGGCTAAGAAGTCACTGATCGTAAAGTCCAACCGCGACCCGAAGTTCCCGGTGCGCCAGCACAACCGCTGCAAGGTGTGCGGCAGGCCCCGCGCCTTCATACGGAAGTTCGGCCTGTGCCGCATCTGCTTCCGCGAGAACGCATCGGCTGGCCGCCTGCCCGGCGTCGTAAAGTCAAGCTGGTAAGAAGAAATTTGGGAATTGGGATTTCGGAATGCGGATTTGTTCCGGTTCCAGCTAAATCCGAAATCCGCATTCCGAAATCCCAAATCGGAACAACACTGCTTAGGACGGTCGAATGGCCGTCGCCGCAAGGAGAATTCAACGGCTTATGAACATGACAGACCCTATCGCCGATATGCTGACCCGCATCCGCAATGGTAGCATGGCGCGGCACCAGAGCGTGCTGATACCGGCCTCCGGCATCAAGATGAACATCGCCCGCATCCTCAAGGACGAGGGATTTATTAGAGATTACGACATCCCCGCCGAGATGGGCGGCCGCATGTTCCGCGTGTGGCTCAAGTACGGCCCGGACAAGCGTCCCGTGGTGACCGGCCTCAAGCGCGTCAGCAAGCCCGGCCTACGCATTTATAGCAAGCGCAACGACATCCCGATGGTGCTCAACGGCCTCGGCCTCACAATCGTCTCCACTCCCCAGGGCGTGATGAGCGGTCGCGAAGCCTGGCAGAAGAACCTCGGGGGCGAGGTACTTTGTCAAGTCTGGTAAGAAGAGATTTGGGATTTCGGATTGCGGATTTCGGAATTGTCGGATATCTACTAAATCCGAATTCCGAAATCCCAATTCCCAAATGGAGGAATAACAATGTCTCGAATTGGCAATAGACCTGTTCCGGTGCCGAAGGGTGTGACCGTTGAGATTGACGGTCAGACGGTGCGCGTGAAGGGACCAAAGGGCAACCTGGAGCAGTCGTTCCGCCCAGATGTGAGCATAGAGCAGCAGGACGGCCAGATTATCGTGGCCCGCCCGCAGGAAACCAAGACCGTGCGCGCCCTCCAGGGCCTGACTCGCTCGCTCATCAACAACATGGTGGTCGGCGTGACCGAGGGCTACACCCGCACGCTGGAAATCTCCGGCGTGGGCTATCGCGCTGCCAAGGATGGCAACTCCCTGGTGCTGTCGCTCGGCTTCTCGCACCCCGTGCGCGTCGAGCCGCCCTCCGGCATCACCTTCAACGTTGAGACGCCCACTCGCGTCAGCGTGGCAGGCATCGACAAGCAACTGGTAGGCGAGCAGGCGGCTCAGATCCGCAAGCTCAAGCCCCCTGAGCCGTACAAGGGCAAGGGCATCATCTTCCAGGGCGAGCGCATCCGCCGCAAGGCTGGCAAGGCCGGCAAGGTCGGCGGTAAGAAGTAGGGTTCTCGAATGTGAAACGTGAAACGTGAAACGTGATGGTACTGACAGCACCATAGCGGCTCACACAGGACCTCGTAACACAAACCGCATCACGTTTCACGTTTCACGTTTCAGATATGCGCCTGTAGTGACCAGGCAACCAGAGAAGAGGTAAAGGAACAATGAGACAGAAACCACATGAGATGTCGCCGCGCCAGAAGCGGCACAACCGAGTACGGGCGAGGGTGACGGGCACGCCGGAGCGACCGCGTTTGAACGTGTTCCGGAGCCTGAACCACATCTACGCCCAGGTTATAGACGACACGCGGGGCCACACCCTGGCCGCCGCCTCTACACAGGACCAGGGCGTGTCCGAAGCCCCCAAGATCGAGCAGGCCAAGGCCGTGGGCCAGCTTGTTGCCGAGAGGGCCAAGGCGGCGGGCATCACAAAGGTCGTATTTGATCGCGGTGGCTACCTGTACCACGGACGCATCAAGGCCCTGGCCGACGGTGCCCGTGACGGAGGACTGGACTTCTAGATTTGGGAATTGGGATTTAGGATTTCGGATTTAGTTGATATCCGAGCAAATCCGAAATCCGCATTCCGAAATCCCAATTGGAGGAATTATGGCACGAATGGATAGAAATACAGTCGCCGACTTCGAGGAGAAGCTGGTGCAGGTGAACCGCGTATCCAAGGTGGTAAAGGGTGGACGGCGGTTCAACTTCAGCGCGGTCGTCGTGGTCGGCGACGGGCACGGCACGGTCGGCGCGGGCACGGGCAAAGCCTCCGAGGTGCCGGACTCGATCCGCAAGGCCACCGATGATGCGCGCAAGCACATGATCCGGGTGCCCCTGGTCGGCTCGACCATCCCTCACGAGGTGCGTGTGTCCTATGGCGCGAGCACCGTGCTCCTGAAGCCGGCCGCCCCTGGTACCGGCGTGATTGCCGGTGGCGGCGTGCGCCCCGTGCTGGAAGCGGCAGGCGTCAAGGACGTGCTGAGCAAGTCGCTCGGCAACAACAACCCGGTCAACCTGGTGCGCGCCACCCTGCTGGCCCTCTCGCGGCTTCACTCGGTGGAGAGCGAGGCGCTACGTCGTGGCATTCCGCAGGACGAGATGGAGCGCCGCCTCTACCGCAAGGACTTCGCGGTGCTGAAGGCGCAGGCAGCGGGGCACGCCCCCGCAGCCACTCCGCGCGAGCCTGCTGCCCTGAACGCTTCGCCCGCCGGGTTCCGCACAGCGGAGTCGGAGCGCAAGTACAAGGGCGGCCCTGGCGATAGGGGTCCCGCGGGTGGCGGTACCGACCGCAACCGTGGCGCTCGCAACCCAGGTGGTGATCGCGGCGACCGCGGTGGTCGCGGCGGCGCTGGCGGACCCGG
>JALZHG010000497.1 GCA_030914045.1 Chloroflexota bacterium | reverse complement strand
GCTCCTTGGCGGGATCGGGACCCTCTCCCTGATTATAGACCCGATCTCGTGGCTTGCCGGGGACAACTCGCTGCGTGAGGTATTCGCGCAGGCGAACCTGCTGTTCGTCCTGATCGCGCCGATCCGGGCTGTGCATCTGGCTGCGGTCATCGCGGCGTTCGTGCTCATGTTCCTGCCTGCCGCCAACGCCTATTTCCGGCACGCTTCGTCGGCCTCGAAGGCAACCCGATAGAAGGGGTACGAGAATGTTGCTAGACAAGAACTCCGTGGACCACCGAGCGGGCGACGGCGCAGCGGACGAACAGCACTCCGCCGCGCGCACGGTCGTGCTGCACCTGCTACCCGGGGTGCTCGTCACGGCCTTCTACGCCGGCGCTGCGCCGGTCGTGAGGAGTCTCGGGTTCCCATCTCTGATGGCCATCTTCCTCGCCATAGCCTTCGTGCTCATCCCCTTCGAGCTCGGCTACCTTATCTACCAGGCCAGGAAGAACGGCTCGACGCTGCGGAGCGTTGTGTTCTACTGGCAGCCCGTGCGCCGCGGGCAGTTCGTTGCGCTGGTCGTCGGTCTCCTCGCCTGGTCGGGGATCTGCGCCGTACTCCTCTTCCCGCCGCTGGATGGGTTCTTCATGGAGAACGTGTTCTCCTGGTTGCCGGGGTGGTTCTTCTTCGCCGAGGATTTCACCCGGTACTCCACGGCGGCCCTGCTCATCACGTGGACCTTCGGGTTGGTCGTAAACGGGATCGCCGGTCCGGTGGTAGAGGAGATGTACTTCCGCGGGTATTTGCTGCCGAGGATCTCACGCCTTGGGGCGTGGGCGCCGCTGGTCAACACGGTGCTCTTCTCGCTCTACCATTTCTTCACGCCCTGGCTGAACGTGAGCCGCATCATCGGGCTCTTGCCGATGGTCTATGCGGCGTGGTGGAAGAGGAGCATCTACGTGAGCATGGCCGTTCACGTCCTGGGGAACGCCATCCCGATGCTGTTGATGCTTACAGTACTACTCGGAGCCGACCCCAGCTAGGCTACCTGAAGCCCCGGCTCGTCCTCTTATTCACCCAAGTGCCTGCAAGTAGACGTGTTCCCCGAAGTTCATGAGGCTACATGAGATGCGTCTCGATCATGTGCAAGACCTCCTGAGCATGAGCGATGGGGTCAGCATCAGGCTCGAACGCCACCGACACGTGGCCGCCTTCGATGGGCACGATGAACTGGAAGAAGTTGCCGTAGCGAACTACGACGTAGTACAAGCCACCGCAGTCGATATCGCCTCGCTGTTGTGTAAGCGTTAGGACAGTGGGGTTGACGAGCAGCTCCTCGTAGCGGTCGGACTCGGGAGCGGAGGCGAGGCTCAGGTCGGGGCGCTGGCGCAAGGACAACTCACCATGACTATAGACAGCGACGTAGCGCACCTGTAGGGTGAGATTGAACAAGGCGTCCATCAAGCGATTCATCACTTCCTCCTCTCTAAGGCCACCTGTGGGGCCATGGAACTCCTGCCGCTTGACAGCCTATGCTATTCACCAAAGTGCGTGGAGAGACTGTCCAAAAACTATCGGGCACGGGCTAAGCGCCTCACCATCAGACGTGTCAAAGCTACGTAGATGAACGCCTCACTCGTAGCAGGCAGCCGCTCGTAATCCTTGCTCATCCGACGGTTCTGAGAGAGCCAGGCAAACGTTCTCTCCACAACCCAGCGTCGCGGCAGGACCTGAAATCCCCGCGGGGGCAAGAGCTCCTGCCAGTCCACCATCACCCCTTCCCTAGCCCACTGCTTGGCCCACGCCATCAGCACCTCCTCGGGAGCGGGCTTGCGCGGTCGCCTGACGATCTCCACCGTCCACCCAAGCGTCTTTTCCACCCAGTCACCCCCCTTATCCTCTCCGCTGTAAGCTGCATCCAGCCACAGGTGAGACAGACGCGGAAATAGCCCCTTAGCGCGATCCAACAACTCCTTGATCCCTTCGTAGTCCATGATCTTTGCACTCATGACCTTTGCCTTGAGCACGAAGCCTTCAGTGTCTACCAGTAAGTGGCGCTTTCTGCCCTTTACCTTCTTGCCACCGTCGTAGCCGCGTTCTTCTCCACCCACGCCGGTCGTCTTGACCGACTGGCTATCGACGACGCCCGCGCTGGGTTGAGGATTTCTCTTAAGGCGCACCCTCACCCGCTCGCGTATGGCTGCGTGCACCCTTGCCCACGTTCTGTCCAAGCGGAACTGTCTGAAGTAGTGGTAGACGCTGCGCCAAGGTGGGAAATCGTGAGGAAGCAAGCGCCAGGAGCAGCCGCTCCTCACGACATAGAAGATGGCGTTAAGGATCTCGCGTAGAGGATAGACCCGAGGACGTCCATTGGCTTTAGGAGCGGGAAGATGGGGCTGCAGATACTCCCATTCGGCATCGGAGAGGTCGGTTGAGTAAAGGTTTCTCATGCATGGTAGAGTACCGGTACCGACACCGGACTACCCCTTTTTAGACAGTCTCTGGAAGAGGAATTCTACGAAGTTCGCATAGCCCTAGCC
>JALZHG010000496.1 GCA_030914045.1 Chloroflexota bacterium | reverse complement strand
CAGCTCCACCAACTTCTTATTGTCAACGAAGTAGCGTGCGATCATGGCGAACGTCAGCCGGCCATAGTGGCCGATATCCTCGCCTTGGTCGAGCGCGTCCAGTAGGTGACTCATCATCGGGCTCTGCCGCAAATCTTCAACGGGCATAGCTCGTTCTCCTTTCTGATCTCTCCGCTAAGAGTAAGAGCAACATCCAAAATAACAACGGCACGACGAAGGCCGAGGCTACGAAGGACCCCGGCCCGATGAGTGGAGCGGCGGACTACGTTGCCGGTTGCAGTTCCCTTCTGTGCAACTAAAGGCCGGTGAGATTACCTACAGGGCCGCCCGCACTGTTGAGCCGTTCGCATTCCCCGCAAAGGGACTTGTTGCCGGTTCCCTGTTGAACGTTCTCGGGGGCGATGCTGTTGCCGGTCTGGCAGCTGGGGTTGTTGTGGTAGACGTCGGAGTTGGCCGTGTGCCACGGGCCCTCACCCCCCAAGCCGCCGCTGGTCGTCTCCCTCACGATGTTCGTGGCTCCACCCACGATATCTGTGGCCCCACCCACGAGCCCTTTGTCCTTGTCCGCAGCCATGCGCTTCCTCCTCCGCTAGCTTGCCGATTATTGGATATGTAACTAGATAGTACTAAGGCGAAACCTCCGGAAGGCTCTCCAATCGGCCTCGCAGCCCCGGCCCCTTGACGGGGGCAGGTCTACCACTATTGTTCCAGTCTCCGGTAAGTTACCTCGCGCATCACCCCTACCCGCCGCCCCTCGGCCGGACGTGCACCGGGGGCCTCTTCGTTATGCTCCTAGCGGCCTGTGAGGTTGTCCGTGAGGCCGCCCAATACTCCCTTGTCCTCGAGCCGCTGCCTGTCGCGCTCCTTCTCCGCCTGCTTGGCTTCGGCCTCGGCCTGCCTGGTCTTCTCCCTCTGCTCGGCCTCCTTCTCGGCTTCGGCCTTTCTCTGCAGGGCGCGGCCCTCTGCCTTCTTGGCCTCGTCGCCTATGATGGCGCCGTAGGCCTCCTTGGCTTTGCCCTCCGCCATATCCATCGCGACCTCCTTCGTGGGGTGCCTTTGTAGCGTTAGACGAACGAGAAGACGGGGGCCGTTACACTCCGACCGTTCTTAACGGCTTCGAGATCTCCGTGCTCCTAGTCGGGCTGCTCACCTTCTTGGACGTTCCCGGGGTCGTTACTTAGCTATTCGGTGCGAGGGGGAACCAGGGCTTCTTGGCGTTCTTGGGAGGGCTGGTAATAGCTCCCATAGCGGGAGCCGGAGGCGTGTTCTTGACGGCCCTGGTGACGCGCATGTTGGTGATCTTGGTGATGGGATCGGGGCACTCCGGGTTCGGGGCGACTTTCCGGATAGTGGCGTACTCGTCGGTGACTAGCCTCGCGGGTTGGATACCGTTCGTCGGATGGATCTTCTCCTTGTACAGGCTCTACCTGGCCACCGTGGGCATCCGGGAGATGCACGCAACGACTACCGGCAAGGCACTAATGGTGTTGCTGCTCCCGGCCGTCTTGCTACTGACTTTGGCCGTGGCGGTGGTTGGCGCATCTGCCATCGTGTACTTCAGGGCTGCTTGAGGGCGGTTAGTTTGCTCAAGTAGGGGGTTCCTGAGCAACAGCCGCACATGCGAACTTCCGAGAACGTTTGTTCCACGCACTCGGGTGAATAAGGACGACTTGAGGTAGCCCAAGTAGGTCTCAGCTTTACGCCGCGCTCGGCGCCTCTAAGATAGGGCCGAGCTCCTCGGTGAAGCCCCTAGCCCGGGCCTTCGGTCTGGGCCATGGTACGGTCGTAGAGCAGTGCCGCCAGCACCCCGCCAATGATCGGCCCCAGGATGTAGAGCCACACGCTCGTGAGGTCCCCGGCAACAATCATCGGCCCCAGGGAGCGAGCCGGGTTGACCGACCCGCCAGTCACCGGCCCTGCGATGAAGACCCCGACCGCCAGGGCGAACCCGACCGCTATGGGGGCTATGGCGGCCGGGGCCCTCTGGTCTGTGGCTACCGCCATAACCACGAATACCAGGATAAAGGTGATCAGGATCTCCACGACGAAGGCCTGCAGGTCTCCAACTCCCTGTGCGGGGTAGGTAGCTGCAAGAGACGCTTCGCTCCTTGCGCCAGCTCCTCCGAAGGTCACCCAAGTGGCCAGGGCCCCGAGCACGGCACCAAATAGCTGCGCCACTATGTAGTGCGGGGCGTACTGCCAGGGGAACTTGCCCGTGGCGGCCATCCCCAGGGTGACCGCCGGGTTGACGTGCGCTCCGGAGACGTGCCCTATGGAGGCCACCACGATCGCCAGGGCCAACCCGAAGGCGAGCGCTATGGCCAGCGAGCCATAAGCCCCACCGGCCGTCGGACGAGCCAGGATGGCGCCGACTGCGACCGCTGTTCCGCCGAAGACGAGTATTAAGGTGCCAACGAGCTCGGCGATCGCTGCACCCACGATATGCGAAGCGTCTATCTCACTGCCGTACAGTCCACCGCCGCCCGATTCTCGCTCTTTCTCCTCCAGCGCCTCCCTGGTGC
>JALZHG010000495.1 GCA_030914045.1 Chloroflexota bacterium | reverse complement strand
GCTGATAGCAGCCTCCCCGAAACCAGCGGGGTCGCCGGGTCCGGGTACCACTTGCTCTCCCGTCATCCGGGCGTGCAGGACGGTGCGGTTTGGCAGGCTCGGAGCGTCTGAGGTCTGGGCCGTTGCCGGCCCCACAAGCACCAACATCGCCGCCAGGACGCTCACTAGGGTAAGCACGATGCCCATTCGTCTCACGGGTGTCCTCCTTCCAGACCCGCTCTCTTAGAAGCCGGCGGGCCAACGCCTCTCTGCACCGTGTAAAATCATGATGGCACGGGTTGCAGCCCGGTGCATCCTCGGGTGGCCCATTCCTAAGCTCCCACTGACTCCACGAACTTCAGAGAACACCCCTTCCAGGCACTTGGCTGAATAAGCATTGAAGAGGGCTAGTAGCCCTCATGGTCTCGTACGCTCCCTACCAGCTCCTCCGTCCTGCCCATGTGGGGTCGCCGTCGAGGAGGGCGCGGAGCTGGCCCTCAAGTGGGACGCGGACACGGCGGGCTGGTCGATCATCGGCGGCGCCGAGGAGTACCGACTTTCCGAGAAGCGGGCCAAGATCGTTCGTGTGCTCGAGGAGACTGGCGAACCCATGACCCCCACGGAGGTCGCCGACGCTCTCGGCGAGAACCCCAACACCGTCAAGGCGCTCATGTGGCGCATGGCCCGGGACGGGCAACTGACCAGCGATGACGGCAGGTACACGGTGAGCAACCGTAACCTTGGTAACCCTGTTACCGAGTAGGGTTCCGAAGGCGAGGCCGGTTACAGGGTTACGCAGGTTACAGATCCACCTCACTTTCGCCTCGGTCTTAGCCAGCTCTTCTTTCCCTGGGGGGCACAACACCCTAATGATGTAGGAGCCTCCTGCGTCCTATCCTAGATCGCGCAACTTTATGCACCTTCCTTACATCTCGTGGTTGAGAGTGTGAATTCATGACCACCGATACAACCCCGAAGGCGGCTACGCCCCGGCTCATTCACAATGTCGCATACGGGCCTCCGAGAACACCCCTTCCAACTCACTTAGGTGTATAAGCCCACAAAGTTTAAACGAAGGCCTCGTCGAGCCACTCGAAGAGTACCTGATTCAAAACTGTAAGTTGTCGATGTAGACTGATAGGTCCGCTAGGCCTATAAGCTGCCCGGTCCTACGAAGCTTTGCGGGCCAAGTTCTTGTCTATGCGCTCCCTGTCGAAGCCAACGATCCAGCTGGCAAGTCTCGGCGAATAATAGGGCCAGAAGTTGGCTGCGGCTGCGCACGTCGAGCTTATTTGTGGGAAGTTCGCGTCGGGTTGTGGTGTCTAGAATCATGTGCTTGGGCGTCGTGACCCCAGGGAAGGGTACAGGGAGGACAAAAGCATGTCGGCGGAGAAAAACAAGGCCCTAGTCCGCCGCTTCGTCGACGAAGTGCAGAGCGCGGGCAACATCGACGCCATAGATGAGATTTGCTCCCCCGAGTTCGTAAACCACAGCGCGCCACCGGGAGTGCCTTCGAACTGTGAGGGTGTTAAGCAGCTCACGGCCATGTTTCGCCAAGCGTTCCCGGATTCCTATTTCACCGTAGAGGACATGATCGCCGAAGGAGACAAGGTAGCGACGCGTAAGACCTTCCACGGCACCCATCAGGACACGTTCATGGGCATCCCGCCAACTGGCCAACGGGTGTCTATTGGGCTCATCGATATCGTGCGCGTCGTCGATGGGAAGGTAGTGGAACACTGGTCTATGGGAGACAACCTCGGCCTGATGCAGCACCTTGGCGTCATCCCTCAGCCGGGAGATACAGAGGAAGCCAGCCCGACCTAGTAGCTTATTCACCAAACGTTCTGGTAGGTGTGTTCTACGGAATTTGCGTCCGACATCTTGCACCGTGCGTCAACCTGATGTTCTAGACTAAACGGCATGAAAACGTTCTGGAATCGCACCAAGATACTGAGAGCCCTCCTTATCGTAGTCGCCCTCGTCGCCGTCCTCCTGCTGGGTGCTTGGTTCTATGGGGCCTACCTCTGGAACTCCGAAACACAGTGGTTGCGCGCTCGGCTAGATGCGGCCCGCGCACCTGTTCGGCCACAGACCGTCGACTTCCGCGAGCTCGAAGGCTTGCCTCCTCCGGTCCAGCGCTACTTCCGCGCGGTGCTTGAGGAGGAACAGCCGATGGTGGCTGGTGTACGCGTGCAGCACACAGGCACCTTCAACATGGGTGAGACCACAGACCAGTGGAAGCCTTTCACCTCGGATCAGAAGGTAGTTACCCAGCGGCCGGGCTTCGACTGGAACGGACGCGTCGAGATGATGCCGGGCCTTCCCGTGAGAGTTCACGACGCCTACGTAGCGGGCGAAGGAATCCTGCATGCCTCCTTGCTCGGGCTCTTCCCGGTGGTCGACATGCGCGGCACAGCCGAGGTGGCAGAGGGCGAGCTGATGCGCTTCTTCGCCGAGGCAGCTTGGTATCCTACAGCGCTGCTACCCAGCCAAGGCGTGCATTGGGAGGCCGTGGACGATCGTTCGGCCTACGCCACGTT
>JALZHG010000494.1 GCA_030914045.1 Chloroflexota bacterium | reverse complement strand
GTGCTTTCCCGTTTACCAAACAGTATCTAGAAGATCTTCCGATTGCCAAGGTAGCGAGCTGCTGCGAGTGTCCCCCGAGAAAGCCCGCAAGGAGAGAATGAGCACAACGTCTATTAAGTACGGCCTGCGGAAGGAGGCCACGAAGTCCATCGAAGCGCTACCAGGACGAGCGTCACGGTGTGCAGGGCCAAGCTGCGCCCTTCCGTCGAGCGAATCCGTATCAGACCTCGCCGCGGAAGCGTTACACCCACCTGTACCGCCAGTGGAGACAACTTGAGGCGCTGAGACTTCGTGCCCTAGAGTACGAGCGGCAGCCTCTGCAAGCCGCGCAAGAACACCCCCCGGCGCCAGGACAGCGACTGGGGTGCCACAGCCAAGCGCGCCTCCGGGAAGTGCCTCAGGAACGCGCATATGGCTATCTGCCCTTCCATACGAGCGAGCGGCGCCCCCAAGCAGTGGTGCATGCCGCCCCTCCCGAAGGCGAGGTGCCTGTTCGGATCCCGCGCTAGGTCGAGGACGTCAGGATCCTCAAAATGCCGCTCGTCGCGGTTGGCCGAACCGAGAACCGCAAGAACCAGTTCGCCGCGCGGTATAGTCGTGCCCTCAATCTCTACATCCTCGCGTGCGTAGCGCTCGGTAGCCATCTCCACGGGAGAGGTATAACGCAGCAGTTCCTCGACCGCTGGTTTTACGAGCGGAGGTTCGCGCCTGAGCCTCTTCATCTGCTCTGGATGCTCGAGGAGGGCTAGCGTCCCGCTGGAGATCAGGTTCACGGTGGTCTCATGGCCAGCCACAAGGAGCAGGAACGCCATCGCAAGGAGCTCGTCCTTGCTGAGCTTGTCGCCCGCCTCCTCTGCCCGGATCAGCGCCGTGATCAGATCGTCCCGGGGGTCGGCGCGTCGCCGCTCGACGAGCTTGCGAAGGTAGCGCACGAACGAGAGCGCTGCGGGCATGGCCCGCAGCATGTCGCGCTTTGAGGAGACCGAGACCAACCTGTTCGACCACCGGTGGAACTTGGCATGATCTTCCGCCGGCACACCCAGCAGTTCGGCGATCACGGTCGCCGGCAGGGGCAGCGCGTAGTCCGCGACCAGCTCGATCTGGCCCCGGCGCTCCCCTTTGCGTTCCATGGCATCCAGGAGTTCTTCACAGAGCACCTCGATCCGCCCCCGCAGCCGTTCGATGAGGCGGGGAGTGAACGCCTTGGAAACCAGGGCACGTAGCCGCGCGTGGTCGGGATCGTCCAGGTCGAGCATGTTGCGTTCGAGCGGCTTGAGGAAGCTCGGGACCCACGGCATCTTCGCCCGTTGCTCCGGGTCCATGGCGTTCAGCTTGTCCTTGGCGAAGGTGTCGTCCTTGAGCACGCTGGCCACGTCCTCGTAGCGGGTCACCAACCAGGCAGTCCGCCGGTCGGGAAGCGTCGTGCGCCACACTGGGGCCTCGGCGCGCAGGTGCGCGTAGAATGGGTACGGATCCGCCTTGAACTGCGGACTGGCCAGGTCGGGGGCGACGATCGTGTTCGGGCCCACCCCGCTCATGCTCCTACTCATGCCGGTCTCCCTCGGTCGCGCCAAGGTCCTGGACTAGCAACCCGGCAAGGACATCGGGTACCTCGTCCGGAAGTTTTGAAGAAGGTACGGACATGTGTAACGCCTCTATGGCGAGGTCTGATCGGCATCACCGCCGGTATGCGGGCCGCCAGCAGGGCTGTGGTTCACACGGCCGCCCCGTAGAAGACTGGCTCGTGCAAGAGTGCTCGGTTAAGCCCGCATTCTGGTCCACGGCCCTGGCTCACGACGTCTGGTCGCGCCCCACAATGGCGGCGTAGAGGTCGAGCCGGTTCACGACACCGACCGGCTTGCCGTTCTCGGTGACTACCACGCTGGGCACGCCGTCGTGGACCATTCTGTGGGCAGCCTCGATTTCGCTGTGATCCAAGTCTATCTGCGAGATCTCGCGGCTCATCACCTCTCGGACCGGCTTGTCCGCCGCCTGAGTCATGTAGTGTACCCACTGGTCAGACTTCTCAGAGACGAAAGTGAAGCTCTCCATGAGCTTCAAGTATCGCGGAACCGCAGAGTCGAGGAGCAGAGCGTCGGTTATGACGCCTTCGAGGTGTCCTTCCTGGTCTATGACCGGGACCGCGGGGATGCGGTGCTCGAGCATCACGTTCAGGGCATCCCGGACCGGGGCATCTGGATCTACGCTGATGCACTCGTGCATAATCTCCTTCAGCAGTATGTCTTTCCGGCCTGGTGCTTCGCGATCCACGCGCACCTCCTAATTTGGTGGACCCGTGTTCTTCTCCGTTGGAACCCCAAGCATACGCGTGGCATTCCGGCCAATTGTACAATGCGATTCATGCAGGAGGCTTTCGCAGTAGCCCTTTTCGCCATCATCCTGTTGCTGATCGCCTTCGAGCTCGTGCATCGGACAGTCGCTGCCCTCCTGGGGGCGGCGCTTCTGATCTCTTTAGGCATCGTTCACCAGGAAGAGGCCGCAACCGAGTTTATAGATTGGAACACCATCGGCC
>JALZHG010000493.1 GCA_030914045.1 Chloroflexota bacterium | reverse complement strand
CTGCTGATGTTCCAGAGCCGGAGGCTTGCCCGCGACCGGGCCAGCACGGTAGACCCGATAATTGTCGCCGTGGGCGCGGGCATGTTCGCGTGGGTTTTCATGATGCAGCCATACGCTACGGATCAGTCGCTCCCTTTGTTCCAGCGGCTGGTCTCCATGTCGTACCCGTTGATGGACTTGGTGTTGCTCGCGGTCGTGGTAAGGATGCTGCTCGTACGCGGGGAGCGTCCGTTCGCCTATTATGCTTTAGTCACGGGCATAGTATCATTGCTGATTTTCGACGCTGCCTACGCCGCAACAGTGCTTTTTAGCACCTACAAGACCGGAAATCCGATCGACGCCCTGGAACTGCTCCTTTTCGTGTTTACCGGGGTTGCCGTGCTGCACCCTTCGATGGCAGACCTCTCCGATAAAATCGTGCTCGAACCCGAGACGAGGCTCACGCGGTGGCGTCTCGCGTTGCTCGCGTCGGCCTCCCTCGTGGCACCATGCCTCTTGGCTCTCCAGTGGGTGCGCGGGGAAACTACAGGCGTGGCCGTGCTCGTCGGGGGATCGGCGATGCTGTTCTTGTTGGTATTGGTCCGCATGGCGGGCATCATGCGTAGCCGCGAGGAGGCTATCGGCCGCGAAAAACTCCTGAGGAGGACCGCAGCCGAGCTCGTGGCCGCCCCTGACCAGCAGGGCATCTACGAAGTTGCCCTAGACGCAACTCGTGATCTACTAGGCAGCAAGTCAACCTTTTGGGTAGGGATCGCCACGGGTTCGCCGGGGGAAGTCACCGTCGTGGCCGCGAGCGACGATCACGCGGGCGAGGTGGTAGGGGCACGGATCCATCTCGACGAGTTCCCCGACGCGGTTCGGACTGGCCTGCTCGAAGGCCGTGTCGTCCAAGCGGAACGTCTCTATATCGAAGACGGCGCGAGGCTCGGGGCCTTGGGCTCTGTCCCTGACGCGCGAGCGCTCTTCCTGGTTCCGCTTCTCGTCCAGGCCCAGCTCCGGGGCGTGATCCTCGTACTCACCGATTTGGTCCTTTCCGACGATAGCCAGGCCACCTTGGAAGCCCTCGGCAGGGAGATCGCGTTAGCTTTGGAAAGCGCCGCCCTTACTGAGGAGCTCCACAGGCGCGAGAGCGAGGAGCGCTTCCGAGCTCTCGTCCAGAATTCTTCGGATGTCGTTGCGATCGTCGGGGCCGATGGTGTCACCACCTACGTTAGCCCTGTGGTCGAACGGATTCTCGGCTATAAGCCAGAACATGGAGTCGGCCGCAACGCCTTCCAGCCGCCTATGATGCACCCCGACGACACAGAGAGGGTACGCCAGGTCTTCTCGGGACTTATCGGAAGTCCCGGCGCCGAGGCCACGATCGACTTCCGTTTGCGCCACGCCGACGGCAGGTGGGTGCAAGTGGAGGCGGTCAGCAAGAACCTACTCTATGACCCGAATATTGGCGGCATCGTGATCAACTACCGAGACATCACCGAGCGCAAGAGTTTTGAAGAGCGGCTGAAACACCAAGCGTTTCACGATCCTTTAACCGAGCTGCCCAATCGGGCCCTATTCATGAACCGGCTGGGGCACGCCCTGATCCGCGCGGAGCGCAGCGAGAAGGCGGCCGCGGTGCTCTTCTTAGACCTGGACAACTTCAAGCTCATAAACGACTCGTTGGGGCACGAAGTAGGCGACAAATTCCTGGTCTCGGTTGCGCAACGTCTCCGCAGATGTTTGCGGGCCGAGGACACCGCCGCACGCTTCGGCGGGGACGAGTTCACCATCCTGTTGGAAAACGTCACGGATGCAAGCCACGCGGTGCGAGTAGCCGACCAAATCACCCAGGCGCTTTCGGAACCCTTCGTCCTCGAATCCCGCGAGGTGTACGCCACCACAAGCATCGGCATCGCGCTTGGCACCTCTGGTCGCGAGCGACCCACCGACGTCTTGCGCAACGCGGACGTGGCGTTGTATCGCGCCAAGGCAAGCGGCAAGGCTACCTACGCGGTGTTCGATCCGTTTATGAACATTGCGGCCCTGGAACGCCTGGACCTCGAGGCGGATCTCAGGCGAGCGACGGAACGGGGAGAGTTCGAGGTCCACTACCAGCCCCAGCTGGACCTCGCAACGGGCAGGATCGCGGGCTGGGAAGCCTTGTTGCGGTGGATGCATCCCGAGCGCGGTCCGATCC
The DNA here is from genome assembly GCA_030914045.1 of Chloroflexota bacterium. GTDB lineage: Bacteria > Chloroflexota > Chloroflexia > QHBQ01 > JADMIH01 > JADMIH01. The sequence continues at coordinate 354 of JALZHG010000493.1, read as the reverse complement.
CTCCCGCGATGTTCCTCCCGGCGGCAGAAGAGAGCGGGCTGATAGTCCAGATCGGTAACCTGGTGCTCGGAGAAGCTTGTCAACAGGCCACAGAGTGGCAAGCGCAACAACTGACCGACCCCCCCCAAAGATTAGCGTGAACATCTCAGCGAAGCAGCTCCAGCGCCCAGCCGAATTGCTGAGCGAGCTCACCTCGATCCTCGGGAAAACGGAGCTGGCTCCACGCAGCCTGGTGCTAGAGATTACCGAGAGCATGCTGATGGGGGACGCTGAACACAACGTAGAAGTCTTGAGGAAACTAAAAGATTTGGGAGTAAGCATTGCCGTAGACGACTTCGGCACAGGCTATTCGAA
>JALZHG010000492.1 GCA_030914045.1 Chloroflexota bacterium | reverse complement strand
TGGCCGAGACTTACCGGCCCAACATGGCGAACCACGAGGTCTACAGGCGGGCTATGGAGCGGCAGCAGGCGATGTATGCGGCTTTAGGACGAATATAACTCTCTCGACAGGACGAAAATCCTATTCGGCTGCTGTGGGTACCTGCTTATACTGACAGGGGGCTTATCGTGCTCCAAGAGTACTGTTTGGTCATTTCTCATAGAGAGTGGGGACGTTGTGCTACGTATTGCCGGGTATTCTCTTCAAAACAGCGGCCAATCGCGTCTGTCGCAAGCGGCGGCGCTGTTACTGGGTGTCTTCGTGTTGTCCGGCTGCCAGTTGGCTGGTAAACCACCGAACGGACCAGCCGTTACAACGCCTGCCGCCTTACAGGAAGCGGGCGAAGTTGCGGCCGCAAACTCGCTGCCAGTGGGCGCTCTAGCTCTATCTCCACCCTCGGTGCCATTCTCAGAATTGCTTACCTTTGCCAGGGCACAACTCAGCCCTGAGCAAAGTAATAGTCTTCTCTACTCCATTTCGGCGGAACCCTACGACTATTCCTTTGCGTACGACTATGTGCCCACACATGAGGTGCTACGCGTGCGCTTTGGCTTCCTGGATGCCGATCTGAACTACATTGACGTTCAGATGCCGGACGATGCTCCCAAGGCCGCTCTCAGGGTCGACAGTTGGAGCTATGCTCGTGAAGGCAGCGGGGAGGATGATGTAGAGGAAGAGGAAGAGTGGCGAGAGACTTATAGTGACACTCTGAAACTCCACCAGCAGACCAACGATAGCCTCGCCGCTGCTAATATCAGCCCACGCGATGCCATCAGTTTGACCCGCCCCGATGCAACTAAGCACGCAGGTAAGCTAGACCTGGCTGAGACAATTAGCCCGCGTGTGGAGTTTGTTGCCGCGCAAGACGCCGGCGCATACTGGGAAGTTACCTGGAGTTCCAATACTTCGGATTTATCGCAGCCACTTGCTACTTATAGGGTCAGTCCTCTGGATGGTACCATAGTTGCTCAGGCATACGCCGACGCAGCTGAAAGTGCAGTGCCCACGGCCATACTAGAACAGTCAGGCTTTGTCGAGCCTGCCCCTACGAGCACGCCCAATGCGCTCGTTACCGCCCAGGACTACTATGAAGCAGCTCAGGTTGCTGATGACTGGGACGAAACGCTGAAGCTGTACTCGGAGGCCATAAAGCTCGACCCGAGCTATGTTGACCCTTATCATGGTCGCATCGAATTCTACGAGGATGCCGGCGAGTATGATCTTGCGATAGCTGACTACACGACGCTCCTGGAGATTGACCCTGGCAACGCAGCCACTATTTACTACTATAGGGGCCACGCTTACTTCGCCAAAAGTAACGCTGGGGACTGCTCAGCAAGTGTTGACAAGGCGATTGCCGATTTCAAACAAGCTATTGAATTAGACCCTGATTACCTCGATGCACATCTGAGTCTGGGTGATGTCAGCAAGTGCAAGGGTGACTATTCCCAGGCCCTCAAGAGCTATGCCAGAGTACTGGAGATTGATGCGGAGTACGCCACCGCCTACTTCCAGCGAGGCATGGTCTACGAGAGCAAGGAAGACTGGGCGAAAGCTATCAACGAATTCAACAAGTACATAGCACTCGTGCCTGATGATGCGCAGGGCTATGTGGAACGAGGTCTGTCTGATTATCACCTGGGTAACTACAAAAGTGCGATTGCCGACCTGACCCAGGGGATCAGACTTGACGGTACGCACTATGCTGCCTACCGTCTGCGGGGCTTCTCCCATTCCGGGCGCAAAGAGTACGAGGCCGCCTTGCGCGACTTCAATACAGCCCTTGAGCTAAACTCGGAAGATGTATTTGCCTACTCCGGCAGGGCCAACCTTTACTGGCAGACGGGCCAATACGAACGTGTCCCGGACGACCTGCGCCCGGTGCTGGCTGAATACCCGGACGACTCGGACGCACGCAATCTACGGGGCTGGTCCTACCTGTACCAGGACGAACACGACCTCGCTATAGAAGACTTTACGACGGTCTTGAAGAGTACACCTGACAACGTATGGGCATATACAGGCCGCGCGTGGAGCTACTAGGAACAGGGTGAATATGACAAAGCCCTCGCCGATGTGACCTCTGCCCTGGACCAGGACAAGTGCTTCGGTTTAGCCCTTATGTTACGTAGCTCTATCTATGGCCTCGAAGGCGATTTAGATCGTGCGAACGCTGACATAGCGAAAGCGTCGCGGACTTGTGGCATTATGTCCATGAGGTATTTCGCCCTGGGCAGGGTCTATACCTTGCAGGGCAAAAAGGCTGAGGCCATAGAGGCCTTTGGCAACGCCATCGAAGCAAGCGTGCAAGTTGACGACGAGAATTACATGCTGGTCAGGCAATTCGCGGAGAAAGAGCTGAGAAAGTTGGAAGCAAAGTAGGCATGGGGCGCTGCTCAACGTGCCGGGTTGGATAGGGATGCTGTCGGACGTGCTGGGCGTGCCGGTGACGGCTTCCGGCGAGTCTGAGGCAAGCTCCAAGGGGGTAGCCATGCTGGTCC
>JALZHG010000029.1 GCA_030914045.1 Chloroflexota bacterium | reverse complement strand
AGCGAGTACTCTTCCTCGGTCAACCGCTGGTTCGATAGCTCCTTCTCGCTGATCCGCTTGAGGTCCAACGCCAGGTTGTACAGGTTCGTCAGCGTGCTGTACTCCGTCGGCGGGAAGGCATCTTCCTCCGTCTTCTCCAGCAGGCCACGCGCCAGCAACCCATCGCGGGTCATGCCAATCAAGGCGGCTATGCGGGCGTAGAACTCAGGCTCAGGCTCCACGTAGCCCTTGATCGTCTCAGGCGGCCCGCCACCCATCTCCGCCATCACCTGCTTGGCGTACAGGATAGTGTCGTGCTTCAACTCAGTCCAGCTACCAAGCACCGTGTTCAGGTTCTTGCGCGTCCAGGTCGAGTTGGTCATAAAGCTGGGGTAGCCGCTGTTCGCCGCCTTGGGCTGCAACAGCGGGCGGAAGCTATACAGCCACGACCAGTACAGGTTCTCCGTCCACTGCGAGTCCGACAGGCTGTTGATCTCGCCGCGCACCTTGTTAAGCTGCAAGGTGTAGCTCATGTACTTCGTCTCGCCAAGCCCCTCCAGGATGCTCACCGCCTCCTGCGACCCGAAAGCCGCCGGCACGTCCAGCCCCTTGGGCAGCCACCGCTTCTCGGCATCGCTCCCGTTGGGATTGCCCACGTTGCGCCAGATAAGCTGCCCGAACACGTAAGCGTCGAGCGTGAACCGCTGCCCCATCATGCGCAGACCCTTGGTCACGGCCTCTTTGTCCTCGGTGATGTACACAAACATCGAGTTGACCTTCGGACCTTCCAGCGTCTTCGCCAACTCCTGGAACTGAGCGACCTTGGCATTATCTGCCACGGCCCTGGGATCGGAGCCTAGCGCCTGCTGCATAAGCGGCGCGTAATCGAGGTAAGTCAGGTCGTCCGAGCCACCCACGAAGAAGGAAGTTGGTTCGTAAATTCTGGCCCACAGTGCCGCAGCCGTCTTGTCACCGCTCTTCGCCGTCTGCAAAGCTTGCGTAACCAGCAGCGCCGACCTGGTCTCTTCCACCGACTGTAGCCTGAACGTCATGCGCCCGTACCACATCATCGCCCTGAAGTACCTCTTGAGGTCCTCGCTGCGGGTGTAGTGCCCGCGTGGCACGTACTGGCTGAAGTCCTCCAGGTACTCCCCGGAGTTACCTATCCCAAAGACAGACGACGCGCCAAGCCCCTGGTGGGCGTCAATCTGCGCCAGTTCCTGGTTCACCTCGGCCTGCACCAGCGCGGGCACAGCGACGTTAGGGTCTAGCAGCTTCGAGGCCAGCGCGAAGTAACCCACGTTGCGCTTCGCCGCGTTCTCGGCAGCCGTGCCCCTCAGCGAGTCGTACTGCGCCAGGCTCGCCTGCAACATCGCCGCATTGAGCGACTTGAGGTCCGCGATCAGGTACTTGGTCTCGGTGGATCGCAACAGCTTGTCGAACATCAGGTGGTATACGTGTAACACCGAGTCGGTGGTCACGAATATCGGCTTGGAAGCGTACCTGCCGTCCTCGTAAAGCTGGTAGAACTGCTTGTACTGCTCTTCCCTGGGGAACTGCGCCACAAAGGCATTCTGCTCAATCAGTGCCATCGCCGCGGGGGATAACTCGAAGTCCCGCACGTTGGCTACATTCGTTAAGCCCTTCGCCACAGTGTACGGCCTCACCGCGGGTATCACCGTAGAAGGCTGCAACTTGTACTCAGCAAATACGCTAGCCTGCTGCCCCTCCGACCTGTAGCGCCAATCGTAGTAGTGCGCCCCGATGTTGCCCATCTGCACCTTGAAACCCTGTGGCGCGTCGGGCTGGTAAGTCACCACCCGCCTCTCGAAAAGCTGCACCAGCACGTCTGTCTGCTTGCCTGCCACCTTCACGTTAGCCCAGTAAGGCTCCGAGATGGCGTACCCGGTGGTGTAGAACCACGGCTCCGACAGCCTGGCATTAGCCTGCCTGCCGTCAGGGTTGGTTACGGGGCCGCTGCTGTTCAAAAAGTCCCAGATATGCCCCGCGATGTTGTGCTTCGTCTCGGTGTTATAGAACCCGTACTTCACCCCGTACTTGTCAAACGCCGCGTCCTTGCTGACCTGCCCCGCCTTGTTCACCCGCTGGTTCACCGTCTGTCCGGTCAGGTTCTCCGCCGTATGATCACCCAGCGGCGTGTTAGCCAACTGCGCGAACGAAGCGTAAGTGGGCGCGTTCGCATCATCATTATCCGAAGCCAGCGGAATATTAGCGGGAGTGCGGTCCGAGTACTCCGCGTTGCCGACCTGCATCTTGCCGCTCACCAGTTCCACCGTGAGCAGGCCGTTGGTCACGTAGAAGGGGTTGTTCCTGTCTCCGCCTGGGTTGTTGATCTCCATGCGGCTCTTATCGAAGTACTGCACCCGCCGCATGCCGCCCACACCCTGCGCGTAAGGCTCCATCCGCGACTCGCCGGGGGCCGGCCCCCAGTAGAACGACCGCTTCACCATGCCGTCTGCCACCACCTTGTCGGTGCGCGTCCACACCCGCTTGAACGCCGGGTCCACGAAATCGGCGGCCAGTGCCGGTGTGGTGCCCTGGAGAGGCAGCGCGGGCAGCAGCACCAATAACAGTGCCGCCCCGGTCAGTAAACGTCTATGTTTAGCCAAATTGGTGCTCCTTTCATCTGCTAACCATATTACTAGCAGGCTCGATCCACTCCTCGACCGCGACACGCAGGAGGAAGCACGGACCGTATCTAAACGGCCCGCGCTTGCCTCTGCGTTCAAAACTACTTTGTTGAGTTGAAGCCACGTGGCGGCATTATATTACATCTACCGCGCTAGTGCTTCGTTCCTATGGTGTATAGCCGTACGTCTTTTGGAACTGCTCCGTACCCAGCAACCCCAGCAGCATCTCGAACTTGGTGCCCCGGTTCTCAGGGTGGTACTCAAAACGGTTGCGCTCGAAGTACTGCACCGTGTACACCTTGCCGTCGGTGGCGCTCTTCTCCTCGAACGCCTCCGACCTCGGCAGCCCGTACACAGGCAGACCGCCGTTCGCCCGCCAGTACTCGATGAAAGGAGAAGCTACGTTATGCTGCGTCTGCGCGAAGTACTGGCTGCCCGGCGCGTTGGAAGCCTGCTTCGGCTGGAACGGCCCCTCGCTCAAACGGCTCTCCACCAGCGTATTCCCCAGCAGCCCCAGCAGCACCTCGTTAGGCGTGCCCCTGAACTCAGGGTGATACTCGAACCGCGCCCGCTGCGTGTACTGCACCGTGTACACCTTCCCGCTGATGTTCTCCTGCACTTCGGGCGTAATCGGGTACCCAAACAGGGTCAGTCCCCCACGCTGCCAGTACTGCGCGAACACACCCCTCATGCAGTACGCCACCTCCACCCAGCAAAGCCCCGCGCCTGAAAGCGGGTTGGCCGCGGCGGGCCGCTCGTGGCTCCACGGCTCGCGTATCTCCCCAAGCCGCCCGAAACCATAGCCATCCGACCCCACCAGCCACGTATGCGCCCCCTCCCGCGACGAAGCGACGACCAGCGGGCTGAAATTCGCCTCTCCCTTATATCCCGCCTGCGCGACAGGCACCAGCGTAGCCGTGTCACCCTGCAAGCGGTAAAGTCCCGGCGCGTATAGTTCCTCAGATACCGGGGGGTCTTCACGGGTGCCGAGGTAGTAAGAAGCGGCCAGCCACCCACGGCCTGCCGCGTCTATGGTTAGCCCGCGCAGGGTGAAGTCGGGGTCGTCCGCATTAACCGGCCCAGGCTGTTGCATATCCAGGTCCACTACCCTCGGCTCGGAATTACGCGACAGCCGCACCAGCAAGTCGCGAGGGGTAAACTGCACCTGGTTAGCAACCCTGGCGGCGTATGTCACCTCCTCAGTCCTCATACCAATATCGAACAGCAGCCGCCCAATCATCCAGCCATTCCCCGAGTTGTCGGCCACGATGGAAGAAGCCGCAATCGGCGCGCCCGAGAAATCACCGTCTACCACCTGCCACTGCCCGTTGTTCAGCCTGTATGCCCCAAGAGTGCCCAACGGGTCGGTGGTGCTGCTACGCGGCCCCGCAGCCCAACCTTGCTTACCATCGGGGCTGAGCGCCACAGCCTCCAGCGCCCCACCGTTGGCGGGCAGAGCTACATAGTCCCAACTGCCGTTGCGGAACCTCAGCAGCCTGAACCGCTCCTGTCCATCGTCATACGCCGTCATCCAGCCGTCGCTCTCATCCGGGGCGATAGTGATGTCCAGCAGGCGCATGGTCGCGGGAAAGCTATGCCGGGCAGGTGCCCAGGTGCCGGTACGCAACCGCATCAAGAGCGGGCTGAACTCGTCAGTCTCCGGGTCGCGAATATCCCCAATCGCCCAGCCGAAGTCTCCCTTACTCGTCAACACGATCTTGGTCGCTTCCGCCCCCACCGGTATCACATCGCGATTCCCCTCCGAGGAAGTAGCCACACGCCACGTCCCACCCTCGATACGCAGCAGAAACCCGTTGAAGAACGTCTGCGGCGGGGAAGTCCCCCATGCCCACCCATTCCCGCTAGCATCCAGCGCCACCGCGCTCACAGCCCCGAATTCATTGCTAGCCTCCTGGGCAACCACAAGCCGGCTGCCCGTCATAGGAGTCAACCCCAACACCATCAACGCCAACAAAATAACCCGCAAGCACGTATGTCGCAAACGTCGCATGAATTACTCCTCTGCTCTCCTCATACCCCGCAAACTCAATGTCTAGGATTACAGGAACCAAGCCCCAATCCTGTCATTCTAAACGCAGTGAAGAATCAGGTGGGTAAGGATGTTGTTGTTGACCTGCGGCCACCCAATCAGACCCTGTCATTCTGAGCGCAGCGAAGAATCTCGTCCCTCACCACCCAAATACCACATCTCCCTGGGCAGTGTTCACTACCGTATTGCTTATATCACAATCCCCTGCCCTATCGCAAAACCACACTCCTACTATAGACCCGCGCTACGTATACACGTCCGGCTGCTCCGCTTCACCCACCAACACCACCTTCAGATCGCCTTGCCGCACCTGCGCGTCCACCTTTACCTCCCCATCCTGCCCCACCCGCTCGAACCGCAAATCAACCCTGTAAGCCCCCACCTGCACGCCCTTCATCTCCAGCCAATCCAGACCCAGGGGCAGCACCGGCCTCACCACTCGCAAGGTGTTATGGAGCGCGTTGGCCCGCAACCCCAGCAACGTCCACAACGAGTGCGGTATCGCTCCCGCCGCCCACGCCTGCGGGCTGCAAGCCACCGGGTAGCGCACCGGCTGTCGCTCGCTCTGCCGCTGGTAACCGCAGAAAAGCTCCGGCATCCTGTACTCCGGGAAGTTGCTGGCGGCGGCGAACAGCGCGTCGAGTATCTTCGAGGCCACGGCGTCGTACCCGTAGCGGCAGAACCCCCCTATTATCAGCCCGTTGTCGTGTGGCCATACGCTGCCCAGATGGTAGCTGATAGGGTTGTAGGCCCGCGCCTCGCTCGACAGCGTGCGCACTCCCCACCCCGAAAACATGTCGGGTTGCATCAGCCGCTCCACCACTCGAGCCGCCCGCTCCGGCTTCGCAATGCCGCCCCACAGCACCTGCCCGCTGTTGGACGACACCACCTCCGCCGGACGCCCACCTTTCTGCAACGCCAGCACGTAACAGCCAAGCTCCTCCGACCAGAAGTCCCTGTCGAACCGCTCGTGCAGGTCCGAGGCCCGACGCTGCAACTCGTCCGCCCGTTCCGGCTCCCCAAGCTCCCTCAGCACCACCGCAATCTGTCGCCACGCCCGGTACAAATACGCCTGCACCTCACACACCGCTACCGGGGGCACCACGTTGGAGCCGTCCGCGTTCGGGATCGAGTTGCCCGCGTCCTTCCAGCCCTGGTTGATAAGCCCCGTTTCGTACGTGCCCACGTAATCGAGGTAACCGTCGCCGTCGTGGTCCGCGTAGTTGTCTATCCAGCCCAGCGCCGCGTCAATGTTCGGCTTGAGCTTGCGGGCCAACTCCAGGTCGCCCGACCAGTTGACGTACTCGGCCATCATCACCAGGAACAGCAGCGTGGCATCAGTAGTCCCGTAATATGCAGGGCTTTGCGGTATCGCCCCCCGCCGCGCCAGCTCCCCCGACCTGAACTCGTGCAGTATCTTGCCCGGCTCGGCGTCCCTGTACTCGTCCACCTCCGTAGCCTGGTACCGCGCCAGCAGTTGCAGCGTCTCGCGCGCCATGTTCGGCCCGTAAGGCATCGTTTGGATAGCCACAACCGAAGCGTCCCGCCCGAACAGCGTGGAGAACCAGGGGATACCCGCCGCGAAGTAGTGCAGCCCGTCCAGCCGCGTCCGCAACATGCGCAAATCGAGCAGCGCCCGCCGCATCACCTCGTCGAACAGCGGGTTGGAGCTACTCACCTGCGTGGACCCGTTCAGCCAAATCCGCTGCGAGCGTTCCAGCCATTGCCTCGCATTCTCCCGGCTCACCCTCGGCGGCCTGCTGGGATACAGCAGGTGGTCTATGTGGCCGTCCTTCCACTCGAACGGCGTGATGACGATAGTAATAGTCTGTTGCTCGCCCGGCCCAAGCTCGCAGTGGTAGGTGGCTGTGCCCGGCTCCAAGCGGTGCGGCGGGGGAGCGAAGGCAACCGCCGTGGCCCTCGACAGCCCATCGCTGCCCTTGTACCCCATCACCATCACGTTGCCGCCACGCACCTCTACCGGCAGCACCTCTCCCTGCGGCTCGTCAATGAACCCCTTGAGCACGAACAGGTCTTCAAACTCCGCCCGAAACCGCAGCCTGATTTCCAACTTTGCAGCGCGCAGATCGTAATTATGCAACGTCAAATGCTCGAACAACCTGCCCCGCTGCAAGTACCGCTCGCGCCGCACGCCAACCGTATTCTTGGGGATGCCCGCGCTGCCGTTCGCTGGGGGCAACTCCGGGTTCGCCAGGTCGTGATAAGTCTCAAGCCCCTGGTCGTCTATGCAGGAAAGCACCGTGAGCGGCAGCCCGTTCACCTCCAGCGAATAACCGTCCAGGAACCGGCAGTCCTGGTAGAACAGCCCAAAGGCGTGCGGCAACTCCCACGGCACGTCACCGCTCTCCGACGTCAGCAGAAATATGCTGCCCTGCTTCAGCACCGTGGCCGAAGCGCTCTCCTGCATCTTCGTAGGCTCCGGCTGCGTGAGGATTAGCTCCTTGCGCCTGTGCTCCTCCGGGGTAAGGGGCCGCGTACCCTTTACAACCTGCTTCTGCCCGGCGTCCTTCATTGCACGCAATACTCCGGCTCTCGATAAGGTAAAATTTCCGCCGCATTTCCATGCACTAGTGGTTGCAAAAGCAAGGGACGGACCAAAAGGCATTTCCCCAGTGACAGCCACCAAACTCAGCTACCCGCGTGCGTCCTCACCAAAGCCACCACATCTTCCGCACACCCCCACGACAGCGTCACACCCGACCCTCCATGCCCGTAGTTGTGCACCACCACCCGCCCATCCCCCATCGCCTCCGCCTCCAACCTTATTGCATGCCGCCCCGGCCTCAGCCCCACCACGTGCCCCAGTACCCTCTTCTCCCGCACCTCCGGCACAAACCGGGCGCACCTCTCCATAATCTCCTGCGCCGTATCCATGTCCGGCTCCAGCGACCAGTCGCCCACCTGCGCCGTGCCACCCAGCACGCAATCGTTCGAGCGCGGCACTACATACGTCACCCCGTGCAGGTCGTCCTTGACATCCGCTTCCCCTCCCGCTTCAACCTCTAACGTGCCCACACTGTCGCCGTGCTCCTCGTCCTCGTCCAACAAGAACTCGCGTGTGGACAAAGGCTCCACCCGCACTATCTGACCCCTTATCGGAAAGAGCGACTCATCGCCCACCAACTCCCGCGCTCCCAACCCGGCACAGTTCACCACCACGCCGCTCTCCGCAGACGCCTCCTCCAACGTGCCCACTTCCCGCACCACAATCGCGCCGCCCAACTCGCGGAACCGCCCCATCAGGTACTCAAGGTAAATAGACATCTCAATCACCGGCGTCTCGAACACGTAGCCGTCACGCCGCCCCCGTGGCAGTTCCCCCTGAGTGGCCCGCCGGAAAGACCGCACGCACGAAAGCCACCACGGATCGCCTACCTCCCCACGAAACACCTCGTACCCGGTCGCCACCGACACCCCCGTACCCTCAACCCCCGCAAGCTCCACGAACACCTCAAACGCCCGCTGCCCCCAGGCCGTCACCCTCTCAACCGGGTAAGCCTTGTACGGGTACCAAATAGCCGCCGCCACATTAGAAGTCGTCTGCGGCGGCAACTCCCTAGCCCAAATCTCCACCTCGTACCCGGCCTCCAACAGCCGCACCCCGCACGACAACCCCGACACCCCACACCCAACCACAATAACACGCATACCTCAAACCCTCATGATGGACGATGGACGATGGACGAGCTATTCGAACAACTCAAACCTTCTAAACCTTGGCGCGTCCTTTGTGTCCTCTGCGTCTTTGCGTTTTCGTCTCCTATCGTCCATCGCCCATCGTCCATCGTCCATCGTCCATCGTCCATCGTCCATCGTCCATCGTCCATCGTCCATCGTCCATCGTCCATCGTCCCCATTATACAAAGCCAGCACCCGGAACAAACTCCGAGTGCTGGCTGGGGATGGGGATAATAATCGCTTGTTGTGTCAGGCAGCACGCATACAGCTACCGACGATAAACTTCTACGGCTCGTGCAGCTACTAACCGTTGCCCTCTGCGCCGCGTGCCGACGAGCCACGCCTGCCACCACCGTGCGAAGCGATACCGCCCTTGCGGCCTATCTCGGCCATATAATCGCGGTTGCTGCTAACGGTCTGGCCGCCCTTGCGAGCGATCTCGCGCTGCTGCTCCGGCTTCATCGCGGCGAAGCCACGCCTGCGGCTGCCACCGCCACCGTTCTCATCTGCTGCGTTCATCTTCTTCATCTCATGCTCCTCCCATTGCTACTACCCTGGAAAGAAAGACCGGAGGGTTGGTCGATTGGTAGATTTCCGGCCCTTCCCAAAACCCTGAGCGCCTGGACCGCAGCCTGGAAGCTACGCCTGCCCTACGTCCACGCTCCCTTAACGCTCCATTGCGCAAGGTGTCATGGACAGAGGGCAAGCCCTGGTGCTTCCCGCCCTCATGCGGTCCCCGGCAGTCAAAACCCAGTTGTACTGGCATGCGCGTGCGCCGCCGCACAACCGGTCTATACCGGCATAAAGTCCGCGACAAGCCTCGTTGCTCGTCACTATTTTGCCGTGGCCCGGTAATGCCCCGGCAAAATAACTGCTACCCGGCGCGATCGATGCACGTACTTGAACGGGGGGGTGTTCGTACGCGCAACAGAGCGTGCCGGGCAGAGTTACCAAAGTTAGGGAGGAACGCGTACGCTCCTCAACAGGCCATCTGCGGCCCGGTATATCAGGCTGTGAAGGTATGAGCAAAGAGCCTTACCACAAAGGTCCTCACTCCACGGTTAGTTTACCGGACCCACCTTGCCATTCCCATAAGCATTAGTGAATAGTGCTACTGCCGCTGGTGAATAATTGTCAATTGCCGCTTGTAAAGGTAAACAGCCGCTAATGAGGAGGAACGCGACACCGCCAAGACGCCAAGAGCGCGCCAAGGTTCAGGAAAGGTTTTCAAAGCATAAGGACCACAGTACATGATGTTGCACTGTGGTCCTTTTCTAAACTTCTAACCGTGATTATCTTGGCGCGCTCTTGGCGTCCTTGGCGTCTGGGCGTCTGGGCGTTTAGCGTCTAATGTGGCTACGACCTGGAAGCAGGCACGAAGCGATACCCTATTCCCCACTCCGTCTGAATAAACCGGGGGTGGTCGGCGTCGTCCGCAAGTTTCCGGCGGAGGCGGCGCACGAACACCTTCAGATAGTGGTCCTCGCCCACGTACTCCGGCCCCCACACCCGCTCCAGCAGCGTCTGGTGTGTCAGCACCCTGCCCGCGTTCCGCGCCAGTTCCTCCAGCAGCCGGTACTCCGTCGACGTAAGGGGCACGAACTCGCCCTGGAGGTGCACTTCCCTGTTCGCCGGGTTGATCTCCAACTCGCCAAACACCAGGTCCGACTCTCGCGGCTGGCTCTGGACCACCTCTTGCGTCTCCACCGCTTCCGGCTGCAACCGGGCGCGCCTGGTGAGCGCGTTCAGCCTGGCTAGCAGTTCCAGGTTCTCGAACGGCTTGGTCAGGTAATCGTCCGCCCCCATGTCAAGCGCCCGTATCTTGTCCGCCGTAGAGTCGCGGGCCGTCAGCATCAGGATAGGCACCTGCGAGGTCTCGCGTATACGCCTGCACACCTCAATACCATCCGGTGGCGGCATCATGATATCGAGCACCACCAGGTCCGGCCGCTCACGCTCGAACAAAGCCAGTGCCTCGGCCCCATTGCAGGCCACAACCACCCGGCAATCAGGCCAGTTGATTCGCGCCCCGAAGCCCACGAGATCGGCAATATCTCGCTCATCATCAGCGACGAGCATTGTAAAAGTCACAGATTCCTCGATTCCATCGGCCATAGCCAGACCCGTTACCCCCTGCTCCCGTGTAACACACACCTCGATGTGACTGCATTCCACGTGTCGCACCCGAGCATTCTATAGCCGCCGCCACAAGCCCCTGCTATTTTACACAGCAGACAAACAGCCCATACGTCCAGGCAAACAGGAGGGACGGGCCAAGCGGCACTAGCACAACTTATAGCCCATAAGTGCAATATATGTCAATACGTCAAACACATTATCCCCTCACCTGGTCAGCCGCACCACCACGTCCAGCACGATAGCCCCCGCCACCATCCACAGCAGCGTGTTCACCCTACCCTTCACCTCCCCCACCTCCCGCTTCAACTCCTCCAGCATCCGCCGCGTCACCACCTCGTACACCGACCTCGGCCGCTCGTCCACAACAGCCCCCGCCACCCCATCCCCCACTTCCCGCCTCAACACTCTAACTACCATCCTCTTCTCCCATCGCCCAACAGCACGAGCACCCCACACAGTGCCCGCGCCCCTATCCCACCCGCCCAACCTCACCATCCACACCCCACAACTCATAATTAAGAATTAACAATTAAGAATTACTAATTAGTAATTCACTCCTCCCCCAGCCCCAGTTCCCGCAACACCCGCTCGGCCTCCGATTGCAGCGCGCTCGTGCCATCCCCAGCCGCCAGCTTGCTCTGGACGACCAGCGCCCGCCCCACCGAATCGGTCAGCCGCGCCACCACCGGCCCAATCTTCACCAGGTCTTCCTCCTCCTTCATCTGCTTCCGAGCCAACCGCAACGACGCCCTCAACCCCTTTATCTCCCTCACCAACGACATCTCAACGCTCTGCTTCCCTCGCATCTCCCTCACCCCGCCTATAACAATCTCACAACACTCTGCTTACTAGAAGCCATCTCATAAACCCCTCAGCCTCAGAAGAGCACCCAAACCCCCCCTTGTCATTCTTCGCTGCGCTCAGAATCAGGTGGGTAGTTAGGCCGTTGAACTACACTGACCAACCCCCTCTTTGTCATTCTGAGCGTAGCGAAGAATCTCGTCCCTCACCACTCAAGTCTCACCTTTCCTTCAGCCACACTCCCACACAAGAAAAGGGAAACATCCCGGTACAGGACGAGATTCTTCGCTGCGCTCAGAATGACAGGAGGAGACTCTGTTGCCCATATCCGGCCCTACCATTTATGTGACAGCTTCTACCCAAAGCCCCCACTTACCTAATCCCACTTCACTCCCAGCTTCGGACACACTCCCCGGCCTACAACCCCACCGCTTTGACACACCCTTGCCGCACAAACACGATACCGAACGTGTACAATATACATGGCGAGGAAGCCCGTAATCGTCCAGGCTATCAGGCCCGTACATGTTAGGGCCAACGGCCCATCCCTATGCAACCATAATCAGCTAACATTGTGGTTTGCAGGCCAAAAATCAGTTGCAACATTTAACATAGTCTCACGTAAAGAATCCAGGAAGATTTCACAACGACGGAAACACAGAAGTCCCCGTTCGCACTATGAACGCGGGGCGCAAGGAGATGCAAAATGAGCGGCAGAGTACCGCAACCGGGCGCGAGTGACATCATCGTGGAAGCCCGCAACGTCCAGAAAAGATACGACACCGGCACTGTCCAGGTGCACGCCCTGCGCGGCCTCGATCTGCAAATCAGGCGCGGCGAAATGGCCGCCATCATGGGCCCCTCCGGCTGCGGCAAGACCACCCTGCTCAACTGCCTCGCCGGCCTCGACAGCGTGGACACGGGCGAGATCATCATAGACAACGTGCCCCTGCACAAGATGAGCGACCGTCAGAAGACCGACCTGCGCGCCAGGAAGATGGGCTTCGTCTTCCAGTTCTACAACCTCCTGCCCGTGCTCTCCGCCATAGAAAACGTGGAACTGCCGATGCTCGTGTCGGGCACCAACCCCGCCGAGGCCCGCCGCCGCGCCAATGAAGCCCTCGCCCTCGTCGGCCTCACCGACCGCGGCAGCCACAAGCCCAACGAGCTTTCAGGCGGCCAGCAGCAGCGCGTCACCATCGCCCGCGCCCTCGCCAACGACCCCGCCATCATCTGGGCCGACGAACCGACCGGCGACCTCGACTCCGAGACCTCCCAGGAGATCATGGACCTCCTCGTCCGCCTCAACAAGGAGCAGGGCAAGACCTTTGTAATCGTCACCCACTCCCCCGAAGTAGGCGCTCGCGCCGACCGCATCATCCGCATGCGCGACGGCAACATCACCGACTACGGCCTCTCCGAACCCGCCAGCATAGAAGAAGCCCTCGAAGCAATAAGCTAGATTTGAGAATTGGGATTTTCGGATTTCGGATTTGATGGATACCTACTAAATCCGCATTCCGAAATCCCAATTCTCAAATGGAGAACACAATGGAAACACTATTCGGCGTATCAATGGACACCATCATGCTCATCGTATTGAGCCTGAGCATCTTCGTGCTAGCAATCGTGGCCTTCTTAGCCTGGCGCAAGCCGATCATCGCCAAGCTGGCCTTGCGCAACGTGCCGCGCCGCCGCGCCCAGACCATGCTCATCGTATTCGGCCTCATGCTCGCCACCATGCTCATCACCGCCGCGTTCGGCACGGGCGACACCATGACCTACTCTATGCGCGTGGCCTTCACCGGCGGCCTCGGCGGCACCGACATCGAAGTGGTCAAGTCGAACCCGCAGGCCGTCAACTTCAGCGGCCCGCCAGACTTCAACCGCCCCGTGCCCACCTTCGACGCCGCCCTGCTTAACGACCTGAAAGCCCAATGGGGCACAGACGACCGCGTGGACGGTTGGTCCCCCGCCTTCCAGCAAATTGGCCCCATCATCGACACCACCACCAATCAAGGCTCCGGCCAGACCTTCGTCCAGGGCATCACGCCCGAACTGGGCCAGACGATGGGTGCCCTCAACACCACAGCCGGCCAGCCCTTCGACGTAGCCTCCCTCAAGGACGATGAAGTGCTGCTCGACAAAGCAGCCGCCGATAAGCTCAACGGCAAAGTGGGCGACTCGGTGCGCTACGTCATCCAGGGCAAGTCCTACGAGATGACCGTGCGCGACATCATCGTCAACACCTCGCCCAGCACCCGGTTTCCCAACACCTTCGTCACCCTTGACCAGGCACAGACGATGTTCAACGCCCCCGGTCAACTAACCGCCGTCCAGCTTTCCCTCAAAGGCGGCCCGCTCGACGCCGTCAAGTACAGCGAAGAGGTGGCAAAGAAGCTGGAAGGCATGCTGGACGAGACCTACGAAGTCTCGGAAGTCAAGAAAGGCGCGCTCGACACCGCCAACCTGATAGGCAACTTCTTCACTACCGTCTTCATCGGCATCGCCCTCTTCTCCATAGCGGCGGGCATCCTGCTCATCATCCTCATCTTCACCATGCTGGCCGCCGAGCGCAAGAGCGAGATGGGCATGGCCCGCGCGGTCGGCATCCAGCGTGGCGACCTCACCCGCATGTTCATAATCGAGGGCATGGCCTACGACCTGGCCGCAGCCGCCGTGGGTGCTGCCCTGGGCGTAGGCATCGGTTTCGCTATGGTGGGCATCATCTCCTCGCTCCTCGGCACCTACGGCTTCAGCCTCACGCCCCACGTCGAAGTCCGCTCGCTCATCGTCGCCTACTGCCTCGGCATGCTCATCACCTTCCTCACGGTGGCAATCTCGGCGGCCCGCGTATCCAGTCTCAACATCGTATCGGCCATACGCAACATCCCCGAGCCTGTCAAAGCCGAAAGAAAGCTGGGCCAGCGTTTCCTCGACGCTTTCGACGTGATGGCTGAAGGACGCTTCGGTGCCGCGCTGGGTGGGATTATCGGGGCCGTCTGGTCAATGATCGTCAGTGGCCCTGTCCTGGCCGTGATCGGACTGCTCATGCTCGCGGCGGGCTGGGTGGGCGTCAGTGGCTTCCTCTTCCACACCGGCGCTTCGCTCGCCATCATCGCGTTAGGCTTCACCATCCGCTGGTTCCTCAACCGACGCAAGGTACGCCCCACCCGCCGAGACCGCATCGCCTTCACAATCGCCGGGTTCGCCCTCCTGGTCTACTGGGCGCTCCCCATCGACGCCCTGCACGACTGGTTCGGCCTGCCCGAGTTCAACCTGGGCATCGAGAACTTCTTCGTGAGCGGCATCATGATGGTGGTAGGCGCGGTATGGGTGGTGATGTACAACTCCGACATCCTGCTAGGCATCATGAGCGCCGTGCTTGGCCGCGTGGGCCGCATGCGCCCGGTCCTCAAGACCGCCGTGGCCTACCCCATGGCGTCCATCTACCGCACGGGCATGACGATAGCCATGTTCGCCCTCATCCTGTTCGTGCTGATTATGATGTCGGTGCTCACCAACCTGAACCAGCAAGTAGGCCCCAACAAGCCCGAAGTGTCCGGTGGCTACCAGATAGAGGCCACAGTCTCTTACGCCAACCCTATCGCGGACATCAACGCCATCATCGCCGCCGACCCCACCCTCAATGGCAAGTTCGAGGCGATAGGCGGCCAGACTGCCCTCCCCTTCCAGCTTCGCCAGCCGGGCCGCAAACCGCCCGCCACCCCTCCCACCGAGGAGGAGC
The DNA here is from genome assembly GCA_030914045.1 of Chloroflexota bacterium. Lineage (GTDB taxonomy): Bacteria > Chloroflexota > Chloroflexia > QHBQ01 > JADMIH01 > JADMIH01. The sequence continues at coordinate 30,543 of JALZHG010000029.1, read as the reverse complement.
TAAAGGCCAACCCCGGAGCCGCCGAGGGCTGGAGCTACTACAACGTGCGACTGGCGGACGACGACTACCTCCAGACCAACCAGTTCCCCCTCCAACTGCGCCTCAAGGACTATCCGAACGACCAGGCCGTGTGGGACGCCATAGCCAACGACCCCACCCTTGCCGTGATTGACGCCGTCCCAGTGCAGTTCGGGGAGATAGCCGAGCAGTCGGGCGGCTTCCAGGGCGGGGGCATCGCCGGCGGTGGCTTCTTCTACATTACAGGCATAAAGCTGTCCGATGCGAGTATGGACAAGCCGATAGAGATCGAAGCCAGGCTGCCCAACGCGCCCAACGCCCCACCCATCAAGCTGAAGGTCATCGGCGTCCTGAGCCGCCTCTCCAACTTCTACACCGGCCTGTACGCCTCCAACGAGATGTTACAGCAAGCCTCACCCATACCCGTACCCACCACGACCTACTTCTTCCGCGTCAAGCCCGGCGAGGACCCCCGTACCCTGCGGCGGGCGCTCGGCTCGGCCTTCCTTGAGAACGGCATGGAGCCGGTGGTCATCTCCGATGACCTCAAAGAGACCCAGGCGGTAAGCACCGGCCTCAACGGCCTCCTGCAAGGCTTCATGACGCTCGGCCTGTTCGTGGGCATCGCCGCCCTGGGCGTAATCAGCACCCGCGCGGTGGTCGAGCGGCGGCAGCAGATAGGCGTGCTACGGGCCATAGGCTACCAGCGCCGCATGGTCGCTGCCTCCTTCCTGCTAGAATCCTCCTTCATCTCGATGCTAGGCATCCTGATAGGCGTGGTGCTCGGCCTCATACTCTCCTACAACTTCGTGGAGTTCGCCCGCAAGGACACACCCCAAATCGTCTTCGACGTACCCTGGCTGCAAATAGCGGGCATAATCGTGCTGTCCTACATAGCCTCCCTGATCACCACCATCCTACCCGCCCGCCAAGCCTCCCAGGTCTACCCCGCCGAAGCATTACGATATGAGTAACACGTAACAAGTAACACGTAAAGCGGCTCCAGGGACTTTGTACCCTGTGAGCCGCTTTGTTGCTTTCTGCACCTTTACGAGTTACGCGTTACTTATCACTCGTCACTCGTCACTCGTCACTCGTCACTCGTCACTTTATCCCATACACCACACTAACCTCGACCCTGACCTCCTGCTGGCCGGGGTTGATGGGCGGCAGCGCGGCGTCCTGGGCCATCGCGTTAGATGCCCTCGCCTCCATCACCGGACCTGGCACGTTAGAGCCTCCATCGTCCACCACCAGCACCGAGCCGAGCGTCACGCCGTTCAAACCAGCAAGCTGCTCCGCCTTCTCGCGGGCGTCCTTCACCGCTGCCTCGCGGGCCTGCTTCATCACCGCCGACGGGTCCGAAAAGCCGAAGCTCAGGCCGTAGAGCGTGTTCGCGCCCGACTTCACCAGGTCGTCAATCAGCTTGCTCGCCTTCGACAGGTCGCGGACCTTCACCTCGACAATGTTGGTTACCCGGAAGCCTGTCACCGTGGGCGACTGGCCCTCCCTGTAGTCCATCACCGGCTCGACGTTGTACTGAGTGGTGTTGATGTCCTTCTCCTCGATGCCCGCGCCCCGCAGTTGTTGCATCAGCGCGTCCATCTTGCTAGCTGCTTCGCTCTGCGCCGTCTCAAGCGACGCGTTCTGTATCGACACGCCCACCTGCAAGTTCGCCATGTCCGGCTTGGCCGACACCACACCACTGCCGCGCACCGAAATCCTCGGCTGGTCGCTCACTCCAACACCCGTGCCTACCACCTGCCCCTCCTGCGCGCTGACGTTGTTCAACTGAGTGTCCCCACTACGCCCCGTAGAGGCCACGCTGCCACTATTGCTAACATTCCCGCCCGCGTTAGTCCCGGCAGAGCTAATACCTGCTTCCCTGGGCATCAGCCACACCACCAGGAACGCCGCCAGCAACAGCGCCACCCCCGCGAGCGTGCTCCACACCTTCAACTGGTTCCTACTTACGTTCATTATATACGTCTCCTTCTTACAATGTGATAGTAGATCGGTCACACGCAGCCTGCGTATCTCTCATGCTGCTAACCCGCCGCTTGATGTACAGACGATTATGTCACGCCGAAAGTTCCCGTTCAAACAAAAGAGGGGCCGCACATATCATGCGACCCCTCTTGACTAAGACTAATCAGCCCTAAATACTCATCACGCTATCGTCTATCGTCCATCGTCCATCGTCCGCCTACGGGCAAGTGTTCAGGCTAACATCGTCCACGAAGAACGAGGTAGTGTATAGGCTGTCGGTGGTCGCCTGGAAGTGGACGCGCACCGTCTGCCCCTTGTAAGCCAGCAGGTTGAAGGTAGACTTGGTCCAGGTGTTCTGCACGTCGGCGTTGCTGCGAGTCTCGAGCGTCGCCAGGTTAGTCCCGCTGCTGTTCTGCACCCGTGCGTACAGGTAGTCGTACTTGGTAGCACCGACCTCCTGGGTCGCCATGTTCCAGTAGTAGCTCAGCGTGGCCGAAGTGGCGGTCGAAGGTATCGTCACCTGCTGGTAGATCGTGTCGTTGGCGCGGTTGTAACCGGCCATAAACGCGCTCATGGTGCCGGTGCGAGGGCGAGTGTTGGCGATGATCTGGTAGCCGCCGCTCGAAGTCTGCACCCAGGGGGTCGTGCCGCTCTCGAAGCCGCCGTTGGTCAGCTTTTCGCTGCAAGCCACAACCACGGGGGTAGCCGTAGGCTGGACCACAGGCGTGTTGGTCGGCGGCACCACGGGGGTGTTCGTCGCCGTCGGGGGAGGCGTGCCGCCACCGCAAGCGTCGAACTTGAACGCGCCTATGCGGGTGGCCCACGAAGCCGAGCCGGTTGTCGGCATATACTCGTGCGTCATCCAGAAGGTGCAATCGTCGGTGGGGTCAACCGCCATCTGAGCGTAGTCGCCCCAGCGGCTCGCCGTGCCTGTCTGCGCGCCGCTACCCGCGATGAGGGTATTCTCACCCTGCGGCATCTGCCCCAGCGCATCACCGGCCAGGCGGCCCGTGTACCTTATGCTGGGATAGACGCTGCTGCTAGAGGCGCTGTACACCATTGCGATGTTGCCGGAGCCGTCCATAGCGATGCTAGACATCCAGCGGTGGGTCGCGTCGGGCGCGTAGGTGCCCTGCTGGAAGATGCTCGGCGTACCAGCGGGGTTGCGGATTTCGTACCAGCGCACCCCCGCCTGGGTGCCGCTGCTCAAGGCGTTCACGCTATGTGTGGCTACCAGGGCCTCATGCGTGCCCAGGTTGCGGTAGGCCAGCCTGAACATCAGCCTGTCGCCTATGCCGTCCAGCCTCACCGTCGTGCCCGGCTGCGGTACGCACGATCTGCTGCTGGTGCACAGGTTGTTGAAGGCGGCCGTCGTCAGCGTGGTAGGTCCCGTAAAGGTCGAGCTAGAAGGCGTGGTCCAGTTCACCTTGAACTTCCACAGTTGCAGCGCGTTGTTGGCCTTGGCCGCGAACACGTTGGGCGCACCCGCCGGGGGCAGCGTTGGGCCGTCGAGGTCCGAGGGCAGGAGGGTGCCGTACGTGTTGCTCACGTTGAACGCCTGGTATGTGGCAGGCTGGCCCAGGAGCATCTTGGCGCGGTCGAACACCACCGCGGCCGGGCCTTGATACAGCGACGTGAAGCGGTTGGCGCCCATGTAGTAGCCATCGGGCCACACACCGAGGTGAGGATAGTCGTAGAAAACGGTCGTGCTGAACTGGAAGAAGTAGCGGTACCAGGCCCCCGTCGGGTCGCCCGTCTGCGAGATGGCGATGCACTCGCCGTAGGGGTTGGCCGAGGTAAACTGGCTCACCAGCCAGCGGTCGGCAAGCTGGTCGTAGAGCACCACGGGGTCGCCGTCGTTGCGGGTCTGGCAAGCGCCGCCGAAGCCGCTCCAGATGGTGTTGATGTTGGTCGGGCCGTACAGGGTGTTGCCGTTCTTGTCGAATATCTGGATCGAGCTATTCACCATCTGCACGTAGTGGTTGGGGCCAACGTCGCCACTCGGGTCGGGCGGATACACGCCGTTGCGGTTGCCGAGTCCCGCGAAGTTCTTGGCGGGAGAGGGCGCGGCCAAAGCTGCCAGCGAGTCGTTGCCGCTGAACTTGTTCTGCACCACCGGGTCTGCTACCTGGGGCCGGGGCGAGCTTTTGTCGGCGGCGTTCTCGCCACCCTTGGGCTCGGGCATCTCTCTCGGCACGGTCCACTGCGGGGCCTCGCCCGCGGGCACGTCGCGTAGCGGCCTGGAAACGTCGTTCTTGGCCGAGCGTCCGGTCTCAAACGGCTTGTGGGCGGGGTCGGCAGCCTTGCCGTTATCCTGCGCCTGGTAATTCGTAGAGGCCAGGCGCGGAGTGTTCTCGCCTGCGCTGGCTGCCGTGTTAGCGTTGCTGGCGGTGCCCGCCGGGGCCACCCCGATTTGCCCGCCAAGCTGGGCGGCCAGGGCCACCATGAGGGCTACTATAAAGAAGGACAACGACCGTTTCTTAGATAACATTCGCATAGCTCCTTTTTCCATTTACTGAATCTTCTTCGATCCACCCGTTGCCACGGCGCTTTGCGAACACCGCGAACAAACAAAAACCATAGCCCGCCCGGCCAGATAATCGGCAAAGCCCTAATGAAAGTGAGTACTTTACAGGACGCTTAAGAACGAAGGTAGTACGCTCCGATTATCTGTCTGGGTTGGCTATGGGTTTGAGTAGGGAAGTATACCCAGCCTAAAGACCCAATAGCAAGCCGATTCGGCACCAATACCGTAGCAGCCGATAGTACTTTAGTACTACAGGTATTGAATAGTACTACAACAGGTACTTTCCAGAAGTACGTTCCTGCTCAACATCAATGCTCTTGCTCCCGCCAACCGGACCCAGCATGCCCCAACCAACAGCACCCAACCGCCCCTCTGTCATTCCTCACAGCGCTCGGAATCAGGTTGGTAGCGATGCTGCTGCATTTAATAACATCAGTGGCCCTGCCTTACCTACCTTCACTATTGCAACAGGTAAGGACTATCACCTCATTCGGGACCGTCTCACAAATAGGAATGAGGAAATGAGCACTCAAAGCCCCTACCTTGTCATTTCGAACGGAGTGAGAAATCTCGTCCCTCACCACCCAAATACCATCTTTCCTTCAGCAACAGAGTCCCATAAGTAAGACGAAACATACCTGTAAAGGACGAGATTTCTCACTCCGTTCGAAATGACAAAGTCGGCACTGTGTCGCCAATACTCGGGGCTGTTATTAATAATATGGCTTCTTCTCACTGCGTTCGGAACGACAAAGGGAGAGGCTTTGGGTGCAGACATCGCAGTACAGGAAATGGCTTCATTGCTTTAGGAACAAGGGTCTGCCTTGCCATGCCAACCCAGTAGTGGTATGCTGCCTACGCCGCGAACAGCGGCAATAACGCCGATGTGAGGAGCAAGCGTGCTGAACATAGATTTGACCGGCCGCCGGGCTTTCGTGGCGGGCGTGGCCGACGACGCCGGGTATGGATTCGCGATTGCCAAGACTCTGGCCGAGGCCGGGGCCACTGTTGTGCTGGGCACCTGGCCGCCCGCCCTATCCATCTTCCGCAAGCTGATCGAGCGCGGCTCAATGGAGGAGTCGATGCGCCTAAGCAACGGGGGCCAATTGGAATTTGAGGCCATTTACCCCCTGGACGCCGCATTCGACACGATGGACAGCGTGCCCGCCGACGTGCTTGAGAACAAGCGATACCAGGACCTAGGCGACTACACCGTCTCCGGGGTAGCCGAGCGCCTGACACAGGACTTCGGGGAGAAACCCCTGGACATCGTGATACATTCCCTTGCCAACGGTCCGGAGGTCAAGAAGCCGCTCCTGGAGACCAGCAGGCAAGGCTACCTCACCGCCGTAAGCGTCAGCGCCTACTCCAACGTATCGCTGGTCCAGCGCCTCGGCCCCCTCATGCGTCCCGCTGGGGCGTTCCTCTCCCTCACATACCTGGCAGCCCAGCGAGTCATCCCCGGCTACGGCGGCGGCATGTCCTCGGCCAAGGCAGCCCTCGAAAGCGACACCCGCACCCTAGCGTACGAAGCGGGCCGGCAATTCGGCGTCCGTGTCAACTGCATCTCGGCAGGCCCCCTTGCTTCTCGGGCGGCCCGCGCTGTCGGCGGCATCGAAAAGATGGTGGACTACGCCGCCGCCAACTCCCCTATCCCCGAATCCACAACCGCTCCCGAAGTAGGCGCGACCGCGGCCTTCCTATGCAGCCCCCTCGCAAGCGGCATCACCGGCACCGTGCTCTACGTAGACAAAGGCTACAACATCATGGGCGTCCCAGTAAGCGAAGGCAGCCCCACGCTGGGCTAGTCTAAAACGTGAAACGTGAAACGTGATGCGGCTCGCTATTGTTGGTGCTTGAACATGAAGCTGCGTCAATTACACGACCATACCCCGACCTTGTCATTCAGAGCGCAGCGAAGAATCTCATCCCTCAGCACCCAAGTTGCCCCTTTCCTTGGGGGAACATCTTGCATAGAGGACGAGATTTTTTGCTGCGCTCAGAATGACAAAGGGGAATAGGGTTCTAAGGCTCCAACAAGGTCTCAATCACGTACTAAAGACCACAAGCCACATCACGTTTCACGCCTAAACAAAGCGGCCCGGCCACGACAACGCGACCAGACCGCTCCCATCCCAAACAATCTCAACCTCGCGCTACCTTTGCGCTCTTTGCGCCTTTGCGGTTAAGCCTCTGCCATAACGCTAACGACTCAGCCGGAAACTTCTTCACCGCCATCCACGCCCAGCACGTTGCCCGTCAACCAGTCCGCGCCAGGCCCAGGCTTCGCCAGCAGAGCAATGAACTGCGCCACATCCTGAGTCGTAGTCAACCTGCCGGACGGGTTGCGGGCCAGCGCACCTTCCACCAGCCGCTCGTTGCCGGGTATCTTGCGCAAAGCCGGGGTGTCCGTCACGCCCGCCCTGATTGAATTAGCCGTAATGCCCCTCGGAGCAAGTTCGTAGGCAAGCTGTCGTATGTGCGACTCCAGTGCCGCCTTCGCCGCTGACACCGCCCCATAATTCGGCACCACCCGCACCGACCCAGCCGAAGTCATAGCAAAGATGCGGCTACCCCGCCCCAGCATGCCCCGCGAAACGCAATCCTGCACCCAGTACACCAGCGAGTGCGCCATGACATCCAGCGTCATGTCCATGTTCTGCTGCGTAATCGCGTCCTCCGGCCTCCCGGCAAAATATGGCTTCAGCGTCCCAAACGCCAGCGAGTGCAGCACCACCCTGAACCCCGACCCTCCCATCTCCGCCGCCATCTTGTCGAGGGCCTCCTTGCGCCGGTCCGGGTTGGCCGCGTTCATGTTGAAGGGGAGGTAGCGGCACCCTGCCGCCTCAATACGCGCTTTGGTCTCTTCGAAGGCGTCCTGGTCGGTCGGTCGGCGTAAGTGCACCCCGCAGATGCTAAGCCCCGCCTCCTCCGCCAGCGCAGCCGCTGTCGCCGCCCCAAACCCGGAAGACGACCCCAGCACCAGCGCCCACTTCAAGTCCCTCGGCTCCGGCGGCGCTAGTTCGTCAGTCTGCTTGCTGCCCTGCCCGCCACTGTTCTCATCCATCTAGCCACGCTCCTTCAAAGAGGTTAACGGGGCACATTATAGCACACGCACACGCCGTTCCCGACAACGTATAGGCGTAACGAGTGCTATGCTATAATTGTGACAGCTATATCTCGGAACATGGACTGCGCAAGTCGAGGCCAAACGTCATGGACAACAGGAAAGCTCAAACAACTCCCTATCCGCACATCATAAAGATAGAAGGTGTATGCGGTGGCGAGGCCATCATCGAGAATACACGTATTGCCGTGTGGCACCTTGTCAATTTCTACTACAAGGTCGGCATGACGGTGGAGGCAATCCTGCTCGACTGGGACTACCTGACTGCCGCTCAGGTCTTCAGCGCCCTGGCCTACTACCATGATAATCGCGAAGAAGTTGATGCAGCACGCTGGCGCAACAGCTACGAATACTGGCAGCACCACCCTCTGTATAACGACAAACATGCCCTTACCTGATAGGCCGCGTATCTACCTGAACGAACACCTCTCGCAACGCCTGGCTGAGCAACTACGTGAATACGGCTTCGATGTCGTTAGCTCACACGAAGCGATGATGCTTTCAGCCTCTGACGAGAAGCAACTCGATTATGCTTGCAATGAACAGCGTGCGGTTCTTACGTTCAATATCAGTGATTACATCAGGTTGCACCAAGAGTATTTAGAAGCGAACCGAGCGCACTACGGGATTATCGTATCTACAGAAGTCCCAATTCACATTCTGATCCATAGACTGCTGCGTCTGCTCAACTTGTTATCCCACGAGGAACTGAAGAACCAGGTAATCTGGTTGAACCAGTTCTCTTGAAAAGCATAGGATGGGTGCGACACATGGCGACTCAATGGGGAGTTCCTACCACCTCACCCGCACATCCCCCACCCGCCGCGTCACCTTCTGCTCGTCCAGGTGCTCCAAAAATGGTATCGCGTACTTGCGCGTCGTACCGAACAGGTCGCGCATGATCGCTACGTTGATCTCTCCCTGCTCGTCAATCGTCCGCAGAATCCGCTCGCGCATCTCCTCGTAAGCCCGGCGCGTGTACAGCAAATTCTCGTCCAGCTTAACAAGCTCCCCGCTCTCCACCAGCGCCGCCACCACCTCCTGGTCCAACCCGACCTCCAAAGGCGCGGGCGGCGAGTATGGGCTTGACTCGTGCAACGCCATGAACTGCGCCACCTGCTTCTTCTGCTGCTGGCTGAACGTCGGCTCGAAATCGGGCAGGCGGTACGTCGTGGCGTCCTCCGCTATCACCCCCCGGCTAACCCCCAGCCCCATGACGTGCGGAAAGGCCTTTGCTGCCACCTCCCTGGCGAGACGGCTGCGCAATTCCTCCTTGCTCATCCCCCTCCGCAACGGCTGGTGATGGTGGTGGTGCCCCAGCAACGTCACCACGCGCTTCATCAACGCCTCCCACGCGGGCGCGGACATGACGACCTGTGAGGGCTGAGGACTCAATTGAAGTATTTGCCCGCTATCGAGCAACATTGCAAGGGCTTCCGACGCCGCGCTCCCAGACACGCCCGACTTCTCCACCACCACCTTCACCTCCTGCGCGGTGTTACCAAGCGCCTCCAGCAGCAACTCCTCAGGCGTGCCCTGCTGCAACGTGCGTAGCGTCTGCAACGTCTCCTCGCTGAATCGCTTGTGCCGCCTGGGGTGCGGGTCTATCACCTCGCCACCGCCTATCGTGAGGCTGGGGGATGGACGGCGCAAGATGTAGCGGTCGCCCTTGGCAAGGGCCACAGGCTCTCGCAGCCGCAATTGCACCAGCCCGCTCTGCCCCGGCTCCAACCTGTCGGCGTCCAGTAGGGTAGCCTGCGCAGGGGTCTCAGAAGCCCCTGTGAAGAAATCGAGGCTGCTGTTCTGCTCAAGCGTCACTGGCGAGTCGGGCAGCAGTTCGAGGTGTACGTCCACCCGCGTGGTTGGTTCCAGCGTCCCCGGCAGCATCACCACCATGCCCCGTGCCAGGTCGTCCACCTCCACGCCCACCAGGTTTACCGCCACCCTGTTCCCCGGCCCTATGCTATCCACCTTGTGCTTGTGGCTCTGCAACCCCCTGATACGGCTCCGCAGCCCACCCGGCACGACCTCTACCTCCTGCCCCACCTTGAACCTGCCATCCGTCAGCGTGCCCGTCACCACCGTCCCAAAGCCCGCTATCGTAAAAACCCGGTCCACCGGCAGCCTGGGACGCCCCTTGTCCGCCCTCGGCTCCGTCTGCTCCAACAGGCGGTCCATCTCCAACTTCAGTTCGTCCAGCCCCTCTCCTGTCTTAGCCGACACCGCCAGGATAGGCGCGCCCTCCAACGTCGTGCCCTTCAGCCGCTCGCGCACCTCCTCCTCCACCAGCGCCAGCCACTCGTCGTCCACCATGTCGCGCTTGGTCAGCACCGCGATGCCCCGGCGCACCCCCAGCAGGTGCAATATCGCCAGGTGCTCCTCCGTCTGCGGCATCGGCCCCTCGTCGGCGGCAATCACCAGCAGGGCCGCGTCCAGCCCGCCCGCCCCCGCCAGCATGTTCTTGATGAACCGCTCGTGCCCCGGCACGTCCACCACCGACACTTCGCGCCCCGAAGGCAGCGTCAGCCAAGCGAACCCCAGGTCAATCGTCATCTCCCGCGCCTTCTCCTCCTGCAAGCGGTCCGGGTCGATCCCCGTAAGCGCCTTCACAAGAGTAGACTTCCCGTGGTCCACGTGCCCCGCCGTGCCGATAACGTACATTGTCGCTGACTCCTGAAACGTGGTTCTGAAACGTGAAACGTGAAACGTGATGAACTTTAAGCACCACAGGCATTGTAAAGCAACACCTGCACCACTACAAACAAAAAGGGACCGAGCAACCACTCGATCCCTTACCCCATCACGTTTCACGTTTCACGTTTCAGACTCATCTCACCGCCACGTACAGCGCCAGCAACGACGCCTGGTAGATGAGTGTCGCCACCGTCGCCAGCAGCGCGGGTGTCATCGGCAGGTAATACAGCTTCTGCACGTAGCGGGTGACCAGTACCGTCGTCAGCACGATGCCCACTAACCAGAGGCCCTGTGCTATAAGGGCAGGCATACCAGCCCCCACCACTGCCGCCGCCAGGAAGACCAGCACGGCTCTAGGGGCCTGTAGCTCCAGGTACGCCAGCACCGACCGCTTGTACTGCCCGCTACCTACCATCAAGTCGCCCACGCCCTGCGCCATACGCGCCACGAACGGCAACTCGGCCACTCCGAGCACCACCAAACCCACCGTCCATATGAGGTGGATGAGCATCACCGGGCGTTCGCTCTGGCGGCCAAGCACGTCGCCAAGCATCACCAGCGCGGGACCAAGGGCGATCAGCAACTGCACGGGCAATATCTTCGACCATACCAGCTTCGGCTCAGGGTCAGCCACGGTCACGCCGTAGAAGTCCTCGTGCTGCCGCGAACTGCGTGTAAGGCGGACCAGCGCCGCCTCTGGCGCGAACACCAGTTGAGCCACCGGCATGGTCACTTCCTCGTCCACCAGCGTCTCTATTTGAGGGTTCACCTGCCCCGCCGCCTGCGCCAGGTACGACACGATTAGCTGCAACAGGCGGTCGAAGTTCTTCATGTCGGAGGTGACCACCACGCCCCGCTCGCCCTTCTGCGCCGCGCCCAGCAGCCTGGGGATGAGCTTCAGCATAGGCCCCGGCCCGCCCGTCTTCGCGCCCTTCTTGAACGGGATCATGACGACGTAGCGGCCGCTGCCGGTCAACTCCATCACCCGCAGCACGCCTATGTCCTTCCACGCGACGCGCCGCCAGCCGAACATCTCCGACACTCCTAGCCCCTGCGGCGTCACCTGCAACGTCGGCAACAGGTTCAGCACGAACGCGCTCGCCACAGCCGCCAGCACGAGACCGAGCACCGCACCCGCCATTTCGGGCGACAACAGGCTCATGGGGCCGAAGCCCGGTTGCACCACAGCGTTGCCTATCGTCACGCCTGCGTGCAAGAACGACACGATGAGGAACATGCCCGCCACGAACCGCGCGGCTAACAGCCAGTACTTGGAGTAGTCGAACACGCCCTGTAGCGCCGCCTGGTGCAATTCAGCCGCCAGCGACTGCAAATTAGGCGCGTTCGTCTCCCCGGCCGAGACCTCGGCCTCAGGCTTGCTCTTGCCACGCCCCATCGGCAAAGCCGACATCAAAGATTTACCCTGTAGTCTCATATGCGAAGTGCCTCCGATAGTAATCCTACCAGCGTCCACAGGCACCAACAATAGCCAATCTGGTACGACCCAGGGTGGGACTTTTGCTTATAAACAGCGTAGGAAAATCCGCCGTGGGAAGTAAATGGAATAGAGAATTGCACCGCAGAGACGCAGAGGACGCAGAGATTACGCAGAGAAGAATAGAGGGTGTTCTATGCGAGAGAAACACTGTACAGGAATATGTAGCACTTACCCCTGACCAGCCCACCATAATCTCAGCGTAACCTCTGCGCCCTCTGCGGTGCAAACGTCTATACCCTTGGCGCGTTCTTGGCGTCTTGGCGTCTTGGCGTCTTGGCGGTTCCGTCTTATAATGCCCCATGGACGAGACAAACCAGGGCGGGTTGAGCGCCGCCGAGGAGGCCAACCGCTATAACACCCTCGGTATCACCCAGGCCAGCCAGAATATGCTCTCCCAGGCTATAGCCTCCTTCTCCAAGGCGATAGAGTTCGAGCCTGACAACCCCGGCTACTATTATAACCGGGGCATCATCTACGCCAGCGAAGGCACATACGGGCTAGCCCTGCAAGACTTCAGTATGGCCCTCGACCTGCGCGGTGACGACGCCGACATCCTCAACAACCGGGGCACCGTCCACATGATGCTGGGCGACTTCGACGCCGCCATCACCGACTTCACCCGCTGTATAGAGCTAAACCCCAACCAGCCCGAACCCTACAACAACCGTGGTATAGCCCTCGCCCAGAAAGGCGACCTGGCAATCGCCGCCCTCGACCTGGGACGCGCTATCGGCCTCAAGCCCCAGTACGCCGAGGCCCACTTCAACCTCGCCCGGATCAACGCCCGCTCCAACCGCTGCGACCTCGCATCAGCCCACCTCAAAGAAGCCGTCAGCCTCCAGCCCGCCTACCGCCAGATGGCTCGCGTCATAGGCGACTTTGATGCCTGCAAAGGCAACCCCGGCTTCACCTTCGCTTTATGACACCGTGTTACCATGTTTGCAGTTGGGGTATGTTTGAGCCACCCCCATGCCCCATCTCCGGGGTCTTGTAGATGACGGCAGAAGAAGCGCCATTTGAGCATCTGAGCCGCCGCGTTCAAATTGCGAGACTACGCCAACTGGCCCATCAGGCCCTCGCGGCCTACGACCTTGGCACCGTGCGCCTGACCCTGCTGGCCCATCTATTCAACACCACCTTTCGCGTGGACACTGGCGCAGGGCAACGATACGTCCTCCGCATCCACCGCTCCGGCACACCCACTGTCGAAAGCGTCAGCGCCGAACTTGCTTGGTTGCAGGCCCTGAGACAGGACACCAACCTTGAAGTGCCCGCCCCTGTGCCGACCCGCACGGGCACCTTCCTAACCACAGAGGCGGCCAAAGGTGTACCTTCCGCTCACATCTGCGTGCTGTTTCACTGGCTCGACGGCAGGCAGGTAGACGCCGGGTTGAAGCCTGCCCATCTGGAGCGTGCCGGGGCACTCATGGCCCGGCTACAGGACCACGCCGCGCGGTTTGGACCACCCCCTGGGTTTGCGCGGGGCCGGGTGGACTACCCGGTCGAAATGGCGCGCAACCTGCCAGACCCATTCGCTCCAGCCGTAATCACCTATTGTCGCACCCTGGTAACGGATACCCTCTCAGAGCAAGAGGCAGAGCAGGTTACAGCAGTAATCGAGCGGGTACGCCTCACGGAGCAAGCCCTTGGCATCGACGAAGGGGAGCGCCCACCCACGTTCGGACTGGTCCACGTCGATTTGCACCAGTACAACCTGCTCTTCGAGCGCGACACCGTACGAGCCATCGACTTTGACGACTGCGGCTTCGGCCCCCTCCTCTACGACCTGGCCGTGCCCATGACGATGTTGCAGGGCCGCGCCGAGTACCCCGCCCTCCGTGCCGCCCTGCTTCGAGGCTACCGCCAGGTCCGGCCGCTATCCGCCGAGCACGAAGCCTACCTGGATACCTTCATAGCCCTACGCCACCTGCAAGACGCGCTGTGGGTGCTGGAATATCGCAAGCACCCGGCCATCAGCGGCGATTGGGACGCCCCCACCCAGGCCCGCCGCTCGCTGGCACGAGTCAGCGCCTTCCTTGCAGCGGGAGGCCGGTTCCCCGACCCAACTTAGCGCACCAAGCGAGAACGGGGGTGGTTTTGGTACCACCCCCGTTCTCGCTTACACTATTCGCCTTACTTTCTTACTTCCGCCTCAGCACCGGCACATCCCCACGCGGAACCATCGTGCCGCCCGGCATACCCGAAGCCGCCATCTCCTTGCCCGCCTCCTCGGCCACAGCTTCGGCGCCACCCTCGGCCATAGTAGCCATAGAGCGGGGGGCGTTGCTCTTGCGTAGCGGTATCTCCCTCAGGAAGAGCGTCGCTACGAGTCCCAGGCCCAGCATGATCGAAGCTATGAAGAAAGCTTCCTGTATGCCTGTGAAAAGCGCGGGCTTCATAGCCTCCGTAATGATACCCACCAGTTGGTCGACGAACGCAGCCGGGACACCATGCTCAACCAATTGTGCTTTCAGCTGCGCGATGCCTTCCACGCTGGTGAGTATCTGCGGGTTCAGGTTGCTCAACCCGGTGAGAAGCTTATCAGCAGTGGGCACGTTGCCCCGCGCGGCAGCCGGGATGGTCTGCTCCACGAACTGGTTGTACTTCGGCGTGAGCTCCGCCGGGAACTTGCTGTGGAATTGGTTGTTCACCACGCTACCCAGCACCGCCACGCCTACCGTGCCGCCTATCGAGCGGAAGAAGGTCACCGCCGCCGTTACCACCCCGACGCGCTGTATCGGGAAGGCATTCTGCACCACGAGCGTGTACAGCGGGAACGCGATACCAAGGCCAAAGCCCATAACTACCATATAGCCAATCGTGAGCAGGCGCGGCGTGTCCATGTTCATCGAATAGAGCAGCACCGCGCCCCCCGTCACCATGACCATACCTACAATACCGATTATGCGGTACTTCCCCGTGCGCGAGATGATCTGCCCGGTCACAATGCTAGAGAGCACAATCGCCAGCGTCATAGGCGTCACGCTGTTGCCGCTATTGGTCGCGGAGTCGCCCTGGATGGCCTGTATGAACAGGGGGATGTAGAGCACCGCGCCAAACATGCCCACCCCCGTCAGGAACACAGTGATCATCGACACCGTGAATATGTTGTGCTTGAACAGGTCGAGCGGGATAATCGGCTCCTTAGCCCGGCTCTGTACGAAGACGAAAGCCACGAGGAAAGCCACCGAAGCTGCCAGCAGCGTAATTACGCCCGGCGAACCCCATCCCCAGTCGGTTATGAGGCCGACACCGGGCAGGTCCACCCTGGTGTTGGTGCCCGCCAGCGACAGCGCCAGCAACAGCGGCGTCAGTCCCGCCACGAGCGTACCCGCGCCCAGCCAGTCGATAGACCGTCGGGCGTGGTGCTTCTTACGGTCGTTCGGGAAGAGGAACAACAGCGCCGTGAGGGCGATGGCGCCCACAGGCAGGTTCACGTAGAACACCCAGCGCCAGTTCAAGTTGTCGGTCAGGAAGCCGCCGACCGTGGGGCCGATCACCGAAGCCAGGCCGAACACCGCACCAAATGCCCCCTGCCACTTACCGCGTTCCGCCGGTGGGATCAGGTCAGCGATGATAGCAAAGGCGGTTGCCATCATGATACCCGCGCCAATACCCTGGAGACCCCTGAATGTGATCAACTGGGTCATATCGGCGCTCAACCCGGAAAGTACCGAGCCAAGCAAAAAGACCAATATACCGCCGATGTAGAACCACTTGCGCCCGTACATGTCCGACAGCTTACCGAAAATCGGCACCGTGATGGTGGACGTCAGCAGGTACACCGTGAACACCCACGAATAAGCTTCAAAGCCGTTCAGGTCGCCAATAATCCTGGGCATGGCCGGGCCGACAATCGTCTGGTCCAGCGCCGAGAGCAAAATGCCCAACAGCACGCTGATCATGATCGTCGCCAGCTGCCGGGCGGGCAGGCGCGGGGTCTCGTCAGCCTCCTGGTAAGCGCCGCCATTCGCACCCGTGGCTCCCGGCGTACCCTTCCCCACAATCTCTTGCGTTTCCTCTTTATTCACTTCTCTAAGTCCTCCGAGCCTCAAAAATACTTCTGTGCCGTTCTAAATACCCATACCCTTAATTTAGACCGCGCTCGCCCTCAATATGCGCCTGTTCGATACGCGGTAGCGGGCAATGAGCGGGGTCGCGCAACGCATCCGGCAACAACCTGCGCAGGTGGCCGAAAGCCCTCGACACATCGGCCAATTCCTCGCCGCTCAGCGGCCGCAGGTACTCCACCAGCGCCTTACGCCCGTGCTCGTGCGCAATCGCGGCAAGCTCTTGCCCCTCCGCCGTCAGCGCCAGGAAGATGCAGCGCCTGTCCTTAGTATCCGGCTGCCGCTCTACAAGCCCCTTCTTGACCAGTTCGTCAACAATGCGAGTCATGGTCGGGTTCGCAACGTGGTACCGCCGGGCCAACTCACTAGTAAGCTGCCTGCCCATGTGCATCAAGGTAAAAAGCACCATCACCTGCGAATCTCCCAGGTCACGAAGCGGCCCAACGTCCTCGCTATGCCGCGCCGACTGCTTTATCACCCGTATCATCCGCGGCAACACCGACAGCAGTTCCGCCGCCGTGTCCTGCAACAATTCGCTCTGCGAAGGCTCCGTTGCCCCCTCCACCTCTGCCATTATTCGCCTGGTATGCGCCATTGCCTTTCTCCCACTTCCTGGACCTTGACTATCACTTAGCAGTAACAATAGTTAGTGTAGCTACATATTAGCTCAGGCAGCCTTCTATGTCAATCGTTTTACACATCCTCGCCCCAGAAATACAACCGGAGACCTAGAAGCATCACAGGGGCACGCTACAGCATCCTCTCCCACACCCACCCCTATGCAGGGCAAAGAGAACCAAGCCCCACCCTTGTCATTCTGAACGCAGTGAAGAATCAGGTGGGTAGAGCCTCTGCTGAACTGTGGTGACCAACTTCCGCCTTTGTCATTCTGAACGCAGGGAAGAATCTCGTCCTCCACCACCCAAGTACCACCTTTCTCACACCACCCAAAGCTCCAACCTTGTCATTTCGAACGCAGTGAGAAATCTCGTCCTACAACACCCAAAGTAGCACCTTTCATTACGCTCTACTCTTCCACAAGAAAAGTCAACACCTTCTCGGAGGACGGGATTCTTCGCTGTGCTCAGTACCATGCCAAGGAAGGAAAGTCAGCCAACAGGGCTACATACATGTGGGGAGACACATGCGGTGCCAGGCGACGCCCCGCGATTGAAATCGGGGGCTATACAGTGCAAAGTCCCTGCGGGACTGCCTATATGCAGGAGGACCGTTCTTCAGAGAGTAGAGAATATGTGGGTAAAGAGTAGAGAGTAGCGAGAGTAGGAGGGTAGAGGAGTCCCCTTGTGGGACTTGGTAACGTGTAGCCCTCGATTTCAATCGCGGGGCGTCGCCTGACATCATATGTGGCTTCTTACACGCATGTAGCCCTAGTGGCTGACTTTCCTTCCTTGGCATGGTACTCACAATGGCAAGGACGCAGCTTGGTCCTGTTAAATGACCGTAGTCATGATCAACAGTGCACGAGGCAACATGCCCCTACAACCGCATCTCGCAACATCCGTTACTCCTACAGAAGCACAAGTTGGCGAGCCTATCTCTTGCGATACTTTTCCTCATTTTGACAAACGCCATAACCCCACCTATAATCGGCCCGACACTTTATGACAAGCTCGCCTCCGCACGGGAGAAACCATGCGCCTTCACACACGCAACATCTACATAGTCTGCGGCGTACTTGCCACACTCCTCATAGCCGTGGCCCTCAACAGCAGCCGCCCCGTCGAAGCAGCGCAGAGCCAGGTGGCAGTGCGTTGGGCCTTCTATGTCACCCATAACCCCAACTCCCTGGTCTCGCTCCGGGCGAACGTGCAGCACCTCAACTACGTCTCGCCCTTCTACTACACCGTCAACATGACCGGCACTGTCGCAGGCAGGGACCGGGCGGACGCCAGCACCCTCATCCGCAACGCAGGGGCCAAAAGCCTGCCCATGGTCCAGAACACAGCCCAGTACAACGCCTTCAGCCCCGTGCTCTCCGACACGCTCAAGCGCGACTTCCTGGTCGAACAGATAGATACCATTGTCACCGCTAACAACTACGACGGCATCACCATCGACTTCGAGGGGCTCAACCCCACCGACAAGCAGCACCTGACCGCCTTCATGGGCAAGCTCTACGAGAGGCTGCACGCCAAAGGCAAGCTGGTAGCGATAGCGGTAGCCCCCA
The DNA here is from genome assembly GCA_030914045.1 of Chloroflexota bacterium. GTDB lineage: Bacteria > Chloroflexota > Chloroflexia > QHBQ01 > JADMIH01 > JADMIH01. The sequence goes on along the minus strand of JALZHG010000029.1, from coordinate 12,432 downwards.
AGACTAGGGACGTCGCCACGGGCTGGGCCGCCGTTTACGACTACTCCGCCCTGGCCGAGTACACTGACTACATCCTGGTTATGGCTTACGACTTCCACTACCGGGGCGGCAACCCAGGCCCCATTGCCCCCATGTACAGGCTGCACGAGACGGCGGCCTACGCCCTCGCCCGCATACCCGCTAACAAGATCATCTGGGGCGTAGGAGTCTACGGCTACGACTGGCCCACCAGTGCCGAGGGCAAGTCCACCGGCAGCGCCGAGTACCTGACCCACGAGCAGGCCCAGGCCATTACCAGGCTGCCGGGCGCCACCTCCGGCTACGATGAGGAAGCCCAGTCCCCCTTCATACGCTACACCCGCGCCGACCAGACCCGCGAAGCCTGGTACGAGAACCGCCGCAGCTTCGAGGCCAAGCTGGACCTCATAGCCCGCTTCAACATGGCCGGCTTCGGCATCTGGCGGCTCGGCCAGGAGGACCCCGGCATCTGGCCCGCCATCAACGGCAACCGCCTCCCGGCACAACCCAACCAGCCAACGAACACGCCAACCGCCGGACGCGCAGCCGCCGCCACCTCCACCTTCACTCCAACGCCGACCTACACGCCCGCGCCCCCCACCGCCACACCCACGCCTACCCGGCCCGCCGCCTGCCTGCCAATAGCGTCTTTCAAATCATCGTCCAGCAAGCTCTATTTCGAGGCGACAGGGCACAGCCTGGGTGGCATATTCCTCCAGTACTGGCAGAAGAACGGCGGCCTCCCCATCTTCGGCTACCCGCTAACCGAGGAGTTCACCGAAGTCTCACCCACCGACGGCAAGCCTTACAAGGTGCAGTACTTCGAGCGCAACCGCTTCGAGCACCACCCCGAATACGCGGGCACCCCCAACGAGGTGCTGCTGGGCCTGCTGGGCGTGCAGGCGCTGGGCAACCGCGTCTTCCCCGAGGCCACCGACCTCCAGCCCGGCCCCGACACCCTCTACTTCCCCCAGGTCAAGCACAGCCTCAGCGGCCCCTTCCTGAAGTACTGGCAGGGCAACGGCGGCCTCACCCGCCTCGGCTACCCCGTGACCGAACCACTCCTCGAACAAAGCAGCATCGACGGCAAGACCTACAGCGTCCAGTACACCGAGCGCGCCCGCCTAGAATTCCACCCCGAACACGCAGGCACCCAGTACGAAATCCTGCTCGGCTTGCTTGGCCTGGACATCTCTCCCTGCCGCTGAAAGCATGGGTGCGATGCCGGTTAAGGTCAGGACGCTACTGCGCTGATCATTACTTTACGTGCCTTTGGGATAGAGGGCTGAGAAATGGCAATTTTTATTAACCAAGTACTTCGGTGCTACGAGGCATCTTACTTATCTAGTACCGGTGTGCCAAATAGTATTGGGGCCAATTCCGCGGCGGTATAAACATAAAGCGTAATCAAAAAGAATGTTGTAGCAATAGTGACTAGAGTATAAGCACTAGTATAGCGATCTTCAGCCCGCTGCCTTGTGTAAGCCCTAAGTAGCTGATTACCAGCTAAGGAGGACATAAAGAAAGTAAACGCTGAAGTAATCTTGATGGCCAGCTCAAATAAGTTCGCACGTATATCTCTGATTTCTAAAGCACCAACTGAGGTAAATAAAAGGAAACCAGCAGCGGCGACAGCAAAGGCAACTTCAACTATTCCGATATCAATAGCCTGCGCTGAAACATCTTGCGCTGAACTAGAACTATCCTGGTTCTCTTCGGTATTCGCCATGATAGTGCTCCCAGGAACTAGGAAGATAGTCTCTCGGCGGAATAATAGATTATGCCTGATGAGAATGTACACAAATCCACGAACAGAAAAAGATTAGCCGTCTATCACAGAGGCTATTAGGCAGGCCCGAAGGAACAGCCGTTCGAGAGCTCCCTGTACAGGGACGAGCAACGGGAGGCGATGTAGAGGCATGCCAACCTAGATATGTTATAATCCCCTATTACCCCAAGCAACGACGCAGGAGGCAGGCCGATGGCCGACGTACGCGATTTACAGGACGAGCAGGACGAGCAAGAGGAGCCTGTTACCATAGACCTCGACATACAGCGCGAGAGGCTGCTGTCGCTCCAGACCCAGTTGGAGCACGACATCGCCGTGAAGACCGAGCAGATATCCGAGAGCGGCGACGAGTTGGACCCGGAGCGCGGCGGCGTCACCAACCACGTATCCGACGACGCCAACGAGACCGTCGAGCAGGAGATGATGCTCAGCCTCCAAATGACCGCCGAGCGCCAGCTTGACCGCGTGCGGCAGGCCCTGTCTCGCCTCGATGAAGGTACCTATGGCACCTGCGCCAACTGCGGCAAGGAGATCACCCCCGCCCGCCTGGATGCCCTCCCGTGGGCCATATACTGCATCAATTGCCAGCAGCTTGACGACAACGGCAGGCTCTAACCAGGGAGCCACAGGGCAGATAGCCCTTCCGGCACCAAATTGCCTCCTCAGCGCATGAAATTTCACCGCCAGTCAATCGCAATAATTGCCGTCGCAGCAGGCCTGGTGGTCCTCCTGGACCAACTTAGCAAGCTGTGGGTAATAGAGAACATATCGCAAATACCCTCCCAGGTGCTGATAGAGGACTTCTTGCGGCTGCGCTTCACTCGCAACAGCGGTGCGGCCTTTGGCATCTTCCAGGGCGGCGCGGGGGTGCTCAGCGTCACGGCCATCGCCATCGTGGGCGCGATCATCTTCACGGCCACCCGCATGGGTAGCAACAATCGCCTGACCGTCCTCTCGATGGGCCTCATCGTCGGCGGCGCGCTCGGCAACCTGATAGACCGCCTGCGCCTCGGCTACGTAGTCGACTTCATCGAAGTCTACGGCCCTAGCGTCCAGATAGGCGACAGCGTCTACACCTGGCCCGTGTTCAACGTCGCCGATAGCTCAATCAGCGTCGGCGTAGTCCTGCTTGTAACCACCATGCTCTTCGCCAAGCCCGACCGGCCACCCGAGCCTGCGACCACCGACCAACCGGAGAGCACAACCACTCCCAACCACGAAGAAAAGTACATAGCCACCGCCGACGACAGGCAACCCACTAGCGTCCGCTAACTACCGTACCTCAAAATTCGCAATTCCAATTTCCAAATGTCCTCTCCTCTCCAGTGGCAAGTCGAACCCTCCGGCGCGGGGGAGCGCCTCGACCGCACCGTAGCCGCCCACCTGCCTGAAATATCCCGCTCCTACGCCGCCAACCTGATTGAGGGAGGCCACATAGCGGTAAACGGCGTGCCCGCCACCAAAGCGGGGCACAAGCTCAAGCCGGGCGACATGATCACCGTAGAGGTGCCCGCCCCCGTACCAAGCAGCCTGCAAGCCGAAGACATCCCCCTCAGCGTCGTATACGAAGACGCCGACCTGTTGGTGATAGACAAGCCCGCTGGCATGGTGGTCCACCCCTCCCCTGGACACTCGGGGGGCACGCTGGTAAACGCCCTCCTCGCCCACGTGCCCGAACTGGAGCTTGACATGGGCGACGAGGCCCGGCCCGGCATAGTGCACCGCCTCGACAAAGACACCAGCGGCCTCATGGTAATCGCCAAGCGCCGCCCCGCCCTCGAAGCCCTCTCCCGCCAGATGGCCGCCCGCACCATGCGCAAGGAATACCTGGCCCTCGTGCGCGGCAAGCCCAACCCCCCGGCAGCCGTAATCGAAGGCCCCATAGCCCGCGATCCCGACGACCGTCAGCGCATGGCGATCATACGGGGAGGTCGCCCCGCACGCACGCATTACAGCACCGAGCAAGTCTACGGCAGCTACACCCTCCTCCGCTGCGTGCTCGAAACAGGCCGTACCCACCAGATACGCGTCCACATGTCCTCCACCGGCCACCCGCTCCTGGGCGACCCCATCTACGGCAGGCCCACCCTCAAAGACGCAGACCGCCTGGGCCTCACACGCCAGTTCTTGCACGCCACGAAGTTAGGCTTTACAATCCCCTCAACGGGCGAGTGGCGCGAGTTCGACAGCCCCCTGCCGGAAGAGTTGCAAAGGGTGCTGGACGAAATAGGCAGATGAGACCTGGCAATGTCGTAGGAATTCTTGTATGGCTATCCACGAGCTAGTTAGAGACAAGCGGGAAGAAATACTCAGCATCGCGAAGAGCCACGGCGTGACTAGCGTTCGCATCTTCGGCTCCGTCGCCCGTGGGACCGAAGAACCCCGCGATTTAGACCTCCTTGTGCAACTTGAGCCTGGCTATAGCCTGCTTGATCTCGTTGCCATCAAACAAGACCTCGAGGATTTACTCGGTTGCAGCGTTGATGTAGTCACCGAAGCGGCTCTCAGCCCCTACATACGTGAACAAGTGCTACGAGAAGCATCAAGCCTATGATCGGTGATCAACTTTACCTGAGGCACATTCTGGTTGCCATTGAAAAGGTAAGGTCCTATACCTCAGTAGGTAAAGAGGTTTTTCTGGACCAGTCTCATTGGCAGGATGCCACAATTCGGCAGCTAGAAATCATTGGTGAAGCAACCAAGAACCTGTCAGAGAGCGTGCGCACCAGGTACAGCGATATACCCTGGCGACGGATCGCGGGACTGCGAGATGTTTTGATTCACAACTATATGGGCGTTGATCTTGAGGCAGTATGGAAAGTGACCCAAGATGAGATACCAAGTCTGAAAAAGCGTGTTGATGTCATTATTACAGAAATTGATGTTATTTAAAGGGACTTCATGCGCGTACTAATCACCGGCTCTAGCGGGTAAGTCGGCGGCCATCTTATCCTTCATCCCACACGCCAGTTCTTGCACGCCACGAAGTTAGGCTTTACAATCCCCTCAACAACCGAATGGCGCGAGTTCGACAGCCCCCTGCCGGAAGAGTTGCAGACCACGTCGCAACTTCTCCAGCAATAGCCGCTTTGAGGAGGGACGCATTTGTGAAAGTCAAGCTTTCAACCATCACGTTGGTAGCTCTCCTACTAAGCATGGCGTTTCTCTACATGCTTTTAGTTCCTACGAAAGCATTGGCGTGTAGCATATCCGCCCCGTTGGTACCTATAAGTAAAGAGGACGCGGTGAAAAAAAAGCTGAGAGGAGCAGATGCCGTTTTTGTCGGTAGGGTACTCAGCAACACCCCAAGCGATCCGGGTCCTATACATAGGATTACGTTCGAGGTCGTCACCACGTGGAAGGGTGTGAACGAACCCCAGGTTACTGTTGTCACAAGACGTGGAGGCGGTGATTGTGGAGCAGGAGACTCGCTCTATGTAGATGGTACCTATCTGATATATGCCTACTATGGCACTGGAAACAATCTTACGGTCGATATCTTCAGCATTGGAGATATTGACACAGATACAAAGATACTTGGTCCTGGCAAACGCCCAAGGGAACTGGTAGGTATGCCAACGACAGGCAGTGCGCCTTCTCAGCTAACACTAATGCTAGCAGGCATAACTCTGGCGGCCTTGAGTATCACTCTGGGATGTGCATTCAAGCGGCGTGCAACTGAATCCAGGTAAATCAGCGACAGAGAAGGAACCCTATGCGCGTACTAATCACCGGCTCCAGCGGACAAATCGGCAGCAACCTCGCACTGCGCCTCCAGCAGCAAGGCCACTTCGTCTTCGGCGTGGACAAGCGGCTCAACACCTGGACCAACGACTTCCCCTACCTGCTGCAAGACCTCTCCAGCTATTACCCTGCCTACGAGAAGGGCATCGGCGGCGTCGAGTACCCTGAGGTGGATATAGTGGTGCACCTCGCCGCCCACGCCAAGGTACACGAGCTAGTGCGCCACCCCCACCGGGCCATGGAAAACATTACCATGACCTACAACGTGCTGGAGTTCTGCCGTCTCGCTCGCCTGCCCATCGTCTTCTCAAGCAGCCGCGAGGTCTACGGCGACATCCACCGCTACATCGAGGACGAAGCCAAGCGCCCCAGCACCATGCACGAGGGCACCTCCGACTTTGCCTACACTGAGTCGCCCTACTCCGCCTCCAAGATAGCGGGAGAGGCCCTCATCTACTCCTACGCCCGCTGCTACGCCCTGCCCTACATCGTCTTCCGCTTCTCCAACGTCTACGGGCGCTTCGACAACGACATCGAGCGCATGGAGCGCGTCATCCCCCTCTTCATCCGCCGCATAGCTGAAGACCAGCCGATTACCATCTACGGCGAAAGCAAGGTGCTCGACTTCACCTACGTGGACGACTGCGTGTCCGGCATCATCGCCGGCATGGAAGCCCTGCACGCTGGCCGCGTCAAGAACCAGACGATCAACCTGGCTTATGGCCGGGGTAACACCCTGGTGAAAATGGCCCAGCTAATCGCTGAAGCCCTGGGTAAAGACCCGAAGATCACCCTCGCCCCCTCCCTCCTGGGCGAAGTCACCCACTACGTAGCCGACATCTCCAAAGCCCGCGACCTCCTCGGCTACAACCCCCAGGTACCCCTAGAAGAAGGCATTCCCCGCACCGTCGCCTGGAACCGCGAATGGGAGAGCAAGCGCAAGCAACCATAAGAGACGTAAACGCCAGGATGCCAAGAACGCGGCAAGAGGAATAAAGAATTCACCGCAGAGACGCAGAGAACGCAGAGGCTACGCTGAGATTTTGTGGGTGTTTAGGAAGGAAAAGGGGAGCATCATACAGTACAATGCTGACCTTGCACAGAACCCCCTCCATTCTTCTCCGCGTAACCTCCGCGTCCTCTGCGTCTCTGCGGTGAATAAACAATAGTCCTCTTGGCCTCCTTGGCCTCTTGGCGGTTCCGTCTCTTCAGCAACCAGCGCGGTTGTATTTCGTTACATCTACAGACACGGCAATTGTGCAACCGGAGCAACATCTTACAGGTAGATGTTATCATGGGGCGGATGTCACTCCGCCTTTAATTTTGCCCGCGAACGGGGACAGATGGACACCAGGTCATTACGCAACCGCATACAGAAGGCTCTCGCCATAGCGATGCTCCTGGCGACCGGCCTCGCCACAGCCGCACATACCTCCCCACCCCGCGGTGCGCACGCCCAGCCACAGGGCCGCTTCTACCCACAAACAGGCAAGACCCTCGCGCCCGAGTTCTTAGCCTTCTACGACGGCAGGGGCGGCGTGTCTATCTTCGGCTACCCCCTCACCGAGCCTGAGACCGAGGGCGGCGTGAAGGTGCAGTACCTGGAGCGGGCACGCATAGAGTACCACCCACAGAACCGCAACACCCCCTACGAAGTGCAACTCGGCCTCCTCGGCAGCATACTCACCGCAGGGCGGCAATTCCCCACAGTACCGCAAGGACCGCAAACAAGCGCACCCGACACCCAGTACTTCCCCGAAACGCGGCACACCCTCTCAGGGCCTTTCCTGCGATACTGGCGGGGCAACGGCGGCCTGGCCCTCTTCGGCTATCCTATCTCGGAGCCGATGCAGGAAGGCGGCCTCACCGTGCAGTACTTCGAGCGCAACCGCTTCGAACTGCACCCTGAGATGGCAGGCACACCCTACGAGGTGCAGCTAGGCCTCCTGGGCCGCGACCTCCTGGCCCAGCGCGTGCAGGTCAAAGATACCACCGTCACGATCCCCACTTACGCCTATGAGCAGGCCTTCTACTCGCCCGCCAACGACCCTATCGCGCCCTACCCGCGCCTCGATTTCGACAGGGTAGGCCCGCCCTCGCCGCGCAATTACCGCCTCATCGTGCTGGAAAACAGGTACATCAAGCTGACTATCCTGCCGCAGGTGGGGGGTCGCCTCTACGAAGCCATCTACAAGCCGACCGGACACAACGAGCTATACCGCAATCCCGTAATCAAGCCGTCCCGCTTTGGCGAGCGCGGCTGGTGGCTGGCGGCTGGCGGTATGGAGTGGGCCGCCCCTACCCAGGAGCACGGCATGATGGAGTACCTGCCCTGGGACGCCTCTATCCAGCGCAACAGCGACGGCGGCGTGACCGTTACCCTCAGCGCCAATGACAAGCTCACAGGCTTGACGGTAGTAAGCACCGTCTCGCTCAGCCCCGAAGACGCGGCCTACACCACGTCTAGCCGCCTGGAGAACCGCACCAACAGGCAGGCAACGGGCCAGCTTTGGTCCAACGCCATAGTCGCCCCCGGCGGCACCAACACAGTGTCGCCGCGCACCCGCTTCATCGTGCCCGCAAGCAGCCTGGTGGTCCACAGCACCAATGACAGCAGCCTGCCCCCCGAACACGGCATAGTCGATTGGCCCCAGCACGACGGCAAAGACCTGGCCGATATGAGCACCTGGAACGGCTGGTTTGGGGCCTTCGCCATGCCCACCGCCGACCGGGGTACCTTCGCCGCCGTCTACAACCCCGACGCCGACGAAGGCGTGGTCAAGACCTTCAAGAGCAAGGAGATGCCCGGCCTGAAGATCTTCGGCTTCGGCCCCTCCCTCAACCCCGCCAACTACACCGACGACCAGTCGTCCTACGCCGAGCTATGGGGCGGCATCGTGCCCACCTTCTGGGACAACGCCCTCTTCCCCCCCAATAGTGCCCTCGGCTGGACCGAACGCTGGCAGCCCATAGCCAAAACGGGCGGTGTGAGCCTCGCAAGCGCCTGGGGCACCGTCGCACTCAGCGGCACCAAGCTAAGCATCCTGCCAACGCGCCGCATCGAAGGCGCGACCCTTACCCTGCGCGCTCCCGACGGCACTACCACCCGCACCACCTTCAACGCCTACCCCGACCGCCCCACCACACTCCCCGCACCCGCCAGCGTAGCCGACATCGAAATCACCGCCCCGGACGGCACGGTCCTGCTCAAAGGTGCTCCCGTTAAGTAGGAGACGACGCAGCAAAAGCGCAAAGTGCCCAACGGACGGCAAAGACTGGAATAGTGTCTCTTGAAAAAGGACCAGAGTACATGATGTTGTACTCTGGTCCTTTTTGCCCTCTAGCTCATCATCCTGATGAGTTACCTTTGCGCTCTTTGCGCCCTTGCGGTTTCGTCTCTAAACGTAACTAGATGGTCATGGCCTCGCTTCGACAGCGCAACTGGGGAAGAAGGTGTTGCCCACGATCTTCGACGTTTGCCCACGCGTAGCGAGGGCACCGGGCCGGAAGTAATGCTTGTACTCCGGCCCACATGGCTCTCCGGGGCCGCCACACGGGTAGCCCGACATGACGCCCAGGTTGCTGAGTCGCTCAACATACACGTAGAACGAGCTTGCCTCGAAGCTCGGCGGCACGTCCGTGTAGGTGTGCCCCGTAACCGCTCCACTGATGCCCGCCGCATTGGACACGATCTTGGCGATCTGCCCGCGCGTGGCACTTGCCGTCGAGCGGAAGTAAGGCTTGTTCCCAGCCCCGCAGGGTTCGCCCGCATCACCGCACGGGTAGCCGGACATGACGCCGTGCCGTGACAACCGCTCGATGAACGCATAGAACGTGTGGCCTGGGCCAACGTCCTGATAGGTCTGCCCCGACACCACATCCATGTATCCCACCGAGTTCGACACGATCTTGGCAAGCTGGCCCCTGCTCACGTTGTAGTCCGGGTGGAACATGCCGTCGGGGAAGCCGCCCACTATTTGCTGGCATACCATACAGTGGATGTAGGGATAGAAGGTGTGGCCCGGTTGCACGTCCGGGAAGTCTGTAGTGCAGCCGGCGCTATCTTCGTCCTGCCCCACCTGCAACAACACTTGCGCGGTGTTCTCGCTCACTTTGCCGCGCGCGTCCGTCACGATAAGCCGCGCGTAGTACGAACCCGGATTGTTGTAGGTATGACGGACCACCGAGTCCGCCTGAGGCACCGGCAGCGAACCGTCCCCGAAGTCGAACGTGTAACTGGTTATCGCGTCGCCGTCAGGGTCATTCGATAACAGCCCGTCCAGGATCACCTCAAGCGGTGCAACGCCCGAAAGCGGATAGGCCCTGATTATGGCTACCGGCGCTCTGTTCGTCGCGCAGGCCAGTCTGTCCACTACCGCATAGTCGATGCTCGCGGAGGGGGTCGGCCAATTTGCGTTGTCGTTGTTCACGGCAGGGCCGTTTATGCGGGCAAAGATGGGTGCGAGAAGCTGGTTCGGGTACGGATTGCCAATCTTGCTCTTCGACGCTACAAGCCTGATGTCGCCGTTGGGGTCATACGAGCTTTCCGGGTCCAGGTCACCTACTGTAGTAGTGCCGAGAAGCCCGTTGCTGTCAATGGTGGCCGTGCCATACTTGTAACTGACGGTTCCCGCCGCGTCCGTCTGCATCCCCACGAAGTACATCGTTGAGAACTGGGTGGATGAGATGTAGACCTGCCACCGCGTGCTGGGTGACACTGTTTCGAGGCCGCCCGTTCTCATCGTAAAGACAATCTTATCGCCAGTGGCGAAGTATGGCTGGGCGGCGAACACGGTGCGGATGTCCTGGTCCGGCGTAACGGCTCGCTCGTCCCCCACCGCGTCGTTGAGCACAGTCACGCCCGGCTCTTCGCAAGGGTTCTCCGCGATTATCGGCACCACAGGCTCGCAGGGCTGGCTCTCACCCACCGCGTTCACCGCAGACACCTTGTAGTAATAGGTCGCCCCAGGCGTATTGGCAGTGCTATCAACGTAAGAGGTGGTGTTAACCGTCGCCAGCAGGGTCATCGCGTCAGGTGATGTGCCCCTGTAGACCCGGTACTGGGTAATAGGCGAACCGCCATCATCAGGCGCTCGCCACGAGAGGTTTACCCCGCTCAGGCTCTTCACCGCTGTGAGGTTCGGTGCCCCTGGCACCCCTGGTTCCGCCGGGTCAAACTTGGCGTACAGCCGCTTGCCACCCGATTGCCGGGCTATCGTCGCCAGGGCGCTGTAAGAGTTGGCGGTCCCCTGCACGCAAGGGCCAACGCAGCCGTCAGCGAAAGCTATTAGCGCCCGCCCTTCCTCATCCACCGTCGCGTCGTTGAAGTCGAGCAGGTTGCGGTCGTTGGGAGTGCTGGTGCAGGTGGTGCCGTTCGTACAGATGGAGCCGCGCTGCACGGGGTCGTTTGGCGTGGCGTTCACGGTCGTCCAGGTCTGCCCACCGTCAAAGGTCGTGGCGATATACAGGTGCCACACGCCTGTGAACTGGTTAGGAGCGGTGTTGGCCTGGTAGTTGCCCGGTGTAGTCGTACCCAGGAACGCGAAGGCTGCGCGGTCGTTGTCGCCCGCTACCATCACCGGGAAGACGCTGTTCTGGATACCCAGGTCCTCGCCTATGCGCTGGTGATGCTTCCAGGTCAGCCCCTGGTCGTCGGACACGGCCACAGCCGGAGGCCAGCTATTCACGCCGCCCTGGTTCACGTTGTTCTGCATGCCCATGTAGATGCGCCCGCCACTGCCAATACCTATCTGCGGGTCCACAAGGCCATCGAAGATCATAGTAGGGTTTGCAGGGTCGTCTACGTGCCGCACGGCCCAGGTCGTACCGCTGTCGGTAGACACCGCCACGCCCTGCGTATTGTAGACGTTGGCCCCGGCGAGGCCGCAGCGCCTGTTCGGCACGTAAGCCGTACCATCGGGCGCTATCCTCACGTGGCCGTGCAAGCCGCCGCACTGCGCCGCGGTATACAGGGGGATAGGAGGTGGGAACGTAAAGCCGCCATCACGGCTCACCGAGCACGAGGCATCCGCCACATCCTGCGAGCAATAGTAGACGGCATGCGTATATGTGTCCGTGGAGGTTATCGGGGCAGCCGCCGCCCAGGGCCCGCTAGCCACGCTCTGGTGGTCCACGCCCGACAGTAGCGCCGAGCCGCCCTCTGAAGGCACCCAGGTCTCGCCGTCGTCATCGCTGAAGGCCATCAGGCTGGTGCGCACGTTAAGCTGGGACGAAAAGGTACGGCCCGTCACAGGGTCGGTATACAATATCGGGTCCACCGTGGCCGCGTGGTAGAACACGCTAACGTCCTCCCACAGGTCCTGCGCTGGGGACACGCAATTGTCAAAGGTGACGCGCAGGGTCTGCACGTTGGCGATATACATCACCGCACCCGTATTGTGGTTCACGCCTATAGATGGCTCGCCCGCGCTCGTACCCAGGCCGTCCGGGGGAGTAAAGATGTCGTACCGCGGCGTACCAGGCGACATAGGCCGCGCGGGGTCCGTCTCGCTCTTAGACGTGTCAGTCTTAACCTGGGTTGTGGTGGGCACCGCCGCCAGGCCGCTCTCGGCTGACCTAAGTGCCAATACCAGTGCCAATAACCACACCAACCCGGTAGCCATAATCAGAAGGGGAAATACCCGTCCGCGCTCTCCTGCCTTGCTCCTCACTGCCTCGAAACCTCCACTAGCTCGCCATTGAACCACATCGTGCATTAAAGCACGACCCGTAGATGTAGAAGGTACTCGGCCCAGGTACGCAAGAGTAGTACCACGGTGCTCTATACTGGCACACAGGAGACGGAAACGCCAAGACGCAAAGGACGCCAAGAACCCGTAGAGATCAAGTAAGTGTTGTAAACATAAGGAGCAGGGTACGCC
>JALZHG010000195.1 GCA_030914045.1 Chloroflexota bacterium | reverse complement strand
GATCAGCACCTGGTACGTCTTCCAACAAGGGCAGGCACACCGACCTGCCCCTACGATCTCGTCAGGAAATGAAACTTATTTGCAAGACGATCCACTCAGAATGACAAGGTGAGGCTTTGAGTGCTCATCTCCGCATCCCTATTTGTGTGAGGGCTTCTACTGAGTTGCCCTCAATGTCATTCCTGCCTGCGTCTGGCAAACAAAAACGGGCCTGCCCATCAGAATCTCTTAAGAGGGCAGGCCCGTTGCATGTGCTGAGTGCCTGTAACGGTTATTACTCCACGTCTGACCCGGTCCACCCGGCGGCTTCGGCCTTCTGCGGGGGAAGCCTATGTTGGTACCATTTGCTGACATAATGGCTGGCCCACCATGCGCCAAGTCCTGCTACCGGCGCGGGGCTCAACAGAAACTCCATAAAGGAGCTAGCACCCTCGCCGGAGAATGGACTAGAAGTAGGGACTATAATAAACCCCAGTAGGCTGGTTGTGGCAACGGCAACGGCCGCACTGATGGACCCTGTAACCAGAGGATAATACTTGTATTCTCTCGGAGGATAGTAAGCAACTATGGTCAGGCCACCCAGTAACAACCCGTTGACAAAACCTACAGCTATGCCGAGCACCGCGCCAAACATGCCACCGAAACCTCCAGCAACAGTACCCACCATAAATAGACCGAGTATTAGGTCCTTAAGGGATCCCCAGGTCCGTGTCATCGTATCAATCAGTACCAGCAACAAACCGTAAATTGCACCGAGCAGCGCGCCGGTCATGCAAACACCGAATGTATGCCGCGTCACTATCAAAGCTAGAATTTTCGCACGCTCCATAGAGTTAGTCTACCACTTCTCTACCAGGTGATAAATAGCCTAACTATCCCAAATAGATGCCAGGAGCTCTATGCGAACGCGCTAATACCGTGCAGCGACTGCGGAGCCCTGGTGCCAGACACAGAAGGCCCAACTCACAGGTACATTGGTGCGTCACCCGGTTGCTGGCGGGCGGGTACGGCGGCGAGAACACAGGTCCTGTGCACAGGCTTGCTGTAGATATATACGCCGCGCAACACCCAGCAGTACCGGGCAAGCAGTCGAGCCAGCCGGTTGCGGCACACCTGTTCGTCCTCTGCCTGGTGCTAGAACGCGGCGTTGACCCTTCATTCGCCACGACTGCAATTACCCGGTTCGTGGAGAAGTACAAGCAGTGGGGCTTCACATGGCTGGGACCCCCGCCTTCGCTGGGTGACGTGACGATACTGGACGTGATGGGCCCAACCAACACTCACGACCAGAGCCGGAGGGTAACGCGCTGGGCTAAGTCTGTCTGGACTGCATGGAAGCCCCACCACGATAAGGTGCGAGGCTGGGCTGACGAACTCGGTTACTAAGGAAGTTAAGAGAATGCAGGGGTAGGCATCGTGCCTACCCCTGCAAGTGCCAGCTTGTTGAGATGAGCTATTACTCCACGTCCGGCCCGGTCCACCCGGCGGCTTCGGCCTTCTGCACGACCTCCCGCCAGTGCTCGGACAGCCCTTCGTCGGTCACACCGTAGAAGACACGCATGGAGCCATCGGGGTAGCGGCTGACCAGGTCGAAGCGCACGGCACCCGCGCGCTCGTCCCGGCGCCACACACCGATGGGCAGCGTATCGTGCCATAGCACCTCCGAAAGGGCGGGATTGCCCCGCTCGTTCTGAGTTATGGCGTAGTGCCACAGGCGGCGGGCCGACTGCTTGGTGACGTTGCGCACCGTCTGGCCGTTGCGCAGGTCGCGCATCGTGTGGGACGTAGAACGTTCCCCGGCCACCGAGTCGATGATCTCCACGCCGGTAGCGGGAGGCGCGGGCGGCTCGTCGGACACCATGTCGGATACGGGCGCGGCTTCCGCTACCGCCTCCTCGCCCTTCTTGCGTCTGCCTCGCCTGCCCCGGGTCGCGGCGGGGGCAACCTCCGGCTCAGGTGCGGGCGTGGCCTCCGCAGGGGCAGGTTCTTGCGCGGCATTGTCCGCCAGGTCAACCCCGGCGTCGGCTGCGGCGGCCTGCACTGCTGCGCTCTTGCGCCTGGAGCGGCCCTTCTTCGCGGGAGCCTCGGCGGGGGTATCCTCCGGCAGTTCGGCGGGTATTTGCGGTCCGGGCTGCGTCTCGGCCTGCACCAGGATGCCCGCCTGCCCAGCTTCGGTGGCGGCAGCTGCTGCGGTGGGCGCATCTACCTCAAGCTGCTCGGCCTCGGTGCTGCGTGGCTTGCGAGAGCGGCCCCGCCCGCGCCTGGGCTGCTCGGCCTCAGCCTGCACTATGTCCTCGCGGCTGAGGTGCTCGGCGGCTACACCGGCTTCCATCGGCGCGGCAAGCTGCATCTCCACCGGCGGCTCGGCGGTGGCAGCCTCGGCGGTGACTTCCTCGTTACGCTCTACCGCTGCTTCCTCACCCTTGCGGCGGCCGCGTCCACGGCGGGAGCGCGCGGGCTGTGCGACTTCCTCCGGCTGTTCGGCCTGAGAAGCAGGGGCTTCAGGCTCGGCCTGGGCTGCTTCGTTCACCGTGGCAGCGGGCATCTCCCTCGTGACCTGCTCCGGTATGGCCGAGCCGGGCTTGCGGCGGCTACGGGTGCCTCTCGCGGGGGCCGCAGGCTCGTAGCCGACTTCCAGGCGTTCCGTACCATCAATCACCGGGGTGGTATCTTCCGGCAGGTCCGCCGTGCCGGAGGTGGCCTCGATTATCGCCTGCTCAAGCTCAGGGGCCACTTCCTGGGCGTCGGTCGCCTCTACCGCGTGAACGGCGCTCTGCGGGACCTCTACGGGCGCAGGAGCGGGTGCGGGTGCGGGCGAGCCGCCCGTGCGGGCCATTGGCTGTACCTGCCCCTTTATCTTCTCAGGGGGAAGTTCGTGCAGCGAAGGTATGCGCACAGAGGGCCGACCCGGAGCAGGTTCCGGCGCTGATGTTGGAGCGGCAGCCGCGGGCTGGGCGGCGGCCCGCCGCTCTTCGCGCAAAGGCTGCGCGGCTGGTGAAGGAGCCTCCTCAGGAACTTCAACTTCAGCGGCGGGAGTCTCGGCTGCGTCACGCTGGGCGCGGCGTTCCTCACTCCGCTCCCGCCACGACTTGCGCTCCTCGCGGGCTGGCTGTTGAGGCTCTCGCTCCGCGCGGTCTTGCCGCTGCCTGTCGGGGCGGTCTTGCCTGCGCTCCTGGGCCTGCCGCGCCGAGGGAGCGTCATCCGTGCTAGAAATCGCTTCTCCGGCGGGCAGTATGGGCCGCGCCTCCGGTATCGTAGGTACGGGCGCAGCCGTAGCCGCCGGGGTAGTGATGGGTTCGTGGGTGGTAGCAGAGGCAGCACCCATCGTTGCGAACGCGCCCCGCGACTTCTCAGCGTCCACAACAAGCCGTATCATCTCGGAGCGGGTGGCGAGCAGACTTTCCCCGCCCTGGCGGATGTAAATCTGGCTGGTGGGCGCGAAGACGTACGGGCGGTTATCGCCGCCGGGCACGTTCATCACGACGATAGCCTGGTCGCTCATGGAGCCTGGCTTCACGTCAAAATTGACGTCTAGGCGAGGCTCTACCATCCTTTGTACGTCCTCCCTGAGCAGGCGTATAACCTCCTCGGGGCGGTCCACGCCCTGCACCGGCACCTTGGTATCGGGAGAGACCCCGATGTAGATGATGCCGCCGTAGCCGTTGGCGAAGGCTACCACGTCCTGCAATATTGGGCGGGTGCGGTTGTGGACGTGCAAGGCCCGCTCGTGGAATGCCACTATCTGGTTCGGCCCCTTGGCGCGAGCCGCCTCGATCCGCTCCCAGGCCGGGTTGGACCTGTAGGGGCGAATGCGCGTGAAGTCGTCGCCTGTGAGCACTTCCCTGAGAGCCGCGAACGACGCCTCACGCATGAGCACTTCGGTGATGCGCGCCCCCACACCCAGGCGCTTGTTGTTCGCGTCGGACTGCTCGGTCTCCAGCGAGTGAGCGTCCGAACCCTGGATGCAGTGCATCCGGCGCGGGTACTCGGTCTTAGTGCCATTGTAGAAGCCCGCGGTGGAGCGCCTGCCCGTTACTTCCAGGTCGGTCACTTCCAGGGCTACGAGGTTGGGGTCCTGCGTGTAAGCGATCTTGGTCTGCCCGCCGAAGGGGAAGCCCTGCATGGCTACCCCGTTCGAGGAGTTGGCGTGGGCCGCGATGGCCATGCCGCCCGCCCCCGCAATCGCGGCGTAGGCGGTGAGCACGTCGTCGCTGGAGCCTACGTCCGGCGCGCCCCGCACCATCTTCTCTTCCGGCACGTTCAGGTTCAGCAGCAGGTACTCCAGCTTGCGGACCGAGGTGCCTTCGGGGAAGATGCCGAGGATGTGGAAGCCGAAAGTGGCCGTGAACTCGAAGGCGGGAAGCACTACGATCTTCTGGAGCAGCCGCCGGTACTCGTTCAGGGTGGCTTGCTCGTCGTCGCTGATGCGATTCAGCCGCTCGAGCAGGGAGAGGGTTTCTATCTCCTGGTGCATCGCCGCGTAGCCGGACACGGTGTTGTGGTCGGCGAACGCGATCATGTCCAGGCCCTTTTCTTCGGCCTTCTTCAGGATGTCCAGGTAAGTGACACCGGGGTCGCGGTAGTCCGAGGAGGCAGGCGTGTGGAGGTGAAGGTCTAGCTTCTTCCACGTCAGCCCGTTGCCGGCGGGGCGGTTGCGAGCGATCTCGGAGTCCTGCAAATAAGGGTCGGGCCGGTCATCGTAACGCTCGCGCCTGACTCGGGTCCCACCGCCGCGCACTATGGGTCGTCTGTTGTTGTTCATTTATGCCTCAAATCTCCGTTGAGACGCGGTACCGTTCTCTAAACCAGGCAACCACGAGGCCCGAAGCGCGCGTAAATCGCGAGCGGCGCGGACCGTTCGTAAAGCTGCAATGCTGGTTGGAAGATCGGTGCGTCTATGTAAATAATGGGGCGAGGCTGGAAGATGATTTGGGAATTAGGAATTAGGATTTCGGATTTGCTCGGATATCAACTAAATCCGAAATCCTAATTCCTAATTCCCAAATCCATTGTTACTTCGTCCGTTTTGATTTTGACTGGGCGGCTTTGGCGGTGGGCTGCGTCTGCACGCTGGGCGAGGGAGAGGGCACGTGGCCCTGGTTCTTTCGCCTGCCGGTATTGCCGGCCGCCGTGTCGGTTTCGGTTTCCGCTTCCGCGTTCTGGGCCGAAGGCTCTACCTGGGGCACCGTGGGCACGGCTGCGGAGGCCTGGGCGTCGCGGAGGGCCAGGGCAATTACCTGGTCCATCGACTCGACCCACACAAACTCCATCTCGGCGCGCACGGCGCGGGGCAGTTCCGCCCAATCAGGCTTGTTCGGCATGGGCGCGATGACGTACTTCATGCCCGCCCGGTGAGCGGCCAGCGCTTTCTCTTTGAGGCCACCTATCGCCAGCACCCGCCCGGTGAGCGTAATTTCGCCGGTCATGGCAACGTCGCTCCTGACGGGGCGCTTGGTGACCGCCGAGATGAGCGCTACACCCATCGTTATACCGGCGGACGGCCCATCCTTGGGGATAGCGCCTTCCGGCAGGTGGATGTGCAGGTCCAGCTTGTCCAGGCCCTCGACATCAATTTGCAATTGGGAGGCCCTGGAGCGGGCGAAGGTAAGCGCCGCGCGCGCCGATTCCTGCATCACGTCGCCCAGGCGGCCCGTGATCGTGAGGGCACCACGGCCCGGCATCGCGGCCACCTCCACCGGCAGCAACTCGCCGCCGTGCTCGGTCCAGGCCAGGCCCACGGCCACGCCCACCTGGTCGTGCCGCGCCTCCACGTCCGCCCGGAAACGCGCCGGTCCCAGGAACTCCTCCAGGTTATGCTGGTTCACCCTGACGCGTGTGATGCGGCCTCCCACTACCCTACGTGCCGCTTTGCGGCAAACAGTAGCCAATTTGCGGTCCAGGTCGCGCACCCCAGCCTCGCGAGTATAGGTGCGTATGATGGTCCGCAGCTTGGCGTCGGGTACTTCCAGGAAGCCGACTTCCAGGCCATGCGCTTCCACCTGCTTCGGCAGCAGATGTCGGCGCGCGATTTGTACTTTCTCTTCCTCCGTGTAGCCACCTATCTCTACGATCTCCATCCTGTCGCGCAGCGGCCTCGGTATGCTGTGCAGGTTGTTGGCCGTGGCGATGAAGAGCACGTCCGACAGGTTGTATGGCACATCCATGTAATGATCGACGAAGGTATGGTTCTGGGCGGGGTCGAGCACTTCGAGCATGGCCGCTGCGGGGTCGCCGCGCATATCGGCGGTCATTTTGTCGATCTCGTCCAGCAGCATCACGGGGTTGATGGTGCCGACCTGCTTCATCGACTGGATGATGCGGCCGGGCATCGCGCCCACGTAGGTGCGGCGGTGGCCCCGGATTTCGGCTTCGTCGTGCACGCCGCCCAGGGACAGGCGCACGAACTTGCGGTTCATCGCCTTGGCGATAGACTGGCCCAGCGAGGTCTTGCCCACCCCAGGAGGGCCAACGAAGCAGAGGATCGCGCCTTGCTGCCGCGCTTGCTCAGACGAGCCATCTCCCTTCGACTCGGAGCGCCTGCGCATCGTAAGCTGCCGCACTGCCAGGTAGTCGAGTATGCGCTCTTTCACCTGGCCGAGGCCGTAGTGATCCTCTTCGAGGATCTGCTCCGCCAGGGGCAAGTCTATGCGGTCCTCGGTGCGCTCCTTCCAGGGGAGGGCAAGCGCCCAGTCGAGGTAGTTGCGCAGCACGGTGCTTTCGGGCGAGACGGAGGGCATCCGCTCGAGTCGGCCCACCTCTTTGAGCATGCGCGTCAGGATTTCGGGCGGCAGGCCTCTCGCCTCCAGCTTCTCGCGCATCTCGGCCATCTCGTTGCCGCCCTCGCTGGACAACTCGTCGTGGATCGCCTTGAGTTGCTCGCGCAGGTAGAACTCGCGCTGGTTCTTGTCGAGGGAGGCCCGCACCTTGTCGCGCACCCGCTGCTCGGTTTCGATTATGTCAATCGAGTTGATGAGCAC
>JALZHG010000491.1 GCA_030914045.1 Chloroflexota bacterium | reverse complement strand
CGGCCGCGGCTTCATAGCGCTCGCCGCCCTGATCTTCGGCCGCTGGAACCCCATCGGCGCAGCGGGCGCAGCCCTCCTCTTCGGCTTCGGCCTGGCCGTAACCTTCCAGGTGCCCCAGGAGGCCATCCCCATCGAGTTCATACAGATGATCCCCTACATCCTCACCATCGTCGTCCTCGCCGGCTTCGGCGGCCGCGCTATAGCCCCCGCCGCCATCGGCAAACCCTATCGTAAGGAATGACCTGCAAATAAGCAGATTCCTGTAGACGGCGGCAAGGGGCCTGACCCCAGCGGCTGACCCCAAAACCAGCCCCCGACAAGGAAGGGACTGCCGTGGGCAAGGGCGACGAAGACGGGGTTAGGCGTAGAAGGGCCGGGCGTTGGGAAGCCCGTTATACGGCCCAGACGGCCGTAGGACCTAAGCGTAAGTCGGTCTCCGGTAAGACGGAAGCCATAGCGAAGCGGGGCCAACCTTCCGCCCGGACGGCATGACCGTAGGGGCCTACCTTGATTCATGGTTGAACGACAGCGTTAGCTGGATCTGCTGGCCCTTAACGCCTATGAGCAGAACTGGACGAAGGCGGCCGAGTTCCCCGAAGATTTGCTAATGGCCCCAAAGGGCGGCAGAAGATTTCGCAAGCGGTACGGGATCGAACCCGACCCACGCGAACGGTTGTTAAAGCAAATCACGGAAGCCCAGAAATCCGGCGACCGCAAGAAGATGGTCGAAGCACTGGAAGCCGTGAATCACTGGATAGGTCAGTACGGCTTCGACTGGATCGTCATGGACGCCCGCGACGAATTGCGGCGGACGTACCGCGACAACGAATACAACCAGCGTAGCTGACCTACAGCACCCTATCAATGACCAGAATTGCGCCTACGACTACTATCATCACGACGATTACTGCAATTGCTTGTAATCACTAGCAGCGCAAAGAATCGCATAGTATTCTTCACTGTAGTACGTTACGGCTAGCCGGCCTCGTCGAAAAGCTCTCGAAAACCTCTTGACAACATCCGGCACTACGCTTACACTTACTCTGTAAGTTTACGTCGTAAGTAAGTATGTTGGAAGAGGGTGGAGGCAGAGATGATCAGACGCGCGGGGTCCGTTCCGGTGATGGGGAATGGTGAGTTGATAGAGGGGAGGTAGTATGTCTGTGCTGAAACCGCTGTACGCCGTTGCGATAGCCCTCCTGGTCGTTGCCTTCGTCGGGTTTGGGATCTCGGCGTTCTACCCCGAACCGGGATACCCGGAGTACCCGCCTGAACTCGAGTTCTCCGGCCCGAACCCCACTGCGGAGGAGAGAGAGCTGATGGCCGAGCAACGGGAGAAGGAGGAAGCCCACCAGCACCGGATCTCCGACTACAATCGGGTGGTCTCTGCTATCGCCATCGGGGTGGCGGTACTGCTGCTGGTGGGCAGCCTGCTCTGGATCAGCGGGTTGCCCGTTATAGGCGACGGGACGACGCTGGGCGCGGTATTTACTCTGTTCTACGGTTTGATCCGCGCCTTCATGACCAACGACGAACAGTTCAGGTTCGTCGCGGTGGCCATAGGACTCGTGGTCTTGCTCGTCCTCGTCTACTGGAAGTTCTCCCGCTCCCCAACCTTGCAAAGCAGACAGAAGCCTACGTAAGAACTAGGCGACTAGAACCCGATCTTCTTGTTCTTACCACCCTCGGGCTCCTCGGAGGGTCTCCCCGTAGACTCCTCCGAGGGTTCCTCGTCGAGGTACTCGACACCCCCGAGCAACAGCTGCGGCTCCACGTCGAGGCCGGCAGCAAGCTTGCGGATCGTCGTCGGGTACGCCTTGCGATGACCACTCTCCAGCTTCGAGATGGTGTCCCGCGCTACCCCACTCCTCTCCGCCAACTCCTCCTGGCTCATGATCGCCCGCCGCCGAAAACTCCGCAGATGCGGGATATCCAACGCCCTCACCTCCAAACACCACATAAAACTTGCAAAACCACTACAACAATGTTACTTTACCTGAGTATAGCCGATTGATGAGCACGAAGGAGGTTTCCAGTGTGGAGTCATGATCAGAGGATGGTGGTTCCGTATGTGACGGAGCAGAGTCCGCGCGGGGAGCGGACTATGGATATTTATTCGCGGTTGTTGAACGACCGGATCATCTTTTTGGGCACGCCGGTGGATGACCAGGTTGCGAACGCCATCATCGCCCAGCTGTTACACCTCGACAGCGAGGATCCGGAGCAGGACATCAACCTGTACATAAACTCTCCAGGCGGCAGTGTTACAGCTGGCCTCGCCGTCTACGACACGATGCGCTTTATCAACGCGGATGTGGCGACGACGGCGCTGGGGATGGCTGCCTCTGTCTCGGCACTTCTGCTCGCCGCTGGGACGAGGGGCAAGCGCAACGTGTTACCCAACACGCGGGTTCTCTTGCACCAGCCGTGGGTTCAAGGGGGCCCGGGGGGTCAGGCTTCGGACGTGGAGATCCAGGCCAGAGAGCTCGTGCGCACCAAGCGGCGTCTAAACGAGATCCTGGCCGAGGCGACTGGGCAATCCTTCGAG
>JALZHG010000490.1 GCA_030914045.1 Chloroflexota bacterium | reverse complement strand
GTCCCAGGAACTCGTGGTCTGCAGCCGCGAGGTTCTGAGAGTGCCGGTAGGTCGCTCGCGCTGCCCCATGCCGCCCTTCTTCGGGCTGGCTCCAAAAAGGCCTGCGACCCACCGGCGCCCGGATGTAGAAGTGAGTCAACAGAGGCGTGTGCCCAACCCCAAGTTGGGATGTCCTCCACTCCTTCGCATTGTCAGGCAGCGCGGGAAGGAGATCAACATGAGGATGCTCATAATAAAGTAGGTAACCTTCTTCCGGGGAGTAATATCGATAATACCAAGAATGCCCGAGAAGAGCGCCCAAGCGATCATTTTTCCCCGAATCGGATTTGGAGGAGAAGGAGGCAAGGACAAATCCTTGAGGCACGCCCGAAGCACGGAGGGCACACAATCGAGAAGGAAAAAATCCGAAGCACTTCCCCGGTCCAAAACGCAATGATCTCAAAGAGCAACTGAGGGAACTCCAAGGTATTATACGTGCAACTATTCAGGTTGCGCTGGCAGCCTTATCGTCGAGGTTGTCCTATGTACTCCTGCACGTATTGAACGGCTCTCCCGATCTTTTGGTGAAGAGAAGCTCACGCGAGCACAGGTACCCGAATCTGTTCCCACTCGATACGCTTTTGACGCACATTGCTACTGTTTGACGGACGTGTGAACAGGCCCGAGAGGTTGATCCGGGCATGGATTTCTACGGATCACCAGGATTACGGGAGGGCCATTGAACGGCTCTTACGGCACACAGGACAGTCCCTACTCGAACAACCATCCGTAGCCTCTCCTCCTCTGCTCTGCTTCCTGCTTTCTTCTGTGTTCCTGCTGGGTTCTGTACACTTCCTCTGCCTTCAGATCCCGTTCTTTACCGAAGAACCAGTTGAAGGCTTCTTTTGGGGGACTATTAGGGGGTGTTACGGAGCGTTTAGTTCTTCTATATATAGGAGCTCCCTTCTTCTTCGGACGCCCATGTCCGGTGGTGCGAGTAATATGAAGAACGCGGTAACGGTAACTTGAAAACCGGCCACGATTGCGCCTGCGCTCAACGAATTCGATCACGCCACGCTCCCGCAAGAGGTGCAGGTGGCGCTGGATGGTGCGAACAGAACGCTTGAGCGTCTTAGCCAGCGTTTCCATCTTGGGGTAGCACTCGCCAGTGCGGTTGTTGGAATAGTCTGTAAGGGCGCAGTAGGTGGGGATTACCTCAGCGGGAATGCCGCAGGA
Organism: Chloroflexota bacterium; assembly: GCA_030914045.1. Taxonomy (GTDB): domain Bacteria; phylum Chloroflexota; class Chloroflexia; order QHBQ01; family JADMIH01; genus JADMIH01. Next base: position 1,338 of record JALZHG010000490.1, on the reverse strand, counting down.
TATAAGATCGGGAACCTTTGGGATCCGGGTAAATTTTGTTCTTCCCGCCACATCAGCCTCCTGGGCTCGTGCGGCGGTGCGCTTTGATGATAAAATTCACCAAAGCGGCGGTGCTCCAGCTCAAGAGACTATACCGCCGCTTTTTTCTTGCTTTGTGAAATCATAGAGTACAGAGCTTTGCACACCCCCGCTAGGTCAACTAACATTTGACTACCTAAACGTAAAGTACAGCTTGAGTGTGTTTTGGCCTCACTTTTGCTAGTCTTCTCCACATGGAAGGGGCGCGGAACAGCCGGCAAAATTCCGGATGGACAACTACCGCAGCTGCGGCAAAAGCACTGAATGTTTCTCCGCGAACCATTAGACTCTACATCGAAAAAGGAGAGCTTGAAGGTAGGCTGGAAGAAGGCACAGATAAAAGGATTTGGCTTGTATCCATTGACTCTCTCAATACCCTTAGAGCCAAACGCGGAACTTCCGGCATTGTACCGGATGAGACTCCGGAGATTGCGGAAACTGTTCCGGAAGCCATGCGAGAACTGGCACTTAGACTGGAAAGCAGGGCTGCTGAGGCTGCGGAACTGCGGACACGGCTTGAGTTGACCGAGAAAACCCAATCTACGATCGAGCAGGAGAGAAATCAATTTCGGGAGAGGGTGGAGAAGCTGGAGACCGAATTAGAAGCTGAGCGATCTAAGGGATTCTGGCAACGGTTGTTTGGAGCGTAGCTTACAGAGGCACTCAGCCACCTCAGAGCAGGAGATACCTTAGTTGTCTGGCGGTTAGATCGTCTTGGCCGCTCTCTCAGACACCTGATTGACACCATTACTGAGCTTCATGACAGGGGAGTAGGCTTCAAATCCCTTCAGGAGAATATCGACACGACAACCAGTGGCGGAAAGCTCGTGTTTCATATCTTTGGCGCCTTAGCGGAATTTGAACGGGAGATTATTAAGGAACGGACACAAGCGGGGCTTCAATCAGCCAGAAGCCGCGGAAAAGTAGGGGGGAGGCCGAAGGCGCTCACCGCCAAAGAGGTGCAGATGCTCAGGAACATGGCATGGCCGCTGATCGATCCCTGGCGGTTTCTGATATCTGCGAAACCCTTGGTATTGGCCGGACGACGTTTTATCGGTATGTGAAGGCAGATCAAGGATAGTATGGGGCAAGTAAGGCCTGCTAGAGAAATCCAAACCTAAAACCCTTCACACAGAGAGAAACAGGAAAAGTTTGGGGTGCACCCCAAACGCCGGACAATCCCGTTAGTCAACTTCTCCAAGAGTTCGGATGTAGAGTTACATCCGGATGTGAAGGAGGAGGGAGTGAGGAGAAATCACA
>JALZHG010000489.1 GCA_030914045.1 Chloroflexota bacterium | reverse complement strand
CGGCTTTCCTCGTCGCCCGAGCTGCCGACCCGGATGATTGGCTAGTTCGCTTCGAGAAGAGCCCCGGTTTCGCCGCCCGGGAGTGGGCCGAGAACATGGTGCGCGTTTACAACAGGCGTCTGTCTCGACCAAGCGCCGGTCCGCCCACGCCCCCCGGTGTGCAACCGGCCAGCTATGAGCCGAACCCGGAAGATAAAGGAGTAGGAGCCATGAGTGAAAGGGCAGGAGCCAACTGGGTAAGGTTTACTTACTTCAAACTCTCACCCGAGAAGGTGGAGGAAGTGAAGAAGATCTATCATGAGGAGATCGTTCCCACGGTGAGGGAGCAGTGGGGGAATGTGGACATTTTCCTGCTGGAGCCAGTAGACAAGGAAGATGACTTCATCTCCTGCACGATGTGGGAGAGCCAAGCGGACGGGGACATATACGAGGCTAGCGGCGTGTATGAGGAAGCGGTGGACAAGATCGCGCATGGCTTCGCCGGGCCGTCAACCTTGAAGTCCTATGAGATTCCCTATCGGGCGTGAGGTCTGCCCGCGCAGCAGCTTCTGGACCATTCTCTGCCGCTTCGGCGTTTACGGTGAGAATGAAGACAGCGCGCTCGGTGCTGGGGTGGCGGGCTCAGCAGTCGAGTAACACACGCCCCGATGCTCTTGGCTTAATATGAGGAGTCCGAAGAGATCCTTAGGCGCAGGTAATGCGGCTGGGAGAGCTATAGAGAGGAGAACTAACGAATGGCTATGGTGCTCATTAGGTGCTCGGAGACCAACCTGCCCGTAACCACGGGGTTGTTCATGGACAGGGCCAGCTTCAAATCCGCCACTCTTCGGGACGAAGATACCCGTCTAAGATGTCCACTCTGTCGGCAGATCCACATGTGGCGGAAGGAAGATGCGTACTTAGTGGAAGAAAACGAACCCATTGCGGGAGCTTAGAAGCAATTAGTATCTCTTGCCATCCCGGCACGTAACGGTTCTGCGCTTCCTTTACCCTGGCAGGGCCTGAGCTGGTACAGAAAGCAAGCCAGCCCCAGCAACGCCCGCAACCTCCCCGTGCCTCAAGGGTTTTGCTCGGTGCTCATGCCGACAGCTTACGCTTCACCGCCGAGAAGACGTCCTCTGCCGGACCTCGCTGCCGACAGAGTTGGCTCGCACCTGAACGCGGTAACCCCGTCCCTGCCGCGGCGCCTTGCTTCACTGCCCCGGAGCACCTCTATTGCTCGCCTTCGGCATTCACGCTAGGCCAACCCGTCGCCCCGTTTTCGGCGCCGTTGTAACGGATAAGGTACAATTAGAACCGTTACTGATGCTGAGAAAGAACGCATGTGATCAACTATGCTAAGTGCTCGGCGCTACCCACGTCGGGGCGCCCACGGCGAAACCGTGTACGAAATAGGGCGGCGTGTCGTGAGCGGAGAGCTGCAGCCCGGAGACCTTCTGCCGGAAGGCGAGCTGATCGCCGAGTTGGATATAAGTCGTACAGTGTTGAGAGAGGCGATCAAGGTGCTGGGCGCCAAGGGGTTGGTCGAAGCACGCCCGAGGATCGGCACCAAGGTGCGTCCGCGCAGTCACTGGAGGCTGATGGACCCGGATGTCCTCGCTTGGCAAACGGAGTATGGTTTCGACGAGCAGTTTCTCCGCAACCTAGCTGAGGTACGGTCTCTTATCGAGCCGGGAGCAGCGAGACTGGCGGCCGAGCGAGCGACCGAAGAAGAGATCGCCATCCTGGAAAAGGCCTACAACCAGATGGAAGCCCACGTCGTCAACAGCGAGGCTTTCATAGCGGCCGACATGCAGTTCCACTTTGTGATCCTGGCCGCTTGTCGCAACGAGATTCTAGAGCAGATGAGTTCCGCAATAGGAGAAGCGCTCGAGATAAGCCGAAGGGTAACCGTTGAGTTGCCAGGAAGCTCGGAGGCCCACCTGCCCTTACACGAGGCAGTAGTTGAAGCGGTCCGCAGGCGGGACGCGGATGCTGCGGAGACCTCCATGGGCAAGCTGATAGAGGTCGTACAACGCGATGTTGAACGCTTCTTGCAGAGGAAGGATCACGACGTAAAGCCAAAGGACGGCGACCGTGGTGCAGCCACCGGCACTACAGCTCTACGCCTCATTCAAGGAAGTAGGCCTGCTGCGGAACAGCGCAAGAACAGTCTGTAACCGAGTCACGCTAAGGAGCCGCCGCCCCGGTGGCTTCTAAAGACATGGGGCTGTCAGCGAACGGACAGCCACGATCACGCTCGTCTCGGGGCAGATCGGCATACGGTCACTGCCAACCAAGCTACAGTAACATGCGAACGTTTCCTCAAAGGTTTCTGCAGCTTGACCTGAACTGGTGTCCTCACGCCATGTGGGTTTCCGCGTTGGGTGGTTCCTACTAGGCGGGAGATCGGGTCGGCGACACGGTAAGATCGGGTCATCGAAGGCCGTCGTAGCAAACGAAGTGGACACTATGGAGTTGCGACTGCTGCGACGGTTCTACGAGGGTGCCATCTGGGACGTTCAACGGCGGTTTGGCAGAGGATTCGGCACAGGGAGCTGGCTTAGATTACGGCTCGGA
>JALZHG010000488.1 GCA_030914045.1 Chloroflexota bacterium | reverse complement strand
GAGGGTAGCTCTGCACAATTTCTGTATGTGGCTCAATGAGCAACTCGGCCGTCCGCGGCTGGCCTTTGCCGACTTGTTGGGATGGTGATCTGCGATGGTGATCTCAACTCACACCAAGCGTTTAAGAGTCGACGAGTAGAGATTTGCGCCCCTACCAATATCTATTAAGAGCTTGCGCCAATAGGTCATGGTCGGCGTGTGGGACGGGTCTCCCAGCGATAGCGACTCCAAGCTTCCCGGACAAGCCTTCCCACGATGATGATCACGTCGGAAAAAGCGATCCAGAAGTCGACGACTCGCCCTTCCGTCTCGGTGCACCACACAAGCTTTTTGTGGGCGTTGCTCCACGAGTTGGCCCGTTCCACGACCCACCGGTTCGTGGCCCCCAGAGGGGACGGCTTGCCCTTCTCGGAGATCATGTCCACCACGTCACGATCCTCCAAGAGCTGGCAGGTGAGGTTCGAGTCGTAGCCGCGGTCGAGGTGTACGCTAATCGGGTCGGGCGGCAATGCGAGCGCCTCCAAGACGTCCAGGGTGGGAGCCAGAAGCAGTGAGTCATGGCGGTTGGCCGGGGCCGCGACCACTCCCAGGGGGATGCCCCCCGCATCGACCACCACCGGGCGTTTGATGCCCTGCTTTCCCCTGTCCACTGGGCTCCTGACCGCCTTCTCGCCCGCGCAAGGGGCCTTGGTGATGCAACAATCGACGGCTACGTCGGCTAATATCGGGGCCGATGACTCGGTCATTGGATTCGCGCGCCATCTGCTCCAGAACGTCCATCACTCCGGCCTCTATCCACTCGTCGCGTCTGCGGCGCAGCGTGGTAGCCGAGCACTCCTCGTCGGCGATCCTCCAGTAAGCGCAGCCGAACACCAACACCTGCACGAGCTTCTCGAAGACCACCCGGTCCGGTATGCGGGGGCGATGACAGCCCAGGGGATGGTTCGTCTGCCTAGAGGGCAACAAAGCGAGGAATTGTTGCCAGACGGGCTCGATGATGTTTGGTGGCAGGGCGGGCACGGGACATGCTCCTTCTCGTCGGGAAGCTTAGAGAACTCCCCAGATGATCGAGCATCCCTGTCCGCCTTTCACGTTGGTGCGTTACGCGCCTTTTATTGGCGCAGCCTCTTACGAAGACATCGAGGAGGCAGCCAAAAACAAAGATAGTGTCGCGATGATCGCAGCGAACCGCCGACTGCACTTCGCACTGCTAGATGACACCGGAAATTGTATCCGTTATCCTGGCTCCAAATACAGTTGCAGCGTCAGCGGAGGAGGACACAGTGGCAGAGAACTCCCGAATATCCGTTTACGAGCCGGAACAGGAGGGGTTGTACTTTCCGAAGCCGCCGACGTTCGCATCGATCGAGGAGGAGCGTCGGCACCGCAAAGAGCGTCTCGCCGCAGCTTGCAGGGTTTTCTACCACTACGGGTATGAGTACGGATTTGCGGGGCACCTCACGGTTCGCGACCCGGAGGATCCAAACCTGTATTGGACCAACCCGTTCGCTATGAGCTTCGCCCGCGTGAGGGTGTCCGACCTCATTCTCGTCGATCACGACGGCCGGGTCGTTGAAGGATCGTGGGCCGTCAACAGGGCGGGGTTCGTGCTGCACGCCGCTATACACGAGGCGAACCCCGACATCGTTGCGTCTTGTCACTGTCACACCGTAAACGGGATGGCCTGGGCGGCTCTCGGGCGGCCGTTAGATCCTATCACGCAGACGGCCTCCGGCTTCTACAAGGATCAGGCCCTGATCAAGGAGGAGGCGGGAGCCGTGGTCGTGGAGCGCAGCGCTGGCAAGAGGGTCGCCGCGGCTTTTGGAGACGCCAAGATCGCCATCCACCAGAACCACGGGCTGTTCAGCGCCGGTCGCGAGAGCGTGGACGAGGCTGCTTGGTGGTTCATCGCCGCCGAGCGCGCCTGCGAGATCCAGTTGAAGGCCGAGGCGACGGGCTCGCCGCTCAAGCTCATCTCTCACGAGGCGGCGCTGCACTCGCGCGACCACCTTGCGACGCCGTTCATGGGCTGGCTGCACTTCCAGCCCATCTACGAAAGCATCGTCCGCCGTGAACCGGACCTTCTGGAGTGAGATGTCCGGCGCCGCGCCCGCCGCGAATCCTGTACCGTGGTGAGTATTTGCGGTCGGCACTGCGCACCAGTCTGACCGCCTAAGACGGACTGGAGGGAGCACGACGCTGTTTTCTGAAGGTCCAACTCGTCGAGCCGGCGCACATTCGCACGAACCATGCTAAGAGCTTGCGCCGCTAGGCTGGCAGCTTTCCGCATTTAGCAACTCTCAACGGGATTAGACGGCCCTCTTCTCACTCGTACAGAAATATAAAGCACGCCTATTGGCGCAGCCACTAACCTACAGTGACACTTGCAATATTGGGCTCCATGACGTCCGTTGGAGTCACGTTAGAGTGGCCAATATTTGGGCACTTTCGGGCTTTTCTTGGTCCTCAAAAGGGTGTCTCGGCACTACTCAATGCGTCACTCGCCCTAAGTGTCACTGTAGATGAGATGAGAAGGGCCAATCCTCGCGCAGTACCCTGTCAGAGGG
>JALZHG010000487.1 GCA_030914045.1 Chloroflexota bacterium | reverse complement strand
GATCTAAGACCAAGCGTTACCTTTGTGTCAGTCCGTCAAAGCCACACGGGAGGTAAGGAGATGAAGTTGAAGCCGCTTGGGGCAAGGGCACTCGTCAAGATGGTCGAGGGCGAGGAGCAAACGGCTAGCGGGATCGTCCTCCCCGATACGGCCAGGGAGAAGCCGCAGACGGCTGAGGTCGTCCCGGTAGGAGTCTCCGACGAAGTGAAGGTGAGCGCCGGGAACGTAGTGGTCTTGGCCAAGTATTCCGGTACGGAGGTAAAGATTGAGGGGGAAGAACACCTGATCGTGGATGCCGACGACATCCTCGGGGTGGTGGAGGATTAACAGAGAAGACGAAGTCTCTGCAAGACGAAGGGCCGGGGTAGAGTTCGAGGCTTCGGCCCTTCTGGTCTTAGGTGAGATTACTCTTACTTGTTCTGGAGGCGGGATAGGAGCATCTCCTTGGCTCTCTGGGTGGCCCCTTTAAGTTGTTCTCGAGGATGGAACTGAAGAACTCCACGAGCTCGTGGTCTCCCTCAGACTGGGCGTCATGAACGTAGGTCTTATTCCTCCGGCATCTCGAAGACAATCTCAAGGACCTCATCAGAGATACCCAGCGGCTCACCGTGGCGCTTGAGTATCACGAGAGCCTCACCCAAGGTCGCGCCGGCTCTCAGAGACGGGTCAAGCTCCCGCGCCCGAAGGATTAGCGCCGCCAGATGGCGCTGTAGGCCGGCCCAACCCTCACTCTCCCTTATTCGAGCATCGTAAGCCTCGGCGAAAGACCTAGATACGTCGACTAGCACGCGCCTGTCGGATGCGGGCAGCGACTCCATTGCGGCGATAACATCTTCCAGGCTCCCGGTCTCAGCTATGATGCCCTCAAGAACTGCGACACCCTCAGGTGAGAGTTGGCGACGGGCCTCGTCTATGCGACGCGGCACTTCGTGGTCGTAAGGTGCCGGGAAATCGAAATCCATTCATCCTCCTGAGGTAGTGGGCCGAGGCACCCCGTAGGATACCCCGACCCGATTACCTATCTAGCTTCTTCAGCGCAGCGGCGGCAGGGTAGCGCCTCGATGCGCTCTACCTCTTCGCCCGTCTTCGAGGAGGAGACAGTGTAGCCGAGGTAGACGTACCCGTTCAGGCACGCGTGGGGGTGGTCCTGGTCGTGGGCAGCTCCGCTTGCGGAGAAGTTTTACTGAATGGAGTAGGGTTCGGCGGGGAGGGGTTGGTCCACGACGAGGAGAGCCAGGAGTTCTTCACACCGGAGGGAGAGCTCTCCCTCAGCCGGGACTTCGTTCACCTCGAACGGCTTATGGGTGAGGAGAGGATGAAAGCGTGGGAGTCTGAGATCGCATTAGGCGGCTTGAGGTGAGCACGCTTGCGCTGCCCTGAGAGCCGCGAGGTTGGCTTCTACCGGCCTGCGGCTCCGGTCCTAATGGGCTAGTATTTCAGCCCCCGGCTGTCCCCATCGCTAGTTCCTCCAGAACTACATCCCCGCCGGGGGATTCTCTTCTCTCCACAGGCGCGAGGAGGTCCCAGGACGGGGGGACACAGTCAAGTTAGGGTAAGTTGTGTGCTGTCGGAAGGTAGAGGTCGTCTGCAAGAAGCCGAAGGAGCCAGGATGGACAGCCAACACGCGAGTAGCGGAGAACACCCCAAGATAATCGGCCCACCCAGCCCCGAGGACAAACTGCAGACGGTTCTCGAGGCCGTCGGCAAAACGGTAGCGGCCATAGAGTACGGAGAGGTCGAGTCTCGCCGGGGGATGCACGCCGCGGAGGCCGTGGTTTTCCACTTTACCGACGGCACCGCCCTCTCCATCGAGATTGGCTCCAACGCCAGGGACCTCTCCACGTCCCGAGACCTCACTCCGCCGGAAGTTCACACGGACCTGAGGCCTTTTTGGTCACACCGTGCGCGGCCACACGACTGACACGCACACCACGGGCGCGAGGATAGCTTAGGACGAACCCGGAGACCATTACGCTGCTTTGTGCAAGCGGTCTGGAGTGGCCACCGGACACCCTCTACGGTAGCGGCGGGCGATGAACCGCCGATGAATTTCTACAACACGCACGTGCTGTAGACTTCTAAGGACCCGGTCGTCCCGTTCCTGACAGCGAGACCGAAAGGACTGTGAGGGTGGCGGATCCAGTAGGCTTCACCTACGCATTTGGCAGGTTGGAGCAGGCGATCGAGGAGTTAGTAGGTGCGGGAGATGTCAAGGAGCGGCTGGAAGTCGCAACGATGACGCTTGCGCCCATCTTCCCTGACGACTTCCCTGCTGGCCACCTTCGTGACGAATACGCCGACATCCGCCAGGCGCTAAGCTGGTTGCCCCCGGAGGAGGAAAGTGCGCAGGGGTTGCCTGAGAGCACCCTCGATGCCATGACGCAAGAGGAGGCAGCGGACCTGGCGAAGAGTCTCTTCTCGCTGTACACGTCTGCGGCAGAGGCCGTGTATGGGGGTTTGCACGGGCGTTAGGTCCGTTCACAGTGCCGACGTTGCCGTCTAAGGGCTTTCGGCCCCGGCCCTAAATATGTAAGAGACTTAAAAAACATCCTTCCGCCTATAGCGGGGA
>JALZHG010000028.1:16745-45618 GCA_030914045.1 Chloroflexota bacterium | reverse complement strand
CTCTTATATTGGCTCAAGACTTGCTAGCTACTCCTGCACCCCAAACTTATTCCACGGAGGGTTCCAACATGCGACGTGAGGAGTCACTTTCCGGCTCCTGGGAGTTCGTTCTCGACCCGCAAGGTACGGCTGACATCAGCACCCTTACACTCGACCGGACTATAACAGTGCCCTTGCCCTGGCAGGCTGTTTTCCCGGACTTGCAGCACTATAGCGGCTATGCCTGGTACCGCAGAACTGTAGACCTCGATGAAGACCGGCTCGCGGGAGAACTGTTGCTTCATTTTGGCGCGGTGGACTACTGGTGCCAGGTCTTCATCAACGGCAACCTGGCCGCCGAGCACGAAGGAGGTTATACCCCCTTCACCATAGCGGCAAGGCAGTACCTCCGGTCGGGCAGCAACGAAATCGTCGTGCGCGTGTACGACTCGGCCCAGGAGGCTATCGTCCAGCAGCGATGGCCCGATTATCCCAGCGACCCCGGCAGCAGCAAGCCTCCCTTCAACGCGGAGGACGTGCCCCACGGCAAGCAGGAATGGTACATCAACGCGGGCGGCATCTGGCAGGACGTCACCCTCACGCCGGTGCCCTCAACCTACATCAGCCACGTGCAGGTAACGCCCGATATCCACTCCGGCGAAGCGCGGTTCGAGGTAGAGGTGTCTTCCTCGGGAGACGCCCAGGCGAGCGGCACCATACAGGTAAGTATCGACTCAGGCGATCAGACGGTAACGGGATCGGCTCCCCTGGCAGCCGGGCAGCAGACCTACCAACTCAGCCTCAGGGTGGACGGCGCGAAGCTGTGGAGCCTGGAAGAGCCTCACCTCTACACCGCCACCGTAAGGTTGCAACCCGCGAGCGGTGAGGAGGACGAAGTAGGCGTCCGCTTCGGCTTCCGCGAAGCTCGCATTGAAGCGGGGCGCATACTCCTCAACGGCGAGCCGATTTACCTGCTATCCGCGCTGGACCAGGACCTCTACCCCGATACCATCTACACCGTGCCTTCCCGCGAGTACCTCGAGGACGAGTTCCGCAAGGCGAAGGAGCTTGGCCTCAACTGCCTGCGGTGCCACATCAAGCCGCCCGACCCGGTCTACCTGGACCTGGCCGACGAGATGGGGCTGCTGGTGTGGGCCGAAATCCCCTCCTGGCGCACGTTCTACGTCAAGGGCACCCTGCAAGAGAACCAGCAGGACCTGGGAGAGACCATCCAGCGTCGCGCGGAGCAGACGTTGAAGGAGATGGTGCGGCGCGACTTCAACCACCCCTCACTGGTCATCTGGACCATCGTGAACGAGGACTGGGGCACCAGCCTGCCCCTCAGCGCCTCCGACCGCAAGTGGGTGGACGGCATGTACGACCTGTGCAAGTCGCTCGACCCGACCCGCCTGGTGGTGGACAACTCGCCGTGCGCCCACCCCTGGGGGCCGAACATCCACGTACGCAGCGACCTGGACGACTTCCACTTCTACGGCAACATACCCGACCAGGCCGCCTCGTTCGCTGCCATGATCGAGCAGTTCAACATGCGCCCGCTCTGGACCTATTCGAGCCAGGGCGACGCCAAGCGCACGGGGCACGAGCCGCTGGTGCTCTCCGAGTTCGGCAACTGGGGCCTGCCGGAGCTTGGGCCGTTGCGCAAGTCGTACGGTGGAGACCCGCCCTGGTTCGGGATAGGACCCTGGTGGAGCGGCTGGGAAGGCGAGCCGGGCTGGCCCAAGGGCACCGACGAGCGCTTCAAGCGGTTCGGCCTGGACAAGATCTTCGGTGACTACGAGGCGTTCGCTCGCGCTACGCAGTGGCACCAGTTCGCCGCCATGAAGTACGAGATCGAGGCGATGCGGCGGCAGCCCAACATCATGGGCTACGTCATCACGGAGCTTTCCGACATCTACTGGGAGAGCAACGGCCTGCTCGACTTCTACCGCAACCCGAAGGTCTACCACGACCTGTTCCACATGATAAACTCTCCGGACGTTATCGTCCCTCAGATCAGGAGTTACAACTGCTGGGACGACAAGCAGGTGCTGGCCCGGTTATACGCCTCGCGCTTCAGTGGTGCCGATTGGTCCGACCCGGTGCTGAGATGGGAGATAGCCGGAGTGGGCGAAGGTGAGACCCGCATCCCGGCCCTTCAGCGAGGCGAGATGCGTTCGCTGGGTCGGGTGCACTGGCAACTACCTCATACCGAGCACGCGCAGATGGTAGACGTACGCCTTGCGGTAGCGTCAGGTAGCGGCAACGAGCTTGCCCGCAATCAGTTGAGCTTGCTGGTGCTGCCATCGAGCCTGCGCACGACAACAATGCAAGAGCCTGTCGCCATAATGCTCCGGGAGGACGTGCCTGGCATCAATGAAGGGACGGTCCTGGGCAGGCCGCTTGAGGGGATGGAGTGGATGCCCACCGATGACACGGTAGCCGAGCACCCGCCCGATGAGGAACTGCAACATCCCACCCTGCGCGCCACCTTACGGAAGCTGGGCTACAACGTGCAGACCGAGCTAACCCTCGACACGCGCCTCGCCATCACAAACTACCCCAATCCCGAACTGCTCCGGTGGGTGCGCGACGGCGGAGACCTACTGTTCGTCAGCGAAGGACCTAGCCCCTTCTTCTGGGTGCAGCCTCGCGGTGGTGCCTATAGCGGTAGCTGGCTGACTAGCTTTAGCTGGCTGAGGCCCGACATCCACAAGCGGCTCAACGTGCAGAACCCATTGAGCATGCCATACGCCGCCGTCATGCCGAGGGGCACCATCGTCGGCCTACCTATAGAGGACCAGGCCATACAACCCGACCTGCTGGCGGGCATGGTGTCAGGCTGGGTGGGCAACCCCGCGGTGCACACCGTCCAGTTCCGCTACGGCAGGGGCCGCGTGCTGATGACCACCTTCAAGCTGGAAGAGGCATACCGCGACGCGGTGGCGGTGGCAATGCTGCACGACCTGATAGAGCACCTGCACTCCGGCGAGTGCCAGCCGACGTTGAAGGCGAACTATTAGCTGCCGGCAGTCACTTGTACTAAATCTGAGGAACAGTCCAGCGCGTACGCGACCGCATCGTCAAGGCTCATAGCGGTGCCCTCGCCTGAAACAGCGGCAAAAGCTGCTTCACCGAGGGCACTTTTGCTGGAGGCAGCATAGCATTCATACCGGTGCTGGTCGACAGTGGGCACCGGCACACCAAGCTGTTTGCGTAATGCCGAGACTGCGCCTAGGAGCCGGGCAGCCTGAGCGGGTTGTCCGCCCAGGTTAAGTATACCTGCCAGTTCCTCTATTTTGTCCGCGATCCGCCGCTGGAGCCCCATCTGTTGCTCCAGTAGCGCTGCCTCATGCCAGGCAGCCGCGGCCTGCTGCACGTTCCCCTCGGTAGCCTCCAGGCGGGACAACAGGTAAAGGTTCCAGCCTAGCACTGCAATGTCGTTACGTTGAATAGCATCTGAGAGGTTGATTTCGAGGAGTGCACGGGCAGCAACGAGGTCGCCTTCGTCAATAAGTAGAAGCGCAACGCGGCTGTTCGTCCACTGAGTGTAGTAGGTGGTCTCCATCTGGTTGAACTCAGCGAGGTTCAACTCCAGGTACCGCCGGGCTTCCCGCAAGTTCCCCATATTCCGTTCTAATTCCGACAGTACGTGGCGGGCCTGGGCAATCAACATTGGATACTCCAGCACCTGTGCCACTTCCAGGGAACCTTCGAGGTAGCCTCTGGCCCTGTCATACTGCCCGCGAATCGTCGCCAGCACTCCAAGTCCCATTTGTGCCCTGGCTACACCTTGTTGGTCCCCCATCTCAAGGAATATTGCCAGGCTAGGGGTGTGAAAAGCTTCGGCCTTATCGAACTCGGCAAGCACGAGGTGCACCTCACCAAGCATGTCGAGTGCCCTTGCTTCGCCCCACTTATCGCCAACCTCTCGCCACAAGGCCAGCGCTTGCTCGTATAGAGGGATGGCTTCCGGATCGCGGTTCAAGCCCAACTTGATTCCACCCTGGCCGTAGTAAGCCCAGGCCATCTCCGCTTTGTCTCCCAGAGCGCGCCAGACCTCCAGGCTCTGGGTGATGTATTTGTAAGCAGTCTCTAGAGAATCATCGCCCATGTCCATTACGAGGTGCCCCAGGCCGTTCAGCGCCCGGCCAAGCTCGTAAGTAGGCCGGTCTGTAAAGTGCTCCTGTTCCGCCAGGGCGAGCATATCCGTCAGCCACTGGCGGCCCTCTCGCAGGTGCCCACGCACGGCCCAGTAAGGCCACAGAGTTCCGGCCAAGCGTAATCCTAGCTCTACCTTCTTCGTTTCCAGCAAGTGACCCAGCGCCGCCCGCAAGTTGGCATGGTCTGCGGAAAGTTGATCAAGCCACTCCTGTTGTCTTGGCCCCCGCAACTCCAGCCATGCTGAACAAGCCCACTCGGTGTACCACTCTGCATGACTCTGCCGCATATGGTCATACTCGCCGCTGAACTTGAGTTGCTCCCTCGCGTACTCCAGTATCGTCTCCAGCATGGTGAAGCGCGGTTCGCCATCTGGCCCCAGCGACTGCCACACCAGGCTCTTGTCAACGAGGGAAAATAACACCTGCGAGGTGTTCGAGTCTAGACGACTTTCCGTCTCACGTCCCTCTGTCACGTGTTCTCGTAGCGCCAACTCCACAACCGCTTCCACGGCGCGTAGGTCCCAGCCACCGACGAATACACCCAACCGGCGGAACAACACCTGTTCGTCATCCCCCAACAGATGGTAGCTCCAGGCAATAGCTCCTCTAAGGGTACGCTGCCGGGCAGGAAGGTCGCGGGCGTTAGTTTCCAATAAAGCCAGGCGGTCGTTCAAACGCGAGAGCAAGGCACGCGGGCCGAACAACTTGCTACGGGCTGCGGCAAGCTCAATCGCCAGCGGTAGACCGTCGAGGCGCACGCAAAGCTCGGCAACAGCCTGGGCGTTGGCTGAGTTCAACGTGAAGTCTGGATTTACCGCCTGCGCTCGCTGCACGAAAAGCGCTACTGTTGGGTACTCCAACAACGATGCTACAGCAGGCAGGTTGTCCACGTCGGGGAGTGCCAGGGGCGGCACAGGGTATTCCCACTCTGCGTACAGGTGCAGCACTTCTCGGCTGGTAACCAGCACCTTAAGCCTGGGAGCGGCTGCCAGTAATTCCGCTATGGCGGGGGCTGCATCCACAACCTGCTCGAAATTGTCCAGCACTATCAACATATGGCGGTCGCGTAGGAAAGCATGCAAGCTCTCCTGGACGCTACGCCCGGCGGACTCCTTCACGTCCAAGACCTGTGCTATTGTTTGCACCACTAGGCCAGGATCGGCAATAGGTGCGAGGGCCACGAAGAAAACACCGTCCTCGAACTCCGCGAGCATGTCGTGGGCCATACGCAGACTCAACCGGGTCTTGCCGATGCCAGGTGGCCCGGTGAGGGTAAGCAGTCGCACATCCTCACGACCCAGTAGAGCGCATAGGTCGGCAATTTGGGCGTCGCGACCTAGTAGTGGGTTGCTAGACGGGAGCAAGTTAGTAGCACGCGTAGGAGTGACGGCCTGGCCCGGTGCGGTCGCCACAGCGGAGGCTGACAAGCCGCGAGCTACCAGCAACAGGTGAGCCCGTTGGTCCTGCGGCACATCCAGGGAATCGATCAAGTTCTCAGCCATCTGCCGCGAGGGGCGCATCTCGTCCGCCTCTATTTTGCGCAAAGTAACCACGGCGCAACCGGCCTGCCGTGCCAGCGCGTCCTGAGTGAGGTCCAGGAGCTTGCGGCGCTGCTTTATCCATTGGCCGAAAGAAACAGAAGCGTCCATCAGTAGGTGTTTGAGGAGAAGGAAAAGTTACTTTTGTCGCAGCTGAGAGGTTGCAACTTGGCAGAACGTAGTCCAGGCTAACCATTCTTATATCGCCCGGTATATCGGTATTGTATCACAATGGGCCTTCCGCTCGGCTCCGTCTAGTGGTGTAATAAAAGCAGGCGGACGGAATGATAACAGGCAAGAGACTTACAAGAAAACTAATCACAATAGAGAAAGGAGACAAAGAAATGCTTACCAAACGAGAGGGAAGACTGGACCACCAGACTGGGCTGGACGTGAAGGAGCTTAGATCGGCTCCTAATCAAGACGGACGAGGAGCGATCGAAAGGCTGCTCAGCGAACAGGACACCCTGACGAGCCAGATTGTAGCAAGGCTTGAACGAATGTCTGTGGCTGCAGAACAGGACTCCCTGGACGACAGGAATGGCGTGTGGCGAGCCCTCAACTGGGGCAACGGCATGCACACTGTGTAAAGAATGGATGCTGTAGCTATGAAAATCACAGAAAGGAGCCTACTCTTGGCTCCTTTCTGTGATTCGGACGGCCAGTTCTTCTATGCGGCTGTGCGGGTTAGTCGACGCGATGAAAGGCCAGAGCGCTCTCATCAAAGCGCATGCCGGTGCCTGGCACCTCCGTGGGCCGAACGCGGCCATTCACCACCTGCTGAGGCTCTACCAGGTAAGGGTCGAGTGCGAAGGCGTGCTTCTCCAGGTAGACAGGGTTTCGGGAGGCGACCAGCAAGTGCGCACTCAGTTCGTCGGTGTAGTGGCTGCTGGTGGCAAGTCCTGCTTCGTCAGCCATCTTCAATGCCTGTAGCGACGAGGTAATACCGCCATTGGTCACCGGGTCTATTTGCAGGACCTCCACCGCGCCCTCGTCCACGTAGCGCCTGAACTCGTGCGGCGAGTGGAGGCTCTCACCTATGGCTATCGGCACGTCAAGCTCCCGCGCAAGCCGAGCGTGTCCCGCCACGTCTTCGGGTATGGTCGGTTCCTCGTACCAGTAAAGTCCGAACTGCTGCAAACGCCGCCCTCGCTCCAAAGCCTGCTCCGTGGTCCACGTCATGTTGGCATCCACCATGAGGTCTATGCCGTCACCGATAAGCTTGCGGACGGCACCAACCCGCGTTTCGTCTTCCTGGGGGTCGGGCCGCCCCAGCTTTACCTTAACCCCTGGCAGGCCCCTTTGCATGAAACCTTCCACCTGCGCGAGTAGCTGGTCCAGCGGCTTGGGCAAGTCCACGCCCGACCCATAAGCAGGTATCTCACGCGACTTCGCACCGAACAAGGCGTAGAGGGGCTTCTGCTCGCGCAACCCGTACAGGTCCCACAGCGCGATGTCAACCGCCGCGATGGCGAAGGAGGCAAGCCCGCCCCGCCCGACGTAAAGCAACCGCTGCCACATCAACTCCCACAAGCCCTGTATGTCGCTGGCGTCTTGCCCTATCAGCAACGGGGCAATATCGTGGTCGATGAGTGCGCGCACGGCCTGCCCACCGCGCCCGATGGTGTAGGAGTACCCGTGCCCCTCAAGGCCCTCAGCCCTCAGCTTGAGGGTAATTAGCTCCTCGGAGTCGATAAAGCCATGCCCAGCGTCACCCATAGGCTCTAGCGGCAGGCGGTAATAAGCGGTCTCAATTTGCTCGATTTTCATGAAGGGTCCTTTCGTGTGGGGTCGCCCGTTCTTGCAAGTGCTGCTGTTATAGCGTTACAGCGGTGCTACTTTTCCGCCCAGGCGCTCCACAAGCTGCTCGGCGGCCCGGTAGCAGAGCGCCCACATCGTCAGCGTGGGGTTCACGCCGTGGCAGGTGGGGAACACCGCGGTGCTGAATACGTACAGCCCAGGCGTGTCATGTACCGCCAGCGCAGGGTCTACCACCGAGCCTGCCGGGTCCTCGCCCATGCGGCAGCCGCCTAACTCGTGGCTGCTCACCACCCCGCCGAACCGCGGCCCGCGCCAGGTCTTAGTCGCGCCCATCTCGCGCAGGATTTCCTCGGCCCGCGCCTCCATGTACTCCGATACGCGCTGCTCGTTCTCCTGCAAATCGTAGGTGATGCGAACCAGGGGTAGCCCCAGTCCGCTACGGTCACGGTAATGGGGGTCGAGGTCGAGGAAGTTGGAGTGGTAAGAGAGGGCGTCCGGCTGGAGGCGCACTGCCGCAATATGCTGCCACTCGCGCAGGTGGTCCTTGTACTCCTTGCCCCAGCGCCGCACGTCCTGCGGTATGTTCTCGCGGCTGATTTGTATCGGCAGGCGCTGGTTCTCGATGTTTGGCGTGGCCCCACCAATAAAGCCATGCGCCGCCGAGTCGAAGTCCTCGGAGATGAAGTCGTCCAGGCTCCACATCTGGGCCGCCGGGCCGGTATGCGCGTTGAAGACCACGTCCGGGACCAGGCCCGAAACGTCGGACCACATCTTGGTCATGATGTGCTTGCCGACCTGCCCAGTGTTGTTGCCCAACCCGTTGGGGTGCCGACCGTCGCCGGACAGCAGCAAGAGCCGCACGTTCTCAAAGGTGTAGCTGCACAGGATGACGGTACGCGCCTCCTGTACCTGCCAGTTGCCGTTGGCGTCCACGTACTCCACGCCGCGCGCGTGCCCTTCGCTATCGGTTAGCACCCTCACCACCCTGCAATGCGTCCGCAGGTCGAAATTGCCTGTAGCGAGCGCCTGGGGCACCCACGTGTGGCCGGGATACCAGCGTTCGTCGTTGAAGGGGCCGAACCCACCACTCCAGGCACAGTAGCGGGTGGAGGGGTTATTGTTGTACGGTACGCTGTTCACGGCGACGGGCGTGGGATAAGGGTGCAGGCCCAGCGCCTCTCCTGCCTTCTTGAAGAGATTTCCCATCGTGAAGGGACGCAACGCGGGCATGGGCAGGGGCTTGCTGCGGCGAATGTAGGGGTTGCTGTCACCGTCGCCCGCCACGCCGATCATGTACTCTACTTCCGTGTAGTAAGGTTCCAGGTCGTCGTACGTCACAGGCCAGTCGGCCAGGGTGTTACCTTCGGGCAGCACCCCCTCGCCCCAGCGTTCGCGCACGTAGGTGAGGTACTTGAAGTGGTGTGGGTGGCAGCGACGGAGCGCAGCGCCCCAGTGAATCACCGAGCCTCCCACGCTGTTCATCATGCGCCCCAAGCTGAAGGTGGCTTCGCGGGAGGGTGCGTCGGCAGTGCGCCGCCAGCGTGGCGTCTCACTAAGGAACTTCGGCCCCATACCTCCCCGGCAGTAGTAGGCGGACCCAAGCTCGTCGGGCACGAAGTCACGCTTTGTGCGCCACGGCCCCGCTTCCAGCCCCACCACCTTCAGCCCTGCCTGAGCCAGTAGGGCGGCGGCCATCGCCCCCGCGGCACCTACACCCACCAGCACCACGTCAGCCGGGCCTGCCGGGGGTTCGCCGCCACGCTGTGGGTCGTAGCCGGGTATCTCCACAGGCTCGCGCGGGCCGCCATCCAGCGAGTACCCCACGTCGGCCAGCGACTGGATGACGCCGCCCTTGAGCGCAGGTTCGGTCGCAAGGTTCTCCTCAGCCGAGTTCTCGAACCAGAAGCCGGGGTGGCCCAAGAACCGCCAGCCTCCCTTGTCCTTATTGCCCCCGTAGGCCGGGTCCGCAAAAAGCCCCTCGTGCAGGTGAAGGCGCATCATGTCGAAGAACTCGCGCTGCGAGGGCACCCGGAAGTCGGCCACAGCGCCCTGCTCAAGTTGCTCTAACAATGCGTCCTGTTGTTCCTGGCTGCAATCAGCGAAGGGCTTGGCATGTTGCCGCCTTGCCACTTGGTCCAACGTCGCCAGGCCCACGCGATAGACCTCCAACTTGTCGCGGTAGGCACCTGCGAGGGCGCGGTCCAGGTAGGTGACCACGCCTATCTCGATAGCGCCGGGGCCATGCTCGTCAGCCGGGAACATGCGCTCGAAGATGGCCGCTGCCGTGCGCGCTTCGTATGGGTTGAGGGCGATAAGGGCCGCGGGCTGCAGGATGGCGTGGCCCTGTGCGTCGTTGCTGGTGGTTACGTCCATATTGTTATTGTGGTGGCAGATCTGTGGTAGGCTCGTCATAAGGCATAAGCCCCTCGGTGGAAGGCTCGCCATAATTGACGTAAACTGTCTTCTTGCGGAAGTAGTGCTCGAAGCCGTGCGGCCCGTCGTCCCCGCCCATGCCGCTCAGGCCGTAGCCTGTGTGGAAGCCCTGCAACTGCTCCGGCCCGATCTTGTTGATGTAGATTTCACCTGAGCGCACCGCCCGCACCGCCCGCATCATCCGCTTGAGGTCGTTGGTGAACAGGTAGGCCGTCAGGCCATAACGGCTGTCGTTGGCGAGCGCGATAGCCTCTTCAAAATCATCGAAGGGCATGACGGGGGAGATGGGGCCGAATACCTCCTGCTGCATGATGTCCATGTCGTTGGTCACGTTCGCTAGCACGGTAGGCTCGTACCAGAAGCCGCGCGCGAACTCCTCGCCCCCTGGCCTGCCGCCGCCCGTAACCACCTCCGCGCCCTGCTCCCGCGCCCTGGCTACCATTCGCTCCAGCTTCTCCAACTCCATCTGGTTCACCTTCGGACCCAGGTCAATGTCTGTACGCATGGGATCGCCAATGCGCAGGCCCGCTGCTATCTGCGAGTAGCGGTCCAGGAACTCGTTGTATACGCGGCGGTGGACGTAAGTGCGCTCGTTGCAGGTGCAGACTTGCCCGCAGTTCACAAACCGCGCGTGGATGGCGTTACGAACGGCGGCGTCCACATCGGCGTCGTCCATGACTATGAAGGGCGCTTTACCCCCAAGCTCCAGCGACACCACCGTGATGTTCTCGGCGGCCGCGGCCAGGATTTCGCGGCCCGCCCGCACCGAGCCGGTAACGGTCACCAGTTGCGTAATCCGGTCACGCACCATCGCGTCGCCCACCACGGTACCCGCGCCCGTGACGACGTTGACCACTCCGGGCGGTATCCCCGCGTCTTCGCAAATCTTCGCCAGCGCGAGCGAGCTAAGGGGTGTATCCTCGTGCGGCTTCACGACAATCGTATTGCCCGCCATAAGTGCCGGGGCTACCTTACGGGCGAACAACGCCGAAGGGTAGTTCCAGGGGATGATGCCCACTACAACGCCATAGGGCACATTTCTAATCCAGATATCCTCATTGGGGTTGTCCGACGCGACGATCTCGCCTACCTGGGCACGGGCAAAGGAAGTATGGTACTCGAAGAAAGCCGCGGTGCCGCCGATTTCCCCTCGTGCTTCCACCAGGGGCTTGCCCTGCTCCCGCACCACAAGACGCGCCAGCCGCTCGGAGTCCTCCCGAACCAATTGCACGACCCGTTGCAAATAACCAGCGCGCTGCACCCCCGTGAGCGCCTCCCACTCGGGCTGCGCAGCCTGTGCGGCTTCGAGGGCGGCGCGGGCGTCTTCTCGCGTGCCCTCCGGCACCTCCGCGAAGGCTTCTCCCGTGGCCGGGTTCAGCACCGGGCGAGTGCGCCCGTCGCTGGAGCCGCGCCACTCCGCGCCGATGCGCATCTTGTAATGCTCTAAGGTTACACCTGCGGTCACTAGACCCTCCACATCGCTGTTAGTCGCACCCTTAGCGGGCCGTCAGCCCACCATCGATCACCAGCCCCGTCCCGGTGATGAAAGCCGCATCGTCCGAGGCCAGATATAACGCGGCCGCGGCCACTTCTTCGGGGGTGCCCAGCCTGCCCATAGGCTGCCGCGCCACCAGCGCCTGCCTCGCCGCTGCCGGGTCCTCCGCCTGGTCGAGCAGCCTCCCCACCCAGGGCGAATCTACCGTTCCGGGGCAGAGGCAGTTCACCCTGATGCCCTGCTCGACGTACTCTATCGCCACCTGCCGCGTGAGAGCGATCACGGCCCCCTTGCTGGCGCTGTACGAAGCCCGCTTCACCAGGCCCACCATGCCCGCCACCGACGCCGTATTGACGATGACGCCACCACCCTGCTCGATCATGTGAGGAATGGCGTACTTACAGCCCAGGTAGACGCTCTTGACGTTCACGGACATCACCCTGTCCCATTCCTCAGGCTCGCAGGCAACCACGTCGGTGGTGGACCCTATGCCCGCGTTGTTGCACAGGATGTCGATGCGCCCATAGTCAGCTATAGCCTGCTCCATCATGGCACGCACCTGCTCGGGCTGCACCACGTCAACGGTGAAGGCCGCGCATGTGCCTCCCTCAGCAGCCACAGCGTCCGCCGTAGCCTGTGCCGCCTCGCCGTTGACATCCCCCGCCAGGATGCGCGCCCCCTCCCGTGCGAATTGGAGCGCCATGGCCCTGCCGATGCCCGACCCGGCACCCGTAATAACCGCCACGCGGTCTTGTAGCTTCATAAAGTCTCCCGTGATAGGCTAGATACCTGGAGATACCGAAGAATTATCTCTTTGCCGGGGCATTATACTGAGGACCGAAACCCTCGACAAGCAGCGATATGGAACCACCGCCACCTCATCAAAATGAAGGTGTAGGGAACTGCACCTCAACATAGTGGCAGGTGCGGTATTGCCCTCGAATCGAGGCGCAACTGTGGAGGTCGTGCAACCCACGTAAGCCATTGAGGAGGCTTGAGTGGCTAGCCTGTAACGCTGTCGGGGAACTCAACTCTGTCGTAGATGTCGCGGAGAGACAAGTTGCAGCCGATGGACGCAAGGTGCAAGGTGCCATCCGGTTCGCTGATTTCGGTAAGCACCCACTGGCGGCTGGTATCGTCAAGGCGGACGAAATGCTCCACCCGGACCTTGTCCTGGGCCACCAACACATAGTCCCGGAGCGTCTCAAGCCTGCGGTAATGGGCGAACTTCTCTCCCCGGTCGTAACCCTCGGTTGAAGGCGACAACACCTCGACTATCATGGTAGGGTTAGTGAGAGTGTCTACATGCTCGTCATCGAATACAGGTTCGCCACACACAGCCACAACATCGGGGTAGGTATACATGCCAGTGGAACTTACTTTGACGCGCATGTCACCTACATATGCCTCGCACGGTCTGCCTCTAAATTGTGCGCGTATCTCAGCAAATACGTTGCCCGTGATGAGGTTATGTTCCCGGCTCGCGCCTGACATAGCGTAGATGACACCGTTGACGTACTCGTTCCGCGATTGAGCCTCGCGCTCGATGGCAAGGTACTGCTCCGGTGAGTAATATGGTTCGGCTGCTAATGACATAGGTCGTTGCGCTCCATTTTCGCTTCGGAAGGGAGAATCGCTATGTGCTTCGCCCCGCAGTGTGCCTGGCACGAGCATAGCAGACACACACAGAGGCGTCAAGCACCTATGTGGGACCACAAATCACGAGGGCTACCATCTCCATACTGGGGTAACCTGTGGGCCATGACGGGACGGAGCAGCAACGCAAGCCTGCTAGAAAGTGGTCACGCCCGTGAAGCGGCAGGCACCGAAGCGTAGCGCTGGCACGAAGTAGTTGGTGGTGCTCATGCCGTTGGCGGCCCACCAGTCCTGGCAAAGCTTACCCTCGCCCACTTCCTCTATTGAAGATAGCAGGTCCAGCACGCCCATCTCCAGGCGCAGGTTCTTCAGCGCGCCCACGACCTTACCATCCTCGATGAGAAAGGTGCCGTCACGGGTGGTGCCGGTGGCTATCACTCGCTTGGGGTCGGGCGTGTGCGTGTAATGGAAGCGCGTCACCCAAACGCCCCTCTTGATGTTCGCGACCATCTGCTCCACGCTGGATGTGCCTGTGGGCATGACAATGTGGTCGGCGGTGGGGCCTGAGAAGAAGTCTCCGAACGGGGCTTCCGCATGCCCGGTGGACCTGGTGCCAGCCTCCATAGCGGTCTGGTAGTCGTACACCGGCCCAACGGCTACCCCATTGGCTATTATGTCAACTCTACGCGCGGGCAGACCTTCATAGTCAATCCGTAGAGGCAGGCAACGGGGGTCGTTCGGGTCGTCCCAGATGCTCACTACGTCACCTGCTACTCGCTCGCCTAGCTTGCCCGACATGAACGATTGGCCGTCGAGCACCTGTCGCGCGCCCATGCCCCAGACGGCTGGGAAACGCACCATGTCGGCTACCGCGTTGGGATCAAATACTGCCTGGTAGTCACCTGGCGGTATCTCGCGCGGGTCATGGTTGGCACGGCACTTGGCGACCGCCTGGGCTGCCACACTGCCTGCGTCAAGCCTGTTTGCGTCGCGGTCGAATGCGTCACCGAAGCCCGTCCCGCCCGGACCCTCCACCAGCGCCTTCAAGTATGCCGTTGTAAAAGGTGCGTAGGCCCTGATGCCTGTGCTGCTCACCACCGCAAGCTCGGAAGCGGAGGCCCGGTACGTCCCAAAGGCGCTGTAACCTTCGGCAGCCGCAGCCTCGATAACACGCCCCACGGCCTCCGCCCTGGCAGACGGCGAAAGCTCCGCCGTTCTGGTGAAGAAGGATTGCGGCGGGTCTTCCACGGGGTCATACCCGGCATCAGGTGTGGGCAGACCTAGAAAGCGTGGGTTGGGCGACTGCATACGAGCCAGCGACACGGCGTCCTCGATGGCCTTCCGCAAACCTGTGACTTCCAACGAGTTGGTGTACACTCGCGCGGATGCCTGGCCTACGGCTACGCGCACCGCTATCCGCCTGTTTACCTGCGAGACGTTCTGGTGTATCTCCGAGTTGGCGTAGCGCGTCACATGCGTGGTATCACCCAGCAACACAAGCTCGGTAGCGTCCGCCGTCGAGCCTCGCAGGGCGTCCTCAAGGATAGAGAGCGCTTCCGCCTCCCCTATCAGCCCCCAATTTGCCTCGCTACCTGACATGAGCCAAGTCCCTCACTAGTGCAACGCCTAACTGTGCTCGCTCATTTGTAGACCTTCCACCAAAATCGGAGAGGCCCCATGCGATACCGGGCACAGTTGCAGTGGCTCGCCCTTCGCGCAGTGGGGGAAGCCCCACAGGTGCCATGCCTCAGGCCCCGCCACCCCACGCACCGACCCCCAGAAGGCAGGCGTGCGCCCCTGGAACGAGGCACCCTTGCGTAACTCGCCCAGCTTACCGCCCTTGATCTCGCGGCACAACTCAGCCGAGAAGTGGAAGTTCATCCGCTTGTCGTCCAGGCTCCACGACGAGGGCGTCTCCACGTACAGGCCGTCGTCCACCTGCGACACCAAATCATCAAGCGACCCGCTGCCCGGCTCAAGCGACAGGTTGACCATGCGCACTATCGGAATGCGCCCCCAGGAGATCGCCCGCCCGCAGCCGTTCGACCGCTGGCCTATATCAAGCGCGCTCTCCCGCGAGGTTAGATAGCCCGTGAATATACCCTCCCGCACGATGGGGCTGCGCTGTGCGGGTGTGCCTTCGTCGTCCCACCCGAACGTGCCAAGCCCGCCCGGCAAGAGCGAATCGGCGGTCATGTTCACAAGGGGCGAGCCGTAGCGGAACGTACCAAGCAAGTCGGGCATGAGGAACGAGGTGCCCGCGAAAGCCGCCTCCCACCCGAGCACCCGGTCGAGTTCGGTTGGGTGGCCGCACGACTCGTGTACCAGCAAAGCCACCATGTCGGAACCCAGGATCACCGTACGAGGTCCAGAGGGTGCCCAGGGCGCGGCCACAAGCTTGGCTGCCTCCCGCCCCACGCGCTCCCCCTGAGAAGGCAGGTCCAGCTCCCGCACAAACTCCCAGCCCGCCTGCGTTTCGTCGTCCAGCGAGCGGCGATAGGAATAGCCTTCGTGCGTGGCCGTGGCTCGGAGGTCTACGCCCACGTAGGTGATAAGCTGGCGCAGGCGCGCACCCCGCGTGTTGGCGTACAGCTTATCGGCACGTTGGGCGTACAGGGTGCAGGTGGCGACCTTCATCCGCTCCCCGGCGGCTAGCATCCGGTGCGTGGTCTCCTGCGCCAGCGCTACACGCTCGGCAAGGGGCACCTCAAAGGGGTCCTGCTGCAACGCGGTCTGGTACTCACCTTGCCAGGTAGGCATCAATGACACGTCGGAGCGCGACTTGCGGCGCGCGCCACTGGCCCTGGCGATTTCTACGGCCCTTGCCACAGTGTCCCCGATGTCGCTACTCTCTACGGAGGCGGTGGAAGCAAAGCCCCACCCGCCGTCCGATAGCACGTGAATGCCCCACCCGCTATCGGTGTCCGAACCGAGCCGCTCCACGTCGCCATTCCGGGCGTGCACCCGCTCCGAAAGGTCGGTTTCGGCCCTCGCCTCGGCATACTCGACACCCAGCCGCTTCGCCTCTTCAAGAGCGCGGTCAATAGCTTGCTCAGGAATCATGGCGCATTATATCACAGTGGTTAGTGGTTAGTGGTTAGTGGTTAGTAGAGCCGGGCATCACGTTTCAGAAAGCGCCTCGATGCGCTCCTTGATGGTGAGCAGGGCGCGCTCCATAGCCTCGCCTTTGTCCTTGCGGTCGTACAACTCTGTTAGCTCGAAAGGCTCGCCGAACCGGATGCTGATGCGCGCGGGACGAAGCAGTTTGCCCGGTGGCATCGCCTTGTTGGTGTTGTGCACGGCTGCCGGGATTATAGGTACCTCGGTGCGCGCTGCCAGGCGGGCGGCACCGACTCGGAATTCCTGCAACTCGCCCGTGGTGCTGCGCGTGCCCTCCGGGAACATGCCCAGCAGTTCCCCCGACTTGAGCACCTGCAAGGCTGTGCGCATGGCGGCGGGGTCGCGCCTGGTCCGGTCAACCGGGAACGCGCCTACTTTCCGGATGAGGAAGCCGATAATGGGAGTGCGGAACAGTTCCTCTTTCCCCATGAAGTTCACGATCCGGTTGCCACCGTACCCCACGACAAACGGGTCCACCAGGCTCAGGTGGTTGCACACGATGATGGCCGCACCTTGCCGAGGCACGTGCTCGCGCCCCGTTACGCGCAACGGCCAGATCGTGTGAAATACTACAGTAAAGAAGGCCCTGAGCACGATGTACCAGCCCCTGCTAGGTGCCCACTCATAATTCAGTTTCTTCTCATTCTTCTCAGCCGAAGCCATGTTGGGTACTCCTGGGGAGTAATTACGAATTACGAGTTATGAGTTACGCGTAATTTCCTCATGCTATTTGCGCGAACCAATAGACCGCAGGAAGCACGAACAGGATGCTGTCTATCCGGTCGAGCACGCCGCCGTGCCCTGGGATAATGTGGCCGCTATCCTTCACGCCTGCCGCACGCTTGAGCAGCGACTCGCAGAGGTCGCCCGATACGGCGGCCGCGCACACTATCAGCCCCAGGACGACTGCCTGCACTACGCTCAGACCGAGCAGACCCGACAGCGCCAGGGCGGCGACTATCGCGCCTAGCACTCCACCCGCCAGGCCCTCCCAGGTCTTGCCGGGGCTGATGTGGGGTATAAGCTTGTGCCTGCCAAGGAGGCTGCCGACGAAGTACGCCCCGGTGTCACACGCAGCGGTGCCAAGCAGGACCATCAAGAGCCAGTTGAAGGCACCGTTAGCACTATCCCTGTTTGCCTGCGCGGCCAGCAGAGGCCCGTAGCCTAGCAATCCGCCTGTGTAGATCGCTCCGCCCAGCGTGAGGCCAAGATCGGCCCAGGCAAGATAGGGACTGCGCCCGGAAGCAGCCACAGTCTCCCCTCCTGCCGTCCCAGCCGAACGTCCGAGGCGTAAGCTGCCACGCCACTCCAGCCCCTGCCGCGCCAGTACTAGAAACAACATCAGCACCAGCACCAGCACCTCTGACGCTACGCTCGGCCCCAGGTATGGGGTGCCCGAAAGCAGGTCGCCACCCAGGTAGCTGCGCAACGCCAGCAGCAAGGCCAGCGAGATGCCAATGGGGTACCAGGGTTCGTAGCCTGCGCGGCGCACTATCCCGTAGAATTCGTGCGCTGCCAGGCCGGCGGCAGCGAGCAGAGCCAGCATCAGCAGCAGACCCTGCAACCAGATCGCCGTGATAACCACCGCCAGCAAGACGGCTCCGCTGGCAGTCCGCACCCCAAGGCCCTTCAATCAGGGTTCCTCCCGAAGTTTTCCATTGCCGACTATTATGCCATAATCGGGGGAACAAAGGATTCTGAGATGGTCGGGGGAGGAGCAAGGTGATGAGAGCAGCAGTGCTCACGATAAGCGACCGGGCGGCGACGGGGCTGTACCAGGACGAAAGCGGGCCTGCCGCGGTGGAGATACTGCGGACGGGGTTGCACGTAGAAGACATTCTCACTGCCACCGTGCCCGACGACCTGGAGGAAATTGAGAGGGCAGTGCTCCAGTGGGTAGAGGTTGAGGGCGTGCGGCTGGTGCTAACCAGCGGCGGCACGGGTATCTCCCCGCGAGACGTAACTCCCCAGGCCACCCTCAACGTCCTCGACTACGAAGTGCCGGGCCTTGCCGAGGTCATGCGGGCTGCTTCCCTGGCAAAGACTCCGATGGCCGCCCTGTCCCGCGCCCTGGCGGGAGTGAGGGACCGCACGCTGATAATCAACCTGCCCGGCTCGCCAAAAGCCGTGAAAGAGTGCCTGGAAGCTATTCTACCCGTGCTCCCACACGCGATAAGCCAGTTAGAAGGTGGAGGACATTAGCCATTGAGCCAGATTAGCAATAAGCTGAACTTATTTCAACAATACTTTTCTGCCCAGAACTTGATCGCCCTCTCCTGTGACTGAGCAGGCACAATTACTGCTACTGTCAAACTGAACAAGGAGGTACGCCATGAGTGGTAACATTGAGCGAGGTACGAGCACCGGCGAACGGGACGCGGGAGTTGTCAACGAGGGCGATATAATCGAGCCATCTAGTAGCGGGAATGACTCGAGCGCGCCAGCACACGCGGGACTCGACAACCTGGAGGTTGACGCGCGAAACCCAAACATCGTTCGAGCGGTACCTTCCGCGCAGAGTGCGACCGATGGGACGGCGGGCAACACTTCTCCCGGCACCCGTGACGACGAGTACGGCAACATCATCGAGGGTTCTGACAGCGAGCGTACCGGCACGTCGTGGGGCCTGCCGGGGCGAGAAGACAACGAAGTCGAGGTCGGCGCGAGTGCGGTTCAGGAGGGCGAGGGTGAAGACGAGGCCCACCCCAACCGCAACACAGGCGAGCGCCTCACCCGCGACGAGCTTGATAATGTCGGCAGTTGGAGCACCATAGACAAGGACAAGGCCGACAGCGCAGGCTCCCCGTCAGGCTTCTCCTAGAGAGCACATATCCTCTGTCTTAGTAGTCCCACTTCCGGGTAGTTGAGCCTGGAAGTGGGATTTCATTGCCAATCGCGAGGGAGCAGGTCCATGACGAGCAGGAAACTTTTACCCGCACAGCAGAAGCCTCTCTTGGGTATAGTCTGGCCGATCGTGCGGAACTGTACCCTGTGGGCGCTCCTGCACAGCCTCGTGGCCTCACTCCCTGCCAAGCGCGCTGCCGAACGCCTGCTCGGTACGAGGGCGCGCAACGGCCTGTACCGCGTCTTCTTCAACGCGCAGGCCTGGGCGAGCTTCATCTGGCTGGTACGCAGCCTCGCCCGCGTGCCCGACCGTGAAGTGCTACATATAAAGGGGCTGCCTGGCACGCTCATTCTGCTCTTGAGGCTGGGCGCTGCTGGACTGACCGCCTGGACGGGTCTGATACTCGGGCCGTTGCGCTTCAACGGAGTACCGCAAATCGTGGCCTACCTGCGCGACATGCACATACCACCTGAGGACGAAGCGCAGGGTCCAGTCCCGGAGAGCGGAAGACTCAAAATAGTCGGTCCGTTTCGCGTGGTGCGGCACCCTGCCAACCTTGGCCCGTTCCTGTTCGCCTTGTGCTCGCGCAGGGTCACCGTCAAGGGTGTCACGCTCACGGTGCTGCTGGGCCTTTATGGAGTGGTTGGGTCGCTGCACGAGGATTACCGGCTGGGCGTCCGGCACGGTGAGGAATACGAGCGGTACAGGCGTGAAGTACCCTTTTTCGTGCCGCGCATCACTGGCTAAAGCTGGCAGTCGGTACAATCGGGTAGCAAAAAGCCCGGACTAGACAAGTTCCGGGCTTTTCGATTTGACCAGCTAACTTACCGTGTTACGGGACTCCCTAACGGAGGGAAAATTCGCTCTGCTCGCTGGTCGCGGGCTTGTACGGCTTGGCGATAGCGATGAAGCGGCGGTCGTCTATGCCATACGGGTAGCAGGTGATCATTGTGAGGGTTGCATCGGGAGTGGGGTCCATAAAGCGGGCGTTCTGCCGCTTAGTCTCTTCAGATACCCCTTCCTCCCACACGATCCGCAAGTCGGTGATGACGTAGATATACTGGCCCTTTTCAGTGGAGAGGGTCACTATGTCGCCCTTGCTCACGTTGTGCAAGTTCCTGAAGACCTCACCTTTGTAATCAACGTGCCCCGACAGGACTACGTTACCGACCTGGCCGGGGTTGGCGCTGCCCGCGTGATGCCCCACCGCAAAGTCGGCTACCTGCCACTCAGGCCTCATGCCGCCGCCTTTGGCCGGTATCATATCCCAGCCAACCGGGACCACCTCCGAGTCGACGCCGACGCTGGGAATCTTGAGGTGGATGGGAGGCGAGTTGTCCGGGATAGGAGTGGCAGTGGGGATGAGGTCATCGCCCACCGCTGGTCCACGGCCGCCGGACAGGTCCATAAGCACCGCTACGATGGTAGGGGTAGGCGTCGGCGGCAGCGCGGTAACATCGGCCGACTCGCCACTGCCCGCCACCGCAGTCGGCTCGATGATTATGCCTTTGTCAGGAGCACTTGCCAGGAATTGGTGTACCTCATACTGCGTGTAGCCCCACCAACCGGCGATGCCCAGCAAGAGCGCAAGCCCCGCGAGGATGAGCAGGTTGCCGAGTATGCGAAGGAACGGCACCGGCTTGCGCGCCTGGAGCTTACTGTCCGACCTGATATACCCGTCCGCGCCAACCGTGGGGTTAGCTACACCTTCCAGGTGGCTCCGGGACTTACTTGTACCAATCTTTAGCATACATTCTTCTCTTCTCGAACTTGACCGCGGCCCTTCAATTATAACATACGCTAAATCGTCCGAAGTGGATATGGGCCGATAGTCCCTCATTCCCCATTACCTTACGCACTTGTAATAAAGCATTTCCCACGCCAAACCCGGATAATCAAGCATGGCAATCCGGCATGGCAATCCGGCCTGTATCTTGCTTTCATACCGCTACTTGAGAACGGGGGTAGAGAGGAACATCTGAATGAGACGAGCGACCAGGAGCAAGCGGCCGCTTGCGAGCCGGTGCTCACTCTACATTGGGCTGCTTGGACTTACGCTGGCACTCATGACCGCATGTGGCCCTGAAGGCAGCATGGGAGGGGCCACACCAGGCCGTAGCGTAGCGCCCGGCACCGCAACTACTGATACTCATAGGGAGGCACAGATGCAAACCCCAACCACCGGGCAACAGTCCACCCCGACCCCCTCACCCGCCCCGGTGCAAGCGGACCCCGAAGAGGGTGTGCTTGGAACACGAGCCAGCATGCCAGCGTCCACAGGTGGTGCGACCCAGACCGGCCAACACCCACTCGGAATAGCCGAACGGCGGGATGGTCTCGTATACGTGCCCAACGGGTACAATGCCGACCGGCCTGCGGGCTTAGTGTTGTTGCTACACGGCGCGGGGGGCAATGCCGAACATGGCATCTCACTGCTTCAGCCACTCGCTGACGAAGCCAACCTTATCCTTGTGGCCCCACAGTCGCGTGGCTCTACCTGGGACGTTATCATGAGCGACTACGGGGCAGACGTTACCTACATAGACCAGGCCCTGTCGCAGACGTTCGGCCGCTATGCGGTAGACCCTGCGCGTGTCGCGGTGGGCGGCTTCTCCGATGGAGCGTCTTACGCGCTGTCGCTGGGCCTCATCAACGGCGACCTCTTCACGCATGTGCTCGCCTTTTCGCCGGGGTTCATGGCCCCCACTCGCCAGGTAGGTAAGCCGCTGGTTTACATCTCGCACGGCACCCGCGACGAGGTGCTGCCGATTGACAGGTGCAGCAGGCGGATAGTCCCACAGCTACAACGTCTAGGCTACGAGGTGAACTACCACGAGTTCGACGGCCCGCACACAGTCCCAGCCGACATCACCCGCGAGGCCGTGGACTGGTTTACGCGGTGAGGACTGCGGGATAGTGGGATATTAGTACCTTGCGCGGCCCCTGTCATTCTGAGCGCAGCGAAGAATCAGGTGGTAGTTAGGCCGTCGAACTACGGTGACCAAGCCCCCCATTGTCATTCTGAGCGAAGCGAAGAATCTCGTCCTACACCGGGATGTTGCACCTTTCCTTCTGCACCACTGACCTGAAGAAGGGGGCTGCTTGGGTGCTGAAGGACGAGATTCTTCGCTTCGCTCAGAATGACAAGGGGGGGCTTGGTCCTGCCAATCTAGCAATCCGCTCTCGACGTTGGGCGCGGAAGTTGACATCCACCCAGCGAGCGGGTATAATGCGATGTTGGCTTGCGCCGACAACCCACAAGAAAATAGCCAGAGACAGCCGGCGCGTCATGAGACGCTTAATACACCAGCCCGCCGAGGCAAGCAGAGCAACCCCGGACAGCCAAACAGTGGTCGAGACCGGGCGCGCACGTATGCTGAAAGCATCCCCTGCCTCGCGAGTGTCTCCAGGTAAGGGGATTTTTGATTCTGTTAGTTGTAGTGAAACATAAAGCCAAATTGGGAGGAGGTGAGAAAAGAAAGCATGCCAACAGCACGCAAGAAAGAAACAGTCAAGGAAATGAACCAGCTTTTCAGCAAGAGCCAGGTGCTGATCTTCACCGACTATCGCGGCCTACGCGTGTCGGACCTGAACAACCTGCGCCGCTTGCTACGCGACAAGGGCGTTGAGTACCACATCTCCAAGAACACGCTGACGACCCTGGCCGCCCGGCGCGCGGGCGTGGACGAAATGGGCACCCTGCTCGATGGCCCCACTGCCATCGCCTTTGTGGGCGACGACATTCCGGGCGCTGCCAAGGTGCTACAGGACTTCGTCCGCACCTCAAGGATTCTTACGATCCGGGGTGGCCTGGCGGGCAAGCAGATACTGAACGCCGACCAGGTGAGCGACCTGACTAAAATCCTGCCCCGCGAGCAGTACATCGCCAAGCTCATGGGCTCGCTCAACATGCCGGTTACCAGCCTGGTGAGCGTACTCGCCAACACGATTCGTGGCGTCATGAACGTATTGAACGCCCTCATCGACAAGCAGGGCGGCGCGACCGACACCGCTGAGACGGCGAGCACCGACGGCGCGACCGAGTCAGCGGGCGACACAGCCCCCGACGAGACTGCCGCCGCTGACGACGCTACCACCACCGAAGCTGCTGCCACCACGGAAGACGCCACGGCCACAGAGGACGGGGCAGGCACCGAGGACAGCACGGACGCAGGCAGCGACACCGAATCGGCCTAACACGACGGTTTTTCATTCCGGCTCGCATGGGCCGGGCAGCAACCAAAGACAAATAGCCAACTAAAGGAGATTGAACGAAAATGGCAACACTTACCCGCGAGGATATTCTCGACGCTATCAAGAGCATGACCGTGCTCGAGCTTTCGCAGCTCGTCAAGGACATGGAAGAGACCTTCGGCGTCAGCGCGGCTGCCCCCGTCATGATGGGCGGCGGCTTCGCCGCTGCTGCCGGTGACGGCGCAGGTGCCGCTACTGCCGAGCCTGTCGAGGAGCAGACCGAGTTCGACGTGATCCTCACCGACTTCGGCCCGAACAAGATCCAGGTCATCAAGGTCGTGCGCGAAATCACCGGCCTGGGCCTCAAGGAGGCTAAGGACCTGGTCGAGGGCGCTCCGCAACCTGTGAAGACCGGCGTCACCAAGGACGAGGCCGCTTCCCTCCGCGCCAGGCTCGAGGAGCAGGGCGCCAAGGCCGACGTCAAGTAGTTTCGGCTGTTCTAAGTGATGGGGCCACGGACATGGGCGTGCCAACCGGCTGCCGGTAGTCTGTGGCCCCGTCTCGTTTAAGAAGCATGATGCCAGAGCCGAAAATCACACCCGCAGACAACTTCCGCGACCGGGTATGGGCGTTCGTGCGTTCGGTACCCGAGGGCCGAGTGGTTACGTACGGCCAGATCGCGGCTTATCTGGGCGTGCCGTTCGCCGCGCGTGCGGTAGGGTCGGTGCTGCACCATACACCATCGTCCGCCAACGTGCCTTGCCAGCGGGTGGTGAATCGCTGGGGAAGATTGGCCCCGGTCTACGGCTGGGGCGGCATAGAGCAGCACAGGCGGGAGCTTGAGGAGGAAGGGGTGGAGGTGCGACACGACTTCACCGTGAGCCTGGAGCAATACCAGTGGTGGCCCGATCCCCTCGCGCAGACCCCCGAATAGACATCAACCTTGAAATCCATAGAAAGTAGCGATCACGGTCAACTCGTTAGAGCGCAGTCCTGACAACACTGAGGTCCCTGGTTGGGCTGTTGAACGACCAGGTTCAACTTGCAATGAGCACGGGACTTTGATATAATTGTTCGTGCTTGGGCGTGTAGCTCAGTTGGTTAGAGCGCAGTCCTGATAAGACTGAGGTCCCTGGTTCGAGACCAGGCTCGCCCACTTTTCCATTTTGGATTTCAGGTTTTGGATTTTGGATCATATGTCCTGGTCTACTATCGTGAGCCGAGGTCCGAAAGTTACACCTGGCGCGTTCGTCTAGAGGCCCAGGACATCTCCCTTTCAAGGAGAAGATCAGGGGTTCGAATCCCCTACGCGCTACTGTTGAAGCTCTGCCTGGCAGGGCTTTTTCGTTTAACTTGCCCACTGGATGTTCTAAACGCCAAGACGCCAGGACGCGGAGAACGCGCCAAGGTTAAGGATTGTGGCTCAAGAGAAAGGACCAGGGTACGACATCATGTACCCTGGTCCTTTTACTACTCTCCAAACCTCTATACTTGGCGCGTTCTCAGCGTCTCCGCGTCTTGGCGTTTAGCTCCCTCAGAAAGTCTCGCTGTACCCCTGGAGCGGGTGCTGGTCCCAGAAGTAGTCCATAGTCCAGATTACGTCCTGGTCACTGAGAGGAGCGTAGTATTTATAGTAGCTTGCCACGGCGAAGGGGTCTTCGTGGCTGATTCGCACGGCGTGCAGTTCATCTACGTAGTTCCCCAGCCTCTCAATCGCTTCAATCGAAGCCACCGGCACGGCCACCAGGATGCGAGCCGGTTCCAGCTTCCGCGCCGAAATCGCCGCTGCCATCATCGTGTAGCCCGTGGTCAGGCCATCGTCCATGATGACTACCGTCTTGCCGCGCAGGTCGGGGTACGGACGGCCACGCCTGTAGAGTTGCATGCGGCGCTGTGCGTCCGCCCAGAAGGGTATGGAAAGCTGCTCCACCTGCTGGTCGCTGAAACCGATTTGCTTCACTAGCTCGGTATTGACCACCAACGTCCGGTCGGGAGTGACCGCACCGACGCTGTCTTCACCGCTAAGCCCCAGGCCGCCGGGTGCGGGTATCCTGCGGGACACTATGATGTCCAGCGGCAGGTTAAGCTCGGTCGCCACCGCGGCCGCCACCGGCAAACCGCCCACTGGTAAAGCGAGTATCACCGGGTCCTGCCCCACGAGGAAGCGCGGCAAGTCTAAAGCCAACTGCCTGCCCGCGTCGGTGCGGTCGTTGAAAGGTGCGAGTGTGGTGGATTCGTTCATAGAGGACCATCTAGTGTGCTCAGCGTCGAGCACGAGGGTTGCAGGGCTACAGCGATATTATACAGTGGACGGTGGACGATGGACGATGGACGATGGACGATGGACGATAGGAGTGATGAGGACTGAGTAGAGAGTATAAGGCAGCACACATCCAAACCATCATCCTCTTTGCGCGTTCTTTGCGCCCTTTGCGTCTTTGCGTTTCCGTCTCTCATCGTCCATCGTCCATCGTCCCGCTAGCTGAACACGCGAGGGAGTCTGCGCATCCAGGTGGCGGGAATGACCGATTCGATAGCGTCGTCCACGGTGACGATGCCGAGGATGCGGCCTTCCGCGTCGATTACTGGTACCGCCAGCAGGTTGTACTTGGCAAGGGTGGCGGCGACATCCTCCTTGGAGTCGGTGACTTGCACGTTGATTACGGGGGCCACCATGAACTCGCTGACGGGCATGTCCGGCTCCGCCAGGATCAGCCTCCAGAGGGAGATTACACCCAGCAGGCGCTCCTCCGCGTCGGTGATGTACAGGTAGTGGATGCCCTCGGATTCGGGGTCGATCTGTCTCAGGTGTTTCAGCGTGCCGGCGGCGGTGAGGTCTACAGGTATTGTAATGAACTCGTTGGTCATGATGCCGCCCGCGCTATCCTCCTGGTAGGCGAGTAGCTCGCGTACGTCCTCGGCCTCGTCCGCCTCCATGCGGTTCAACAGGTCGGCCGCGCGTTCGGGTGATATGTCGCCCAGGATGTCGGCGGCTTCGTCGGGCGGCATGGCGTCAAGAATGTCGGCGGCGCGCTCAGGCTCTATGCTCTCAATCGCGGCAGCCTGGCGCTCCGGGTCCATTTCGCTGAGCGTTTCGGCGGCCATCTCAGGGTCGAGCGTGGACAACACGTAGTCCTGCGCCTCCACATCGAGCGCCTCTAGAATGTCCGCCAAGTCGGCTTCGTGCAGCTTGGTCAGGTCGTTACGAGCCACCTTGAGAGGTATACCTGCCGGGCCTATGGCGGTGGGGTCTACCTGGTCCCACGGGATGGTGCCTGACGTGTCGCGTAGGCCCAGCGTCTTCAGCACCCTGCCGATGGGCCGCTCCAGGCCAATGCGCCGGGCCAGCCCTTCGGGCGTGGCGTCCACCCCCACAAGCCGGAACTTGCCAGCGGTGCGGGCGAACTGCAAGTCATTGACGCGCACCACCCGCCTGCCGTTGATGTCTATGATCTGCCGGTCCAGCACCTTGCGCGCCAGCCCAATCTCGTCACCGTTCGGCTCGTATACAGTGAGGTCGCGCAGCTTGCCGCTCAGCAGCAAGCCCTTGCGGTCCATCCTCACCAGGTCTTGCGCGGAGATGAGGTACTCCTGCCCGCCGCGTGACAGGCCGAGGGCCACCACTTCGGGGAATCCCTCGGCCACGTTGACGTATACGTCTACGCACTTACCGAGAGGATCGCCTCTGCTGTCTAGTACCGTCTTATTGATGAACTCACTCAGAAACGGCATCGCGGCTGCTCGCTGGAGATGGTGTAGTGTTGGGGCCTCCCGGTGGAGCGCTCGCCACCTTACTGCCTGATTGTTCCAGCGCGCCCAGCGAGCCCATAGCAGCCCACAATAGCTCGTCCACGTTCATGTTGCCGCTCCGCATGAGCTGCGCAAGCAGACCCGGCACAAGCTCACGCACGGTCGCCTGCCGCTCTTCCTGAGACAGTCCGTCGAGAAAGTGCTCCACCACGTGTTCCATCAGCCCAAGCCGCTCGGCGGCGGACATACCGGAGATCATATGTTGCACCACGTTTACTATCAGGTCATGCCTCTCTTCGGGGGCCATCCTGTCCAATGTCTTTATTACGGCGTCCTCGATAAAGCCCATTTGCGCTCCTCCTCGTCCGAACATGGGATTATAACACGCCTGAGAAGTAGTAGGGTATTAGGACATTTAGGGCCGTTTCGGGGTTGTTGAGCGTCAGCAGCTCATAGGCCGTCCTAATCCTTAAGGGTTATTCTTCGGCCCGTACTTACAGGCTAGCACAAGCAGGGGGGTAACAATAGGACAATAACCCCATTCCACAGGGGCTTGACAGCCTTTACAATGCGGGTGGGTGACGAACCCAAGCAATTATCGGACTAGTTTCTACAACCGAATTATCAAGGAAAAAGGCAAACCCGTCGAAAGGCGGGGACGCAAAGCCATTGGATCTAAAGCTCGAAAGAGCTATGACAGCCAGGTTGCCCGGGATGTATCCTGTTCCAGTTTATTCCGCTCTCGACGCGAATAGTGCGCGATGAGCAACACGGAAACGGAAAGTCCTCGCACCTGCTGTCCCAATCTAAAGTGAGGGACAAAATGCAGGCAACAATCCACAACACCCCCAATAACGCGAAAGTCTACACGGCACGCACCCGCTTCCTGCGAACGGCAGGCGCGGCATTATTAGCCGGAGCCATGCTGCTCCAACCCCTGGCCTTTGCCACCGCGACCACGGTCCGCACCTCCCAGGTGCTACCAGCGACCGGCGCACCCGTAGCGAGCCAGTACTTCAGCCCCACCGGCAAGTCGGTGCAGGGCACTTTCCTCAGCACGTTCAACCGCTACGGCCTCCAGAGGATCGGATACCCCTTGAGCGACGAGCGCATGGAAAACGGCCAGGTCGTCCAGTACTTCGAGCGCGTACGAATGGAGTTTCACCCGGAGCTCGCTTCGAGCCCCGTGCTGTTCAGCCGCCTCGGCGCTGAGATGACCCAGGGCGTGCAGTTCACGAAGGTAGCCCCGTTCAAATCGACCAGGACCCGCGCCTACTTCCCTGCCACGGGCCATTCGCTGGGTGGCGGCTTCTATACCTACTGGCAGCAGAACGGCGGCGTGGCCCTCTTTGGCCTCCCGCTTTCGGAAGAGTTCAACGAGAACGGCCTGACCGTACAGTGGTTCGAGAGAGCACGTTTCGAGTACCACCCCGAGCTTGTGGGCACCGGCCAGGCGATCCAACTCAGCCACCTGGGCAGCATAGCTTACAGCTCGCAGGCCAATCGCACCAATTATACCCGGGCACCCGCCGCTGTGACCGTCCAGCAGGCCCCCGCCTCGGCAAGCCTGAGTGGGGCCGAGAGCTACGTGCTGCAGGCCGTCAATGACCAGCGGGCCGCGGCCGGAGTGGCCCCCGTGGAGTTGCTCGCCAGTGTGACCGAGATATCCCGCTCGCGCAGCAACGACATGGCCGCACGCAACTACTTCAGCCACACGTCGCCCGAAGGCAAGAAGTTCATGCACATGCTGGGCGAGCGCAAGGTCTACTATAGGTTCGCGGGCGAAATCCTGGCGCGCAACAACTACCCTGATGCCGATTCCAGCCGGATCGCAATCGAGAGCTACTTGAGCAGCCCGGCGCACAAGGCAATACTCCTGAACAGCCGCTTCACTGCGGTGGGCGTGGGCCACGCGGTCGGCGCGGACGGTATGAACTACTACACGGTGATCTTGGTTCAGCAGTAATATCTGGTCTTCAATTCAGGGGCACTCAAGTTGGGG
>JALZHG010000028.1:0-16735 GCA_030914045.1 Chloroflexota bacterium | reverse complement strand
GTCTCTCCCCAACTTCTTTATCAGGCCGCATAGACCCCTCTGCCGAATCAGGAGCTTACCAATTGAAGGGGACCAGGTCAGGGCCGACAATGTGACTCCCATGCCCATGTGGCGAGTGCCTGAAGTGCCCTGAATACCAGAGCACCACATCGGTGTCCTCAACTAGCTCTCCGTTAACGAACCTGTCAATCTTAGCGCGCGACTCAATCGGATCACTTGTGAAGCCCTGACCGTCGTCAAGCTCGGTACCTCTGTAGCGAAGCACCCATAAGTCACCGACGCCGTATGTATCGGCATCGCCATCATTCGGGCCTGGAACCAGCTCATAGCCCTCATTGGTCTCTGTGTTACGCACCCGCCACTTGCGCTTACGTCCATTGTCGCGCGGCCGTCTGACCTCAAACCTTTTGGTATGCCAGTTCGACCCGCCGGACAGCGGAAGGTCGTTGAACTCTTCCGCAACATTGTTGCCTGCTGACCTGATATCAAAGTCAAGCCGCCAGTACACATGGTGATGGTGGTCACTGCAAGTGCAGCGATTGTCTGTGGCGGCAAAGCCGAAGCGGGGTCTTATAGTGCCGTCCACATGGAGGCGCCACTCGGAGATGTAGCGGTACCAACCGGCTTCCATCTCACTAACCATCACTACCTCCTGCCCCTCGACGTATATAGCCACTCCGGCGAAGTTACCCGCATCGGACCCGGAGTCGAGTATGGTCTTCGCCGGATCGGGGCAGAGACGAAAGCCCGGCGTGAAGTCCTGACCGTTTGCCTCGAAACAGTTTTCTGCGTTCTGCCAGTCGCGATATGTCGGTCCGCAGTCCGCATCAATCCCATC
Organism: Chloroflexota bacterium; assembly: GCA_030914045.1. Taxonomy (GTDB): domain Bacteria; phylum Chloroflexota; class Chloroflexia; order QHBQ01; family JADMIH01; genus JADMIH01. The sequence continues at coordinate 15,897 of JALZHG010000028.1, read as the reverse complement.
CTGGAAGTACTCAATATTGAGAATGGGCACGTGAGCCCGGTATAGCACCCGCTTACCCCTATAGTCGAGATAGCGTAACTCAACGCCAGAACCGTTGGTGCCCGAGGATGCAGATGGTCTCACCAGAACAAACGTCCAAAGCACGGTACGCCCCTGGCGCACTCTCACTCTGACTTGTCCAGGGGCAGAGGTCTGCTCACAACCACCAGACGCTGGAGGACCACAATCGTTATCCGAAGGTCGGAACACACCCGGAATATCGCTCAACACTTCCCTCTTAATCATGTTCACACCAACGAGCCGGTGCCGAGGACCATCTCCCTCTGAACGAAGGCCGACTCCCAGGGTTCGTTCGATCCTCCCGTCCGGCAACTCCGCGAAGATGAGAGGCGGCATGGGCCTGTAAGGTTGTATAACTCCCTCGCGTATTCCGGGGCCAATCTCAGGGTCGTTTGCCAGTATGCTCACCGCCTCCTGGAACTCCTCCTCGTTCGGCAAAGGCTGTGTGCTACTTTCCACCACCTCAAGCTGCTCAAGGTTGTCCCCTGCTATTGGACCATTCACAAGCAGGGTACGATTATTTGTATAGTCGTAGACAACAGAGCGAAATTGTCTAGGTGGGGTGGGGCGTTTTGTCTTTTCTCCAGAGTCCAGGAGTTCAAATGCAAGAATACGATGTCTTGCGTCCCTAAGATGCTCCCGCAGGCGTCCATGCTCCAAGAAGCGACGAGACAGCCGCTCGACGGTGGCAACGTTAGGTCCCCATTCCTCTAACTCCACCCGCACATCCATCTCTTTTCCCTCCTGTTCGACCCCTTCAACGCGGCATTTGCAGAGGTCACGAGAAGCTCACACGTACTGCCGCCCTCAGAGTATACTGCCGCTTTAACATGAAGACAAGCAGCAAATTAGATGAGGTACATTTCCTGCATTCTGGAGGTCAATTAGCATAGTAGTAATTGCTCCCCTGAGTGCACTCGGGTGTGTTGAATCTCCGCCTGTTCGTCGCCTCGACGCCAGGGCGCAACATGTAAAATATGGCTGCCCACCGCAAACCAAGAGGCGTAGCCTGCAATTACAAGCTACGCCTCCGGCCTTGTTGGGCTGCATGTCACTTCCTGGGCGGCTTACATGTAGCGCCGGGTGACCTCCCGCAATATGTGGTCTTCGAGTTGTTGCCTCATCTCAACCGGCTTGTGTCGACGGGCGTCTAGCTTGAGACTAATCTCGGCTGACGCTTCTTCTCTGCGCTTGTCTCCGGCCATCTTGACAAGCTCTATGGCTAGCCAGCGACGGGGGCGGAATGGGTTCAGCGGTATGGCGAAGTGGAAGGAGCGTGAACGCCAGGTGTGGGTGTGTCTTCCGTATGCAAACATTATCTCCTCCGATCTTTACACTCATGATTCTGTCTCTATCCTCTTGATCCTCTCAACTGCCAGGCACGTCACTCTCCCGGTATGCCGCGTACGGCTTTGTGCTGTGCTCGCTCTGTTGAACGGAGGCTAGTTTGGTGGGCGGGGCGTTCGCTTCCCTGCTGCTCAGGACTGCTCCAGGAAGCGACGCAGGCCCTGCATCGTGTCTTCAACCTGGTCGAGGTTCAACCTGTACAACTTGGCGGCACCATCATAACGTCGCTCGGTGACGTAGCCCGTGGCGCTCAACTGCCGCAGGTGCCGCGAGGCCTTGGGCTGGCTCAACCCCAACATCTTAATGATCTCCTGAGCGCCTATCTCGCCGTGTCGCTTCAGTAGCTCCAGGATTTGCAGGCTCGTGTCGTCCGAGAGGGGCGCGAACCGCATCGCCAACTCCGCCCTTGTCGGTACCCTGGACCCAGTCGCGAAGTCCTGGGGAGGCCGCGCTCCGAAGATAACCCAGTTCGTGCGGCCGTCCTCGCTGTCGAAGCGGCTCAGGTACGGCCCCTGGTGCGCCGACGGCACGAAGACGAGGGTGCTGCCCCACTCGGTCCAGCCCGCGCCGCTCATGTCACGCCCGGTCACCTGCCGGATCACTTCCAGCGGAGTTAGCCCCTGGTAGTCGCGCTCCGAGTGTGCGGCCACGGTCTGGCTCAGTTCGGGCAGCACCCGCCGCCACTCCAGCTCCAGCACGGTCTCCCACATCAGCCGCATGTGGTCCACCACAAGCCGCTGCATGCCTGCAGGGTCGTTCAGTAAGGCGTGCACCTCCCGGTACAGGTCCACGTCCAGGACGTGCTCGTCGTGCTTCTTGGAGGCGACATAGCTGCGGAGGTGGTCGAGGAACGCCTCAACGTCGTCCAGCAGCGCCGCTCGTGCGGCGGGCGATTGCCCCTGATCCACGCCAGGCAAAACCCAAGACAGGGCGCGGTCCCTCAGAGCAGTGGGTTCCTCTGCTTCCAGGGCGTCTATGTAATCCGTGAATGTGGGCCAACTCTTGCGCGGCCATATACCCTTCCATAACCCCTCGAAAAGTATGTCGTTGACCTGCCGCGTGTGATTAGGCAACGCGGAGGCCGTTTCCAGCACCCAGGAGGGCAAGCCCGACAGGTGCTTGATGCTCGACAGGGTGCTCAGGCTGTTGAAATTATTGATCGCAGGTTCGAGGGCTACCTGGACCGAGACAGTTTGCGGATTGTAGATGAGGTTGTCGGTGAACATCATTTCTCAATTATTCAATAATTTGAATTTCTATTCACATTGTAGCACCGGACTGCGAGTGAGTCAATACATCTCAAGTATGAGTTCTACGCCAGCGGAGGCAGCCACACGTCCTGCACAATCAGCAGGACCGGCCACTTCAAGGTCGAACACGTGGACTCCGTACCCCATTGTCATTCTGAACGCGGTGAAGAATCTCGTCCCTCACGACCGAAGCAACACCTTTCTACAGGTAATCACTCTCCCATGAGAAAGGTGAAACATCCCGGTGGAGGACGAGATTCTTCACTGCGTTCAGAATGACAATGGGGGGGGCTTTGGGTGCAAATATCAGGCATGTGGACAGCACTGTCTGTGCGTGCCACTTGACCTTTGGCCTTCCAGCGGGTATAATACTTATGTCGATAATATGCAGGCCAAACGCAAATATGCTACTGCTTGAGCCCGGTCGTCCGAAGGCTCATTTTTTATGCGGTTGTTTAGACGACCGGCACCGCGCACATATAAGGACTTTACAGTGACTTTCAAATCGTTCAATCTCGATCCGCGCATAGCGGCGGGCGTGCAGGCTCTCGGCTACGAGGTGCCCACCCCGATTCAAAATGAGGCTATACCGCCCGTCATGCAGGGCCGTGACGTCATGGGCCTAGCCCAGACCGGCACAGGCAAGACGGCCGCTTTCGTGCTGCCCATCTTGCAGCGCCTCCTCGACGGCCCTCGCGGCCACGTGCGCGCGCTTATCCTCGCTCCCACCAGGGAACTGGCCGAGCAGATAGACGAGGCCATCAGGTCGCTCGGTGTAAAGACCGGGTTGCGCAGCGTGACCCTCTACGGCGGCGTGAGCCTCCACCCTCAAATCCAGACGCTCCGCAGGGGAGTAGAAATCGTGGTGGCCTGCCCCGGCCGCCTGCTCGACCACCTCTCCCAGCGCACCTTCACGTTGCAGAACCTGGAAGTGCTCGTGCTTGACGAGGCCGACCACATGTTTGACATGGGCTTCCTGCCCGACGTTCGCCGGATACTGAAGCAGGTACCGACCAACCGGCAGACGCTGATGTTCTCGGCCACCATGCCGGACGACATCCGCCGCCTCGCCAACGACGTGCTACACAACCCGGTAACGGTGCAGGTGGGGCACAGCGCGCCCGTTGCCACGGTGTCGCACGCCCTCTACCCGGTGGCATCGCATCTCAAGACTGACCTGCTGATGGAACTGTTAAAGCACACCGATACCGACTCCGTGCTGATCTTTACGCGCACCAAGCACCGCGCCAAGCGGCTGGGTGAGAACCTGGAGAAGGCGGGCTACAACGCCACCTCGCTACAGGGCAACCTGTCGCAAAACCGCCGCCAGGCCGCGCTTGACGGCTTCCGTGACGGCAAGTACCAGATCATGGTGGCGACCGACATCGCGGCGCGTGGCATCGACGTGACGCGCATCTCGCATGTCATCAACTACGACATACCTAGCACCGCCGACGCCTACACGCACCGCATCGGACGCACGGGCCGCGCCGCCAAGACCGGCGATGCTTTCACGCTTGTCTCGGAAGAGGATGCCGTGATGGTACGCACCATCGAACGCGTGCTAGGGGCGAAGGTCGAGCGGCGCACAGTGGCGGGCTTCGACTATCGCAAGGCAGCCCCGGCTAAGAGCAACGAGTTCGCCCGCGCTCCCCGCGAGCCGCAGCGCCGTCGCCCTCAGCCCGCCGCTGAAGCGACCAGGCCCCAGCCCTCCAACTCAGGGGGTTCGTGGTCCGACTCGCGGCCTTCGCAGGAGCGGCGTTCACAGGGAGAGCAGGAGAGGCCACGCCGTTCGGAGCAGGCCCCTAACTCCTCCGGCTTCCGTGGCCGCGACCAGCGCCGTTCTCGTAACGGCAACAGGGCTTCCGCCTAGCCGTTGGTTGGCGGCTGAATAGCCGCGCAGCCAATTAGGTAGTCTCAAGGGAGTGATGCGTCAGACGCATCACTCCGTTTCGTTGCAGGTCCCAAATTGGCGCAAGCCGTGATCTTCCATGCAACAGGACCAAAGCCCCACCCTGTCATCCTGAGCATAGCGAAGGATCAGTGGCACGTGTTTGACTGTTGCCATTCAAGCACATGGTTGCTCTTGCCGCTATCATCCACAATGTTGAAGACTCTCGCCTACCCACCTGATCCTTCGCTACGCTCAGGATGACAGGTGGAGCTTTGGTCCTGCCAAGCCGCCAGTGTCAATTTAGGCGCGCACTCAAAACACATCGTGCTGCAAGGAATGGATTTGGTACAATAGCAGGTGGAGCACGGAACAAAGAGAGGGAGAAGAACGGTGTCTAACGGTCAGGTGCAGGGCGACAGGTACGAGGTCATCATAGTGGGTGGGGGGCACGCGGGGTGCGAGGCGGCCCTCGCTTCGGCGCGCATGGGGCACCGCACGCTGCTCATCACGCTCAATCTGGATACAATCGCGCTCATGCCCTGCAACCCCTCCGTGGGCGGCCCGGCAAAGGGGCACGTCGTGAGGGAGATCGACGCGCTGGGCGGCGAGATGGCGCGCAATACCGACCTCAACTCCCTCCAGGTGCGCATGCTCAACGCCAGCAAAGGCCCGGCCGTGCAGGTGCCGAGGGCGCAGTGCGACAAGAAGCTGTACGCCCTCTCCATGAAGACGGTGCTGGAGAGCACGCCCAACCTGCACCTAAAGCAGGGCAGCGTTAACGGCCTCCTCCTCGAACCATTGGACCCGCAGGTCGGTATGGAGCAGCTTGCTCCTACCCTTGAACACGTCCCTGGTGCCGCGGACCGCGCCCTGGCGAACGGCAGCCGCCTCAGGGTCGTTGGCATCACCACGGCGACCGGGCGCGAGTACAGGGCGACTTCCATAGTGCTCACAACGGGCACATTCTTGCGCGGGCGCATCATCTCCGGCGAGTTCAGCGCGGCGGCAGGCAGAGCGGGCGAGGCACCTTCGATGCAGCTATCAGGGGTGCTTGGCGAGTTGCAGTTTCCGCTCATGCGCCTCAAGACGGGCACGCCACCGCGCATCGACGCCCGCACCATAGACTTCTCCCAGGTGGAGTTCCAGCCCGGCAGCGTGGAGCCTATCTACTTCAGCCACGAGCGCATAGAGGCCGCCACGCTGGAACCGCTGTCCGTGTACCCGCAGCCCGACGTTACCTACTGGCGGCCGCAGATGGCCTGCTACATGGTGCACACGACGCCTGAAACGCACGCCATCATACGCGAGAACCTGCACCGCTCACCCATGTTCAACGGCGACATCGAGGGCGTAGGGCCGCGCTATTGCCCATCCATCGAGGACAAGATCAACAGGTTCGCGGACAAAACGAGCCACCAGCTTTTCCTGGAGCCGGAGGGCTGGCGGACCGCCGAGGTATACGTGCAGGGTTGCAGCACTTCGCTGCCGGAGGACGTGCAGTGGCGGCTCATTCGCTCGATTCCCGCCCTGCGCGAAGCCGAACTTACACGTATCGGCTACGCGGTGGAGTACGACGCGGTGCCCCCCAGCGAAATCACCCCCTGGCTTGAGAGCAAGCGCGTGGCCGGGCTGTTCCTGGCGGGCCAGATAAATGGAACCTCCGGTTACGAGGAGGCGGCGGGCCAGGGCATCATGGCGGGTATCAACGCGGCGCTCCACTGCCGCCGCGTGGCTGGCGCTTCCGGCTACCGCGTGCCGACCTTAGAGCCACCGCAGAGCGCGGGCGAGCAGCTACAGGTCGCCATTAGCGAAGCGGTGGAGGCGATACGCGAGGCCAAGCCCCTGGTGCTGCCGCGCCACCTGGCCTACATCGGCGTGATGCTGGACGACCTCACCAGCATGGAGCACCGCGAGCCGTATCGCCTGATGACCTCCCGCGCCGAGTACCGCCTGCTCCTCCGCTCGGACAACGCCGACCTGCGCCTCACTACCATTGGCCGTGCTTTGGGCCTGATTAGCCGAGAACGCTACGAGCGCCTGCTGCGCAAGGACGACATCATAGCAGACACCCTGCGCAAGACCACGGAAGGCGTGGTAACAGCCCCGGTCGTGGCACGTCTGAGGGAACGAGGGTTCCAGCCCCCGGAGCAGGGGCGGCATACTACCATGCTTGAATACCTGCGCCGCCCAACCACAGAGTACAAGGCACTGGGCGCTCTCCTGCCCGAGTTGGACCTGTCGGACCCGCTCGTGGAGGAAGCCGCGCAACAGGCCGAGATCGCCGCCAAGTACTCGGGCTACGTGGTGAAGCAGGAGTCGGAGGTAGCCCGCACACGCAAGCTTGAAGGCCGGGCGATACCCCTCGACTTCCCGTACCTGGAGATAAGCGGCCTTAAGAAAGAGGCCCAGGAGAAACTGGCTCGCTTCCGCCCCTCCACCGTGGGCCAGGCGTCGCGCATCGCGGGCGTCACCCCCTCCGACATCCACGTTTTGCTCGTCCACCTGCAACGGCTGGCCGAGAAGACCCCCTCCTAGCGGCAGGTAGCGCACATGCCGCAGGGCGGCACTTCGTAGAGGCCGGGGTTTACCACGCGTGTGACGCGCCACCCCATCGGCGCAGGCTCCATCTCGAAATCGTTGGTCACTCCCGCTGGAATGGCCCCGGCGAACTTGCCCACGTAAGTTGGGGTGCCCGCTGTCACGTCGCAGTAGACGTTCTTGGGCCAACCATCGGGGTCGCCTGAATGAAGGGCCAGGTCAGTGCGCATGCCGTACACCAGGCGATAGAAGCGGATGACCGAAAGCTCCTCCCAGTCGAGATAGAGGCTGGCGTTAGGTGGCGCGGCATTCAGCATGGCGAGGGCCTGGTCGCGCACCTGTGTCTGCCCGCTCAGGTCCAGGTTCGTGAAGCGTGTGCCCACCAGCGACGTTACCACGGAAAGCAGCACAACCCCAACGGCGGCAGCGGCGGCCCGCACGAGCGCCACGTTACTCCCGCGCCTGACGGAGTAGAGCAACAGGTACAGCAGCCACCCCGCCCCGGACGACATGAACGCACCCCATATCAAGTATGTCGGTATGAAGTAGAGGTAACCGACCAGCGAGTAGTTCATAGCGAACAGGAAATTGCCGAGCAGCATGAGGGTCAGCAGCCCCGCCTCCGCCAACCGCAGCCGCCACAGAGCAGAAAGCCCGACAAACCCAAGTACGATGCCCAGTGGCGTGAACTGGCCTGAAAGCTCGCCGATGCCGAAGCCTATGCGGCCAAGCTGGGTGCCGATGTCGGTGCCGTAGCCCATCACCTGGTTGTGGAACGGCCCGCCTGTGATGAGACTGAAGAAGTCTTTCCAGGTGGTCGGGTTGCCCCAGTAGTAGGGCGAGCCGAAGACGAAGCGGTACACCAGGAAAAGCATGGGGCTGAATCCCAGGCCGAAGGCGACCGCGCCCATAATGCGCCTGGACCAGGGCCGCTTGTCGTCCCTGCGACGATAACGCTCCACCTCCGCCAGCAGGAGGTAGAGGCCATAAGCTGGGAGTAGCAGGTAGGTGGTGCCGTGATGCACCGTGCTCAGGCCAATGAGGGTACACGAGGCGAAGAACCAGCCCGTACGCCGAGTGTTGCGCCAGCTAACCAGGCAAAATATGACGCTGCCCACCAGCAGGGCATTTAGCGCGTAGCTTCGCGCCACAAGCGACATGGACCAAACGGTAGGAGCCACCGCGAAGAGGGCGGCACCCACGGCAGCGCACCACCAGAGGCGCGACATGCCTGCCAGCCTCAAGAGGCGCACCGATATGGCGTAGAGCAGCCCCACCGCCGCCGCCATGTATACCGCGGAGGAGAAGTTCACCCGGTAGGCCACGTCACCCAAAGGCAGCAACGTAAAGAGCTTGCCGAGCAGTATATAGAGGGGATAGCCGGTTGGGTGAGGCACTCCCAGGATGGCGGCGCAGAACTGGAACTCGGCATAATCCCCCGGCATGACGGAAGGTGCCAGCGTGCGCACGTACAGCCCGACCGCGAACAGCACGAGCAACCCACCTACCATGTAAGGCAGGTACGGAGCAAGGCTTGTCCGCGCCCGCTGTGCTTCCGTGTGCGCCCGGTATTCAGGTGTGACCTGTTCTGCTTGCTGCATGGTAATACCAGCAATATATCACACGTTGTGGTGGGTTGAGCGGGAATGGTTAGGATAGCGGGCTATTGCTTCGTAGGAAATCCGTTGTTCCCCCACATCGTCAGGGTCCGATGATGACGCCCGTCGATTGAAATCGAGGGCTACACCTTGCAAAGTCCCTACGGGACTGATTCAGCTTATAAGGTCTGTGAGGATCGTCTGAGAGGAGTCAGTCTGCCTATGCAGACTTTGCAAGGTGTAGCCCTCGATTTCAATCGACAGGCGTCATCATCGGACCATGCGGGTATCCCACCCCACCGCAGGACCAGTCTCCCGTTGTCCACACTTGCCCCGTGTGATATGATGCACGAGGCATCCTGTAACCCAAACCCCGAAGAGAGGGCGCTTTTCAGCTTTGCGCATCGGCATCATCAGCGACGTACACGGCAACTATGTTGCCCTCCGGGCCGTCATGGAGCACATGGGCAGCGTTGACGCGCTCTGGTGCCTGGGCGACCTGGTGGGCTACGGCCCTCAGCCCAACGAGGTAGTGGCCGCCGTGTCGCATTACCCGCACCTGTGCGTGCCGGGCAACCACGACTGGGGCATGCTGGGCCGCCTCGAACCAAGGGCTTTCAACCGGGACGCCCGCGCCCTGCTTGAATGGACCCGCGAGGCGCTAACCGAGGACCACGTAGCCTACCTCGAAGGTCTGCCCCTCACCATGACCGTGCTCTCGTCCAGCATCACACTGGTGCACGCCTCGCCCCGCGACCCCATGTGGGAGTACCTGCTCGACCTGTTCGACGCCGCCGAGTGCTTCCCACTGTTCCAATCTCGCTACTGTTTCGTGGGGCATACGCACGTGCCCCTCATCTTCCGAGACGTGGCAGGGGTGGTCAAGGCCCTGGTGCCCGAAGCGGGCGAGCCTATGCGCATCAACGTACGCCCCTACCGCGCGGGCGAGAACGGCGACACGCACAACCCCCGCATGATAATCAATCCCGGCAGCGTAGGCCAACCCCGCGACGGCGACCCCCGAGCCTCCTATATGGTGCTTACCGTGCCGGACGAAGACACCATTGACGGCTCCGCCACCCTGGTCCAGTACCGCGTTGAATACGCGGTGCAAGAAACCCAGAGCCTGATGAAAAGCCTCGGCTTCCCCCCACGCATGATCGCCCGCCTGGAATTAGGGATTTAAGTAACACGTAACACGTAGGACGTAAGCGGCTCAAGGGGTACACACTCCCTTGAGCCGCTTTGTTGCTTATTGCACCCTTACGTGTTACGTGTTACGCCTTACGAGTTACGTGTTACGTGTCACTCGCCCGTAAACGTGTCGTTGAAGTGCTGCCAAATACCGTCCGCATACATCATGCGGATGGTGCGGTCGCTGGTCCAGAGTGCCATGCCGTGCTCGAACGGCTGCCACACGGCGCCCACGCTCGTCTCAGGCTCGGTGGCGTAGCCGATCATCCGGCGCAATTCGGGATCGCTAGCCCATATCTTGCCGAAACCACGCACGGGTATGTAGCCTCCATCTGGCGCGCCACCCTCTACCGTAGGCACCGGCTCGCCCTCCACCCAGGTGTCCTTGACCTCTAGCCATGTGCCATACTGGTCGCGCGGGCCGCTACGCAAGAAGACGTAGATAGTGCGGGTGTCGCCGCGCCAGAACATGTAGCCGTACTGGAAGTGCTGCTGGGCCGCCGGGAGCACGCCCTCTTCCGGTATGGTCGGGCAGCCCAGGCGCTCGCGCACGTCAGAGTGTTCGCGCCAGACCTTGCCGAACCCGCGCACTGGCTCCAACAGGCATCCCGATGTCGGAGAGGCCGTCACCTTAGGCTGCACCGTGCTCGTGGCCGTCGGCGTGCCGGTGCTCTTGCGAGTGGCCGTAGCCGAAGCCGTGACCGTGGCCGTCGCGCTGGGCACCTGCGTCGGCTGGCTGGTGGTCGTCGGAGGCACAGGCGTATTACTTGGCACTGCCGTGTTCGTGGCCGAGGGCGGGACCTGGGTCGCTGTAGGCACCGCACGCGTATTGGTTGGCGCGGGCCTGGTAGCCGTAGGCGGCACGGGCGTGTTAGGCTGCTTGGTCGCCGTGGCGGCAGGCTGGCCGGGCGTATCTGTGGCTCCCACGACGGGCACTTCAGGAGATACCTGGGCGACAGCCGTAGAGGCCGGTGTGTTTACGACTGGGGGTTCCGGTGTCTGCGTGGGCGGCACGGGCGTGTCGGTGGGTATGGGTGTGTTGGTGGGGCTGCTGGTGGCCGTAGGCGTGTGCATGGCCGTGCTGAACTCCAGGTCGTCTATCGGCTTGCTGTCCAGCGGCTGCGGGATGCCTGATTGCCGCACCCTGGGGGCATCAATGGTTATTCTGTAACGCGCTCCGGGCTTCCACGTCCCCTCCGGTTGTATCGCCAGTTCCCCACTGCTTGTTCTGCCTATATACGTGTTGGTAACTTTCACAGGCACCGAAGCGCCGCCAGTAACTTCTGCTACAGTCGTGAAGCTCTCGATATCCTCCTCAATAACAGGCTTGGAGAGAAGCACGTGCACTGCCTCTTCGTAATCGGTTAGCTCGCCCTCCTCGACCATAGTAGCGACGGCTACAGGGGTCTGTCTGATGATCGTAAAGTAGGACAGCGCGATCAGTAGCGCGCCGACGAGCACGGCAGCAGGAATAGCCCTTGCCCAACCGTTACCGGCACCTGTAAGCACATTGATGACGCTTGGCTTGTTCCTGTTCTGGGGGAGGGGGATGATCTTGCCGTGGGAAGCTGGGGGAGTCTTCACCACGCGCGCGCCGCCCTCTCGTGCTTCGATTGCACGCCAAACGTCGCGCCGCAGGCCTACGGGAGGCATAGGCACGGGCATTGCGCGCAGGTCGCTGCCAATCGCCCTGTACTCCGACAGGACCTGGCGGCAACCTTCGCACGTGGCGAGGTGTCGCTCTACTGATTTTCGCTCTTCCGGGGTCACCTCTCCGTCCAAGTATGCGGAGATGAGTGGCCGGATTTCGCCGCAGTTCATCACTATTCCCCCAAAATTTGCCAGTTTAGCACTCAGCGTTCATACGCTTCATTCCCTGTATAGTCAATCTAATCATCGTAGTCGCCCGCTTCGCGCATAGCAACCTGGTCCGACTCCGCGCCCGGAGCGTGGCCGTACTTGCGCAGGTAGACCTGCCTGAACTCTTCTCGCGCCCGGAACAGCAGCGACTTCACCGCCGAGCGACTCAGTCCCATCACGTCGCCAATCTCGTCGCACGACAGCCCCTGGTACTCCTTCAAGACGAGCGACATCCGGTGCTTGGGCGTGAGCCTGTCGAGGACCGACTGCACTTCCCCGCTCGTCTCGAACTGGTTGTACTCGCCCACCGGGTCGTCGTCCGCCGCCGGTTCCATACCAGGGTTCGTGTCGAACGTCTCCCACGGCAGCCAGCGGATCAGCTTGCGCCGCCTGAGCACGTCCATGCACGCGTTAGAGGCGATGCGGTGCAGCCAGGCGGACAGGTTGAGGTCGGGCGCGGTCCTGGGGAGCGCCTGGTACGCCTTTATGAAGGTGTCCTGGGTCAGGTCGTAGGCGTCCTCGGCGTTGCCCATCAAGCGGTAGACAAACGCGTATATGCGGCGCTCGTAGCGACTATAAATCGCCTCGAACGCTGTGGAGTCACCTTCTCTGGCCCGAGCTACCCAGCTTTTTTCATCTATAGCCAAAGCTAAACCTTCCACGCCCGGCGTACCTCCACACATACAACGGAGAGGCAGTCGCCAGGTTGCAACCAGTTATGTAAGGTCGCGTGAGGAACCACAGTCATGAACTACTAATATTAATTGTACCACCTTCCCAATGGACGATGGACGATAGACGATGACGGAGTAGCGATTGTTCCAGCCCGTCGTCCATCGTCCATCGTCTATCGTCCTCGTATGACCAACATCATCGGCCAGACAGTACCTATTGGCCTGCGCTGCCTATGCCGTGGCGCTAATTATCTGTGGTATATTAGGGCGTAAGCGGGTGCGGACGCGACTTGCCCGCGCTTTATTGCGTACTATTCAATATGAAGGCAGAGGTCGCCGCTAGCAGCGGCTACAGTCATATGCAGCTTGGGGTAAGGCGAACAGCAGCCGGGCCGGTAAGGTTCACCAGGGGTCAATGGTGCAACCTGTGTGGCGCGCGCCTGTCGGCGTTGGGCTTGCACCACACGCCGGCTTTTGGACACCAGCGTCAAATAGGGTGGTTGGACTCGGCGGGCAGGATTTCGGTGTGGTCGCTGTGCGTGCAGTGCTACGACCTGCGGCTGCGTTGCGCCTCGTGCAACATGCAGGTAGGCTCCGAGGGCGTCATGCTGGAGGGCGAGCGGGGGGTCTATTGCCGGCATTGCTTCGAGTCGCGGCCCCGCTGCGATACCTGTGGCCGCCCGGTTGGCGCGCACTATTGGTCCCGCCCCGACGGCCGCAAGCTGTGCGACCGCTGCCAGTCTACCGCCGTGTCGGACGCCCAATATGCCCACGCACTGTACAGGAGAGTGCGCGCCGCCCTCGACCGCGACCTGGGCCTTTCCCTCAGCGAGCCTTGCCAGTTGAAGCTGGTAAACCGCCGCCAGTTGGCCGGGCTGATTGACAAGTCTTCGCTTTACACCCTCGACGCCGCCAGCCGCGACCGCTGTTTCGGCCTCTTTATGCGCGAAGGCACGCACAGGGCTATTTTCGTGGAATACGGATTGCCTCAGATCGTGTTGTTGGAGGTCCTGGCTCACGAATTCGCCCACGCCTGGCAGAGCGAGCAAAGCCCCACCGGCATGCCCGCGGAAGTGCAAGAAGGCTTCGCGGAGTGGGTCACGTACAAGCTGCTGGAAGGCTGGGGCTGCTGGAAGCGCATCGACCGCATGTTGCGGCGCGAAGACCTTTATGGGCGCGGCCTCAAGCGTGTATTACAATGGGAGCAGACAGAAGGCCAGGCAGGAGTAATTCGTAGAATGAAACGGGGATTCTGAAACGTGAAACGTGATGCGGCTAGTGATGTCTGGTACGTGAAATTGACGCTGTGGAGCTTGTAGGACCCTATTCTCCCCTGTCATCCTGAGCGTAGCGAAGGATCAGGTGGGTAGGCGAGAGTCCTCAACGTTGGGGATGATGGCGGTAAGGGGAACACTGGCTCGACATTGGGACGATCAAACACGGGCCACTGATCCTTCGCTACGCTCAGGATGACAGGGGGGAGCTTGGTCGCATAAGACACCCAGATTGGCATCCACGAACCAACTTACACGAACCGCATCACGTTTCACGTTTCACGTTTCAGAATGGAGGAGCATGGCAAACGAAATTGCCCTTAACACTACCCTCAACCTTGAGACGGTGCAGGCGGGAGAGCAACCTCGCCTCCTCTACCTGCTTATAGACGTGAGGCCTGGAGAGGGAGGCGTAACGGCCCAGGCCCCGGTGAACATGGCCGTGGTGCTAGACGTTAGCGAGTCGATGCGGCTGCCGGTGCTGACCCAGGCGCAGTTCAAGGAACTAAGCGCGCTAGGCCACGTCCAGCAAACGGTGTCGGACGGGGTGCCAGTCTGGACCTTCAGGACTATCCCACCGCACATCCGCGAGCAAGCCCCCTCCAACCTGGAGGCGGTGCAGTCGGCCATCTCGCAGGCTGCTACCCACTTCGAGGCGGGCGACCGCATCTCGCTGGTAGCCTTTGCCGACCGCGCTGAGGTGATGCTGCGGGGCCTGGGCGGCAGCGAGACCTCGCAGTTGCTAAGCGCCGTCACGCAGTTGAGCACCCAGCAGCTTGGCGACAACACGGAAATCGCGGAAGGGCTGCGGGCGGGGCTGGCCGAGGTGCTTAGGGCGGCCTCACCTGAGATGGTGAACCGGGTGCTGGTCCTCACCGACGGCTTCACCCGCGATCCAGAGCGCGTGCGCGAGCTGGCGAACCAGGCGCGCAAGTCGAGGGTAGCCGTGAGCACGCTGGGCATAGGCAGCGACTTCAACGAGCGCCTGCTGGTGGAGATGGCCGACGCCAGCCATGGCAACGCCTACTTCGCCCGCGTGCCCAAGGACATACCCGCCGCCTTCGAGCAGGAGCTTGCAGCCGTCCAGTCAGTCACATTGCGCAACGTGGACATACAGGTGCGGCTCAGTGCGGGCGTGGAACTGCGGAGGGCCTACAGGGTGAGGCCCGCTATCTCGGCGGTGGTGGACGCCAGGCGACAGGGCCGCATCGCGTCCGTCTCGATGGGCGACCTCGACCCGGCCAATCCCCCCGCGCTTCTGGTAGAGCTGATCGTGCCGACACAGCCACGCGGCACCTTCCGCATCGCGGGCATCTCCGTCAACCACCAGACTCCGGGTGGCACCCAGGTGGCTGCTACCCAGGACGTAGTTATCCGTTACTCTATGTCGAAGGAGCGGGAGGTGCCGAACCCCACCGTGATGAACACGGTGGAGAAGGTAACAGCCTACGTGCTGCAAACCCGCGCCCTCAACGACATGGCGGCCGGTAACATACCCGCCGCCACCCAGCGCCTGCGCGCCGCCGTCACCCGCTTGCTCACCGTGGGCGAGACCGACCTCGCACAAGCCGTGGAAGCCGAAGCCGCCCGCCTCGAACAGAGCGGCCAGGTCTCCCCCGAAGGTGCCAAGGAGATTCGCTACGCCACCCGCAAGTTGACGCAGAGGCTGGATACCTGAAACGTGAAACGTGAAACGTGAAACGTGATGCGGTAAAGGCGGTTTGGGTGCTCAAGATGCTAGGTCACGGCCGATGCGCAAACGTGATATTATGGTATCGGTAGAGTACGGAGACCAGGGTGATGAATGCTTCACGTTTCACGTTTCACGTTTCAGCACCCCGTAACATTGCGTCCCGCCTCAACGTATAGGTTGTTGAGATGCTGATCTGTCCGCTGTGTGGCAAATATAATTCCGACGATAAGCGCAACTGCGAGGCGTGCGGGGCATTCCTGGGGCAGGCAGAGCGCGTCTCCGCAAGCCCTCCACCTTCCGGTTCGATGTCGGCAAATGGCTCCTCTGCCTCATCGGAGGCGTTCAGCGGGCCGCTTTGCCCTGTGTGCCGCCGCCCCAACCGCGCTACGTCGGCTTTCTGCGCCCACTGCGGCCAGCGCCTGCGGACAGGCTCCGGCGATCCCTCTTACGCCATGCCGCACGTAGCATCGCCTATCTACACGCCCGGCGGCCCCCCGACCTCGCCTCCCGTATCC
>JALZHG010000486.1 GCA_030914045.1 Chloroflexota bacterium | reverse complement strand
CGCGCATCTAGCCCTTAGCCGACCCCTCTTTACGCATGCTCCGGTGTTGGGATCGCCCCCAACTGCTGCATCATGTCCAGGCTGTCGGTGACGCGCCAGTGCTCGATGATCTTGCCGTCCGACACCCGCTCCACCGAGATGCTCTTGATACTCAGCCGCTGGCCCGTGGGCGGGACACCGAAGAGCTCGCCCTCATGGGTGCCTTCGAGCGTGTAGCGAACCGCAACTTTGTCACCCTCAGCAATCATGTCTTCGACGACGACCCTGAGGTCCGGTATGGCACTCCGGAACATAGCCACGACTCCTTTGACCCCCTCCGGGCCCGTCGGCTGGTCAGGAGACGCGGGGGTGTGGTTGACGTAGTCGGGTGCCAGCAACTCATCGACGAGGTCGATGTTGCCTTCCTCCCAGACACCCCAAAACCGGCGCACAATCGCCTTACTCTCCTCTGCTGACATAGAGGTGCCTCCTTTCTGTGGCCCTTACTCTGCTGGGCGCTTGTCCTGTACTTACTGTCCTCCATCATGTGCGCGATGTTCCCTCCTTTCCACCGATAAATCGTAGAATCGCCCGGATTATCGCTCGCACAATCTGGGATATCGGCAATCTCTAGGGGTGTTGGCGGCGTGCTATCATGGCGCGCGCACCGGCAGGGCCTCGCGTTAGCGAGCGTACCTGAGCATGAACGTGAGGGAGAGCGAGTAGTGAACGCCGGCGAGCATTTGGCCTTTGGCGATCTCCTGCGTCAACACCGAAATGCGGCAGGTCTAACGCAAGAGGATCTAGCCGAGCGGGCCGGGCTGAGTGTAGATACCATCAGT
Organism: Chloroflexota bacterium; assembly: GCA_030914045.1. Lineage (GTDB taxonomy): Bacteria > Chloroflexota > Chloroflexia > QHBQ01 > JADMIH01 > JADMIH01. The sequence continues at coordinate 1,754 of JALZHG010000486.1, read as the reverse complement.
CTCCTCGAGCGCGGGGAGCACCGGCGGCCCCACAGATATACTATGCAGAGCCTCGCCGATGCACTGAGCTGGCGCAGCAGGAGCGCGTCCGTTTCGAGATGGCAGCGCGCATGCCAGCCATCCGTGCCGACACTCACGGCACTCGACCCACCTACCTACCCTCGCCGCTCACTCCTTTCATTGGTCGCGAGCGAGAACTGGAGGAGACGCGCCAAAGGCTTCTGCATCCTGACGTACGTCTCCTGACCCTCACGGGTCCCGGAGGGGTCGGCAAGACTCGGCTGGGTCTTGAGTTAGCAGGGCGAGTCCTAGACCAATTCGCCGACGGTATATGCTTCGTCGCGCTCGCCCCCATTAGCGACTCCGCCCTAGTCCCATCGGCCATCGCTCAAGCGCTCCAGGTCAAGCAAGGCGCAGGGCAGTCCGTAGCTGAAGCGCTAAAGCAGTACCTGCAGGAGAAGCAGCTGCTCCTCGTACTGGACAACTTCGAGCGATTGCTGGAAGCAGGTCCGTCGCTGGCGCAACTTCTGGCTGCCTGTCCACGCTTGAAGGTGCTCATAACCAGCCGAGTGGTACTCCGTCTCCAGGGTGAACACAACTACGAAGTACCGCCGCTGACGCTACCTGCAGCCGGACATCGACCATCTCCAGAGCAGCTGGGCCGGTACGAGGGGATACGCCTGTTCATGCAGCGGGCACAAGCTGCGAACTCACGGTTCACGATCACAACTGAAAATGCACCCGCCTTGATCGAGCTCTGCCAGCGGTTGGATGGGCTGCCCTTGGCTATTGAGCTCGCCGCGGCGCGCGTCAGCCTATTGCCTCCGGAGGCTGTGCTAGCGCGGCTGGGCAACCGGCTTGGGCTGTTGACAGGCGGAGCTCGGGATCTGCCGCACAGGCAGCGAACGCTCAGGGCAACTCTGGACTGGAGCTATGACTTGCTGAGCATCGCTGAGCGTTCACTGTTCGCGCACCTCGCCGTGTTCGTGGGAGGCTGGACTCTCGAGGCGGCGGAGGCTGTATGCGACGTCCGCGACGAGGTGGAAGTGTTGCAGCACGTCTCCGCGCTTGTGGACAAAAGCCTGGTGCAGCAGCAAGGAAGCAGCCAGCACGAGCCTCGCTTCGCGATGTTGGAGACGGTGCGCGAGTACGCGATGGAACGGCTGGAGGAGAGTGGGGAGTTAGAGAGATTGCGTCGACGACACGCCTGCTACTTCCTAGAGCTGGCGAAGGAAGAGGAGCGAGCCTCACAGGGGCCGCTGCAGAGAACGTGGCTGAATCGGCTGGAGGCCGAGCACGACAATCTACGTGCTGCTCTGGCGTGGAGTCTTGGCCTTCAGGGGGATACGGAATTGGGCCTGCAGCTAACCGGTGCTCTGTCGCATTTCTGGTATATCCGCGAACACCACAGCGAATCCCGCATGTGGCTGCAGAGCGCGCTGGAGCGGGCTAGCGACGCCACCGCTGCGCGTGCGAAGGTGCTCGTCGGTGCCGGACGGCTGGCCTGGTTCCAGGGAGAGCTTGCACGAGCCAACTCGCTGCTAAAGGAGAGCCTTTCGCTGTACCAGGACCTGGGGGACGATGCGGGAGCTGCCTTCGCGCTCCTTGTCCTAGGACGCACCGCAGTTTCGCAGGGGGACCGCGGGCGGGGGCAAACCCTTGTCGAGGAGAGCCTTGCGTTGTTCCGCCAACAGGGAAACATGTGGGGAATCGCCCGGGCGATCATCGTCCTCGGGGATGCGGCACTTTTCAAT
>JALZHG010000485.1 GCA_030914045.1 Chloroflexota bacterium | reverse complement strand
GGGCGACTCAGAGGCAGTACTCAAGCACTCTAGGCCTATGATCCTCGATCCGTTGTATGGTCACCCCCACGAGAGCAAGCGCATAGAAGACCCGAACCTGCGCGAGGCACTCAAAGAGCTCGCCCAGCTCGACGGGGCCTTCGTCGTCTCTGACGAGGGTGTGGTTCTCTCGGCGGCTCGCTACATCGACGCGGTCTCGAACCACCTGGAGTTGCCCCTGGGGCTCGGCAGCCGCCACGTTGCTGCCGCCTCCGTATCGAGCCGAACGGACGCCGTGGCGGTGGCAGTCTCTGAGAGCTCGACGGTTAGGATGTTCGACGACGGAGAGGTTGTCGCGGAGATCGTCCCTGAGTTGTGGTTATTAGGTAGGTATGGTTTGTACCTTGATGGCTCCACCATGGGGCGCGAAAACAGAAGGACTGCTCTGTAAGAGTCTCGTCAACACTACATCGCTTCCAAGCAGTACAACACGTGCGGGCTGCGCTTCAGCGCCCGGCCCCGGGTAAAGAGTCCCTGAGATGGGACTGATGCTAAAGCTGCCTACCATGCCCCCAACCGTCGTTTTGCTAACGCTGACCTAGTTTGTTTCTTCCCGCCGCAACCCCTCTCTAAAGGACGGCGGAAATAACCGGGCATGGTCAGGTGTCGTGGTGGTTCTCCCGTGCACACGTAAAGATGGCTTCAAGTGTAGCGAAGATCGGGGTAGGGAGAAGGTCCGCGATGGGCACAACGTTGGCTTGAAAGAAGTTTAGGGAGCCTTTGAACGACGCCTCGAATGTCCTCAGTCCCACGGTGCACTCTTCGAAGAGATTCCGGTGCGCCCGCAGAGAGTTGGCTCCCGGATAGCGATCCTACTACGGAGAAACCGCCGGTCACACCGGTCGCTGCCTCCTTAGCCCTACTTTCTGGCTTGTATAAGCCATTCCTGTGACTGGCCATCATCCGGTCGATCCGGCTTGCCCACCGGGCGCAAGAGTAGGTGGTGGCGATTAGCTGTAGGGCGACCGGCGATATCCTTCACGCGAGCGGAGGCGCTCCGGTCGCACTTTCGGCTTGTTTACGCGGCAATCGCGACTACGCTCTGGACCGACCGGCGTGACCGGGTATTTAAGGGCCGCGGGGAGGATGGGTAGAACACGGCCCTTACGGCAAATTGTAAGCGGGCCATACCGCATTCCAACAGGAAACCATGTTAGGTGATGCCCACCGCGGCAGCACTCGGAAGCGCTACGCATGAACCATAGTCAGCTCGGTCACGCAGGCCCGCCTCCGCGATAGGTATGCACTATCAGACGTGCCGGTGGATGCGTGCTTCCCACGGTTGCAGCGTGAGCCGCGTCCTCAATGCCTCGGGCTCCGGCACGTTGGCGAGGATAAGCTCAGAGTTTTGCCAGCCGGCGGCGTCGGGGACTTCGATGGCGGCGGGCCGTCCCGAGAAGTTGGCGAGCACAAGCAGTTCGGTGTTACCGTGGCGACGGGTGAACGCGTAGACCTGATCGTGGTCGGCGAGCAGCATGTGGAAGTCGCCGTCCGCGACGGCAGGCTCGGTGTGGCGCAGCGCGATCAGCCGCCGGTAGTGGTGGAACACCGAGTCGTCGTCGGCTATCTCGGCTTGTGCGTTGATCTCCTTGTGGTTGGGGTTAAGCGCGATCCACGGTGTCCCGGTGGTGAAGCCGGCGTTTTCGGTGTCGTCCCATTGCATCGGGGTGCGGGCGTTATCGCGACTGAGGACGCGCAGCGCGGCCAGGACGGCTTCGGGGTCAGCGCCCGTGCCGACGGCTTCGGCGTAATGATTGAGCGATTGGATATCCCGGAAGTCGTCGATCGAGTCGAAGGGCGCGTTGGTCATGCCGAGCTCTTCGCCCTGGTAGATGTAGGGCGTCCCGCGGTGCAGGTGCAGCACGGTGCCGAGCAGCTTCGCGGAGCGCTCGCGGTGCGTTCCGTCGTCGCCGAAGCGTGAGACGACGCGCGGCTGGTCATGGTTGTTCCAGTAGAGGCTGTTCCAGCCAACCTCGGCCAGGCCGGCCTGCCAGCGCCCGAGGACCGCCTTGAGGTCGCGCAGGCGCAGCGGGCGGGGGTCCCACCGCGTTTCGCCGTGGTCGACCTGGACGTGCTCGAACTGGAAGACCATGTCCACTTCGCGGCGGGCGGGGTCAGTGTAGAGTTTGGCCTCTTCGACCGTGACGCCAGGCATCTCGCCGACGGTGACGAAGCCTTCGCGTCCGGCGAAGACTTCGCGGTGCATCTCTTGGAGGAATTCGTGGATGCGGGGCCCGTCGACGAAGAACGGCATGCCGTCGCCGTAGAGGCTGCCGTCGCGCACGTGGCCGTCGGGCATCCTGGTGTCTTTGGAGATGAAGTTGATGACGTCCATGCGGAAACCGTCGATGCCGCAGTCCAGCCACCAACGCATCATCGAGTAGACCGCCTCGCGGACCTCGGGGTTCTCCCAGTTGAGGTCCGGCTGCTTGCGCGAGAACAGGTGCAGATAGTACTCGCCCGTGTTGTCGTCGAGCTCCCAAGCCGGGCCGGAGAATATAGAACCCCAGTTGTTCGGTTCGGCGCCCGGGTCGCCCGGGCTCATGCC
>JALZHG010000484.1 GCA_030914045.1 Chloroflexota bacterium | reverse complement strand
GCCCTGGTAGAGATCAGCACCTGGTACGTCTTCCAACAAGGGCAGGCACAGGGACCTGCCCCTACGATCTCGTCAGGAAATGAAACTTATTTGCAAGACGATCCACTCAGAATGACAAGGGCCTGCTCTGTTGCTCGTATTCTGCCCTGATATTTATGAGATAGCTTCTAGTAGCAGGAACGTAAATCACAGCAGGGATGCAAAACGAGTAGGCTCATGAGCCTACTCGTTCTCGAGCACTGTTAGCAAGTCAGCTATCTGTGCGAATGAGCCTTCTATGCAGGCAACTTCGTTCTTCTCATTTGGCGACGTATGTACCACCCGATAATTACGATACACAGGTCAAGAACAAACAACACCATCAGATAATTCAAATTCCCCAGCGTCAGCGCAAACACGGCGGACAACTCCTCGAATCTGCGGCAGTTAGGGTGCCCAACCTGATTCGAACAGCTTGGGGAACTTACGGCCAAACCTATGTTATAGGGCAGTGCTATGAGGAACCAGACTGCAAACGTGGTTGCAAACAAGCCCGTCAGCCAAATTAGCTTTCGAGCTACGGGCATGGACAGCCGGCCAAGCAGAAATACGAGGATAATGTTGCCGATAGCAAGGACCACAGGCGACACGACTAACACGGCATCCTCGACATCTTCACTCATTAGCTTGCGCTCCTTCAATGCGCGGGCACGGTCTACATGTCTAACTGAGGGGCGGGGACGTAATTGTGATGAGCCTGCTGTGAATAGCTCCCTCCGCATGGGTGCGTTCCTGGTTTGCTTGCATAATACATCATTACATTCGGTATATTTCCACGGATGGGTGCCGTCGAAAGTATCATGGGGTGTGAAAGTTATATGCTTTGGCACTCTTGACGGCGGCATTATGGAGTGCTACACTCTGTATGTTAGTGACAGCAGGGCACCGGCACGCGTTCGCCCTTATCCTGTCTACACTCCTCTTCTCGCTCGCTCCGTGCCGATATCTTCCTGCCGCAGATTGGTGGCCTCAGGACCGGGCAAATCCCTTCGCTGTTATTTGGGCGCATAGCAGCTACTTACTACACGTTTGGATGCTACGATGTTGGTACCTTACTACCCCTCCGCGAGCCGGGGTTATGACGCGTGGGTCCATCAGCTACAAGGAGAATGGTCATGTACACTAAGAACCTGAAGTGGTCGGTATTCTCCGGTTTTCTCGTGCTCCTGCTTACGGTAGCGGGAGTGCTTGTGCTGAGCGCCCCGGCTGGGGCTGCGTACTCAGCTACAGGGGTCGCGCAAGCTCAGGGGCAAACAAAACTGGCTCCGAACGGGGTGAGCTGCACGTCGTACACGGAGATCGAACCCAACAGCACGATTACTGATTCCCAGCAGATTACGCTCATAGGGCCTACGACGGTAAACGGTGCCATAAATCCGGCTGGCGATCAGGACTACTTCAAATTTGGCCTGACCGCAGGCGATAGTTTCTGGGGTTATGCCGTGACAAATGAGTCGGCACCAAGTACGGACAGCATCCTAACGTTAATGAATGCTGCCGGGACCACGATGCAACTTGACGACGATAACGGCTTGCAGTCTACGCTATCGTCCGCGATTGCCGGGGCCCCGATTACGGCGACGGGCACGCACGTGGTCCAAATCCGCCAGTTTGGTGGTGCCACTGTAATGAGCCAGTACTTCCTATACATGGACGTGACATCGGGTCCCCCCATAGATGAGACTGAGGGGAATGATACGCTCGGTACGGCCAACGAATACATTGTTGGCCAGGTAATCTCCGGCAGTATCCCCGTCACCACCGATTTAGACCTCTACGCTTTCTCCCTTGCCGCAGGCGACAAGATAGTAATCCAGGTAGATGGTGACCCCGACAGGAACGGCACCAATCTCTCGCGGGCCAACCAGTTCAACCCTAATTTCGATCTGCTTGACGGTGCCGGTACGCCCATTACCACTGTGGACAGCGACAGCCAGGGTGGTAACGGCGGCCTTCTATCCGAAAACCTGGTTTACACGGCAACGGCAACAGCCAACTTCTACTTGCAGGTGAGAGCCGATTCAAGTACTCCGGCTGACGATGACACGGGGCAGTACCGCCTTCACATGTACCAGGTAAACTGCCCTGGCGGTGCGAATACGGCAACCCCAACGTCTACAGGCACGGTAATTCCCCCAACCGGTACAGCTACCGCAACGTCTACAGGCACGGTGATTCCGCCCACGGCCACACCGGACCCGACAGCGGTGCCACCTACGGCCACGCCGGATCCAACAGCCGTGCCGCCGACCGCTACACAGACCTCCACATCCGCACCCACCAGCACGGGCACCGTCGTACCTGCCACCTCCACTAACACCAGCGTACCTGCCACCTCTACCAACACCAGTGTAGCGGCTACCAATACCTCTACGGCTGTTGCCAGCAGCACGGTGGTTGGAGCTACAACTACACCCATGCCAACCGCCACAGTATGCACGGTCAACTTCCCTGACAACCAGCCGGGTGACACCTTCTACGAGTACATACAGTGTCTAGCATGTAGAGGCATCGTCACAGGCTACCCTGACGGTATGTTCCACGCTGA
>JALZHG010000483.1 GCA_030914045.1 Chloroflexota bacterium | reverse complement strand
GCTTTTAGCTGCCGCTGCGCCCACCTCCGATTATGCACAAACCGTCGACTGCTATAGTCTCTATTCGGCCATCTTTCCGACCGACCGATTCACCTTTCGCCGCACGAAACGGTCGTCCATTTTGCTATCATTCAATCTGTCATTTTCCACCGCCACCAACTACTATCTCAACCCTCAAACCCGTTGCCAACAAATCCAACTACGCCGTACCCCTCGCAACCTCATTCACATAACAGGATAGCCTGCCAAAACTGCCCCGAGTGATTCCTATATCCTCTTTACATTCAATGGTTTACAGCCAGTCAGCAAAGTCCGTCGAAAGGTACAGCCGTACCTTTATTGGGGTAATCCCTTGATATCTTTAGACTAAACAAGAATCACGGAGGCTCATTTTCTGTGTTTCGGTACCCTCAAGCCGTACCCTTCAAAAAGACCCCCAAAACGACACCTAACTACAGCATTGCCTTACATTTAGCGTAAGAGCCTCGAAAAGTTAGAAAATTAAACGCCCAGCAACAACCGACGAACAGAGCTATCCACACACCATCAACGATTTATCGCCAATCCATGCGACAACCTCACATCCAAAAAAGTTCCCCCAAAAAGGGCCAAGTAATGGGCTGCCAGCCCGCCACCAACGGATAAGATCATGAGCCACGAAAAAGCCGGCAACCGCACCCCAGATCACGCCCCTGTTCTCTACTCCTCGACGAACACGACCCGGAGTTGGGCCCGAAAATTCAGCCTGAGCTCTTCGTAGCCGACTACTAATTCCTGTGCACCAGAATCACCGCCACGGGGAAGACCGAAGCCGAACTGATCCACCGCTGGGTCAAGAAATGCATCAAGGCGGAGCGCTTGGAGCGGGCCGCCAGAGAGCCGGTCGTCAACACCTTATTGGGGGGTCGTCAACGACCTGCTGGGTGCGCAAAAACGCGAAGCTGGAACCTGCTTGAGCGCCGAGTTTCACGCCCTGAGGCGGATAAACGCCTCAGTCATCGACTTGTACCAAGCGGCCGTGCGCGTCCTCGAAGTCTACGTCGCCGCGCAGCACCCCCGCCCGACGAAGTGGTGCTCGCCGGGCGCAGGAAAGCCTTCTTCACCTCCCTCTACCAGCGGCACATCAAGGAGGCCGAAGTCATCATGGACGGGATGCTCCACGAACGCGACGGAGTCCTCGACCTGCTCGGCTATAAAGGGCTGATCACCGGACGCCAAGCCCTCCATCGAGGAGCTGAGGGCGGCCGTCGGGGGCGAGAGCGCGAGGCCTAAAGAATAGGCTCTCGGCGCGAGATCGGGTGAGTCTGGCGGGTCTGCCTGCCGAGCGCATAAGCCCCGACCTGCGGGGGCAAAAGACCTTGAAGCGCGCCATGGAAAATGAGGCGACCGCTTCCCCCGAGAATAGCCGATGAACGCGACCCCGCAGGCAGGCAAGGCCGCCGCTGGCCTCATCAACTGGGACGCCTCGCAGGCCCTCTACGTGGTGCGGGCCGGCGGCCCGCCCGGGGCGAAGAAGGAGGGCTGGCCGCCGCCCGGAATCTGAGCGCCCCGGGCTGCCGAACTGCCCACCATCCTAGATCGATTAAGGCACAAAAGTCCGGCTACCGAGAGGCTGTAGCGATCGATCAGGGGCCGAACCCGCAATCAGTCTCCGGAGAAGTCCAGCCCCTGTGAGGCGGGCGGTGAACACTCGCCGCCGGCCGCGCGCGCTCATCCGCCCGGCAGGGCGCTCCGCGGCGGTGAGCAGGCCTGCCAGTGGGGAAGTAACAATAAGGCGATGATATACTTGGATGTATAGAGTCCGATAACATTATATGTGCAGGATGTTGTAGTCTATAAATGCTTATCTACAACATAAGGTATTTAATCGCTGTTGTGTTGTGATTATCGAACGTGGTATTTATCTCCTCACGTCCGTGCTTTCATCGTGAGATGGTCGGCTTGCTCGCCTGCTCCCCGAAGAGCAGTTCGGCCAGCCCCGGCTCCATCTCGCGCAGCACTCCTTCGGCGTCGGAGAGCGCCTCGGCCTCCCAGCCCCCGGCCCGCGTCAGCAGGCAGGTGAGGGCCAGCAGCGCGACGGCGAACTGGACTTGGGGTCGAGCCGGAGCGCGCCCCCGAGCGCGGCCACGGCCTCGGCGTCACGGCCCGCCCCGACGTGCCGCCCCGCGAGGCGGGTTGAGCCTCCCGGCCTCTTCGAGTTCGTCGTCCATCCCCAGAGGGGAGGGCTCACGTGGTGGCGCCGACCTGACGACCCCGGGGCGCAGCAGCTCCCACAGCTGCTCCATCTCGTCCGGCTCCCAGATGGCGGCTGACCTGGCGGCCGCCGGGTCCAAGCTAACCCCCTGCCGAAAGGCCTCGACCATCCCGATGAAGTCCTCGACCCGGCCCAGCACGAAGCCCAGTGTGACGTGCGCCTCCACCAGGCCCGGATCGAGCTCGACGGCCTCGCCGAGCAACTCGGCGGCGCACTCGTTCGAGTCGATTTCGGCCAGCAGGCTCCCGAGCAGGAACCTCGCCCGCGCCTCCCGCTTGTCATCCCGGCCGGCCATCTCCTCTACCTCCGAAAGGGTGACGTGCAGCTTCATCCCTG
>JALZHG010000482.1 GCA_030914045.1 Chloroflexota bacterium | reverse complement strand
ATTCCAGGGTGTACCGGGTTCGCAGATATTCGGGCTCGGCCACGTCCCGGACTACGAGGGCTTTTGGACGAGGTAGCAACGCCACCGTGCTCGAGGCGTGTCCCATCCTCGTCGCGGTGGTCGTCGGTTTCCGAGGTATAGAGGATGGGGGTTCGGTCTACCGAAGGACTGCGGGAGTTCAGAGAGCAATTCCACGGGTGCGCGGAGCGTCGTTCCGACGCCCTTTTCGAGCTATGCGACGCTCTTCTCAGCGCCGGTCACATGCCTTCGCCGCCTCATCTCAGTTTGGCGCCGGTCCACCGGCGCGGCTGGTGTAGCCTCTATGCTGCGCTCTCGCAGGGGCGGATCGACGAAGAAGCGTTGCGCGGGCTTCTGGCAGCGCAGTCCTTCGATGATCGTCTGGCAGAAGGTCTTCCCGCAGTCTACGCCGTGGACGTCTCCGTTTGGCCGCGCTGCGACGCCGAGAGCAGCCCCGAGCGTGGTTACTACTACCACCCGAGTCGCCACTCCGCCGGCCAGCCCATCGTCGCCGGCTGGGCCTACCAGCTCGTTGCTCGACTCGGGTTCGAGCGAGATTCGTGGGTTGCGCCAATGGACGCCCGGCGGGTCAGGCCGGAAGCAGACGCGAACGGTATGGCGACCGAGCAGGTGAGAGATCTGGTGAGACGGCTGCCTGCCGGAGCCACCGCTCCGCTGTTCGTCTTCGACGGTGGCTACGATCCCGTGCGGCTACAGAAGGGATTGGAAGAGTGCTCTGCGCAAATCCTGGTGAGGTTGCATTCGGGGCGGACATTCTACTCTGACCCACTGACGCCGGAACGCCGCCCCGTAGGGCGGCCTTTTGTGCATGGCGAGAAGTTCGATCTCAAAGACCCGGATACTTGGCACGAACCGAAGACAGAGCACATCTCGGAAGACATCGGTTACGGTAGAGTGCGGGTCAGGGCCTGGTCGGGGTTGCACCCCAAGACCCGGCGAGCGCACGAACGCTACGGCAGCGAGAGCGCCGCAGTCGTCAGGGGCACCGTGGTGCTGGTGGAGGTCGAGAAGCTGCCACGTGGAGAGCGCAGGCGAAAACCTAAGAAGCTGTGGCTGTGGTGGCACGGAGAAGGAGAGCCGGACCTGGATCTGCTGTGGCGGGGGTACGTTCGTCGATTCGATCTGGAACACGCGATTCGCCACTGGAAACAGGCCATGAGTTGGACCACACCGAGGGTGCGCCACCCCGAGCAGGCGGACCGCTGGACCTGGCTGATCCTAGTAGCTTACACGCAACTCCGCCTGGCGCGCGGCATCGTTGCTGACCAGAGGTTACCCTGGGAGCGTCCGTTACCCATTCAGTCTCTGACTCCGGCACGGGTATTGAGGAATTTCGCCTCACTCTTGCCCCTGGTAGGCACTCCGGCCGAAGCGCCGAAACCCCGAGGTCGGTCTCCCGGACGACCCAAAGGGCGGCTCTCGGGCCGGGCGAAACGCTACCCGGCCGTCAAGAAGGCCGCTTAAAACCCGACTACAACGCTGACTGGAAGGCCCGCGGCGCACTGCCGGAGTGCCGCTCGGTCGCCCCTTACTAAAAACGCAAGCTTATATAGTGGCAAGCCTTTTCGCCACCTCGGGAGGCGTACCGGTTGAAGGGTTGTTGAGCTTCCGTATGCCACCCGCTTAGACACCAAGTGTCGCGGTAGGCGACCGAAATGGCTGGCGGAAGCAGCGCGCGTGCAGCATGATCATGGTTCGACGGGTACTACCCGGCTGCCTCTGACAGCCCGGTTTCGAGGTTTAGACGTCTAAATGATGAGATCAGTTAGTGCATATCGGCCAATAATCTTATCGGCCGGCACGGAGCCCTCTGCTGGCGGAACGAAACCAGCGCCGCAATCTGGTCCGCAATCTCTTCAGTGCCGCAATTCCCCGGTCGGCCCAGCGAAGCCGGTAATGCCACGGAACCTGTACAGGAGCCGTTGCCTCCTGACGGCGCTTCACCAGTGAGTAGGCGAAGGTCATGGCCTCCTGGTCGATGTGGCGTCGAACGTTCTCAATCCACCGGGCGCTGTTGCGCGCCGCGCCCTGCAACGGGAGCATAGCGGCGCGCCGCTCTTCCTCATAAGCCTTGAGTGCGGCCTGAAGGTTGTTGTGGCCCACCTCGACGCTTGTCCGGAAGTTGTCGACATAGAGCTGGCGCACCCGGCTGTTGACGCCGTCGCAGGCGACGATAAGGTCGGCGTCCGCGAACTCGGACGGGTCCTCGACCTCGCGTCAGAACCGGACGTCAGCGCCGAGATCCATCGCACGCTTGGCCAGAATGTCGAGCAGATGATTGCGACCTTTACTGAAGCCGTATTCGGTGCCAGGAAATGCTCCACGGGTAAGCCTCGAAAGCAATGGCATCGGTCGCAGCGCTCATTCATTGTCTCAAAGATGATCGAGGCAGCAATGAGCGTCAGATTCCTACCTTACTAAAGCCTCAGCGCTTGTGCACCCAAGCGCTGCCACCTTGTGGCGCAAGCGCTACGTGGTGCGTCGCCGCAGTGCTAGCAACCCGGCTGTGGCCCCCAAGATCAGCGCCGCCCCGATAGAGATCAGCCCCGCGGGG
>JALZHG010000481.1:1254-2593 GCA_030914045.1 Chloroflexota bacterium | reverse complement strand
GGGAACAGCGCTCGCGAGAGCAAGGTGTAGGCGCGCATCCTGAGTCCGGCCCGCCAACCTTCGTGGTGCCTTCTCCTGTACAGCAGCGCTCCTCTGACCGACACCATAAACGGGTAGCCGGTTGCGCCACTGGCTCCCTCGTCCCGGGCGCCCAGGAACTTTGCGGGACGGGTTCTTAGCCTCTACCTGGTAGTTGATGTTGCTTTGCGAAGACCCTAGCAGCAAATAGGGCTGGACGCATCCCCCATATGACGCATTTTTAGGAAGCTTTAGGAAGCCTCGCCCATGCGCCCGCGGCCTATTCTTAGACTGCCTAGAAGAGGACAGCGTGTTGAAAAACTCGCGAGGAGCCGTCTGGATCTCCGACGATGGCTTCTTGCGAGGCGGCTGTCCGCCAAAGAGGTTGGTGCCGGAGGCCGCAGCGCCGCCACCTGCGCCAGGTGCCTCGGTCCCTTACCCCAGAAAGTGAGCAGCCGCTTTATGTTCTGACCCGCGGCGATCAGCATCGCCTCGATGTTCACTCCTCTTAGCGTCCTGAGCCGGAATCTCCTCATCCCGTGCCACTCCTTGGCCTCGGCGAACATAGGCTCCACCCACACCTTGCGCTTGCGTAAGGCCTTCCGGTAGGGCTCGGTTTCGCGGTAGGCGCGCACCATCTCCAGGAATTCCTCCTCAAAGCTGCGGCTGACCACACGCCCGCGATCGCTGGGCGTGCATTTCGGCTTCAAGGGGCAAGCGTTGCAAGTCTCAGCTTTCGCCCGGTACTTGGTGAGCCGCAGGGTGTAGGAGTGGGTGTAGAAGCGTAAGGGTTCTCCCCGTGGACACCTGTAGAGATCTTGCTCGGGGTCGTAAACGAATTTGCTTGACCCGAAGTAGGGCGTGAGCTTCTCGAAGTCAGCCATCGAGAGGTAGGCGCGGATGTCTGCGCCTTCGATCGCCGCTATGTTCTCCTTAGTGCCGTAGGTGGCATCACCGGTGACCTGGCGCGGTCGCGCCCGCCAGCGGAAAACGGTCCTCCACAGCAGGTCGAGCATTGGCTGGTTCTCCATGACCTCCGCCGGGGTGACCAAGGCTGAGAGGATGACGCGAGCCTTGCCTCCGTCCACGACGTAGTGGGCGTGGTAGCCTAACCGCGATGCGCCCTTTTTCTGTTGCATGAAGGAGGCGTCCCGGTCGGTGCGACTGACCCTGTAGTCGCTCTTTCTCCGGTAACGGTGGCGGACGATCGTGCGCTCTTGCTCTCCGTTCCTCGAAATCCAGTCGCTCTTTTGGGCGTTCTTCGTCTGAAGCTCAGGGTCCTCGGCTGTCGGCAGGGCGTCGAGGTTGTCCTCTGGAGGAG
>JALZHG010000481.1:0-1244 GCA_030914045.1 Chloroflexota bacterium | reverse complement strand
GACCTGGGGCGTCGCCTTCGGTCTTGGAGGTTTTCTCGCCCTCGAAGAGCTTACTCAGGTGAGCTTCGACGGCGAACCTCGGAACCAGGCTGTCCTTGGAGGCGTTCGCCTCGACCTTGGTCGCATCAAAGAAGAGTTCTTCACCCCAGACCAACCCGGCCTCCACGCACAGCTCCACTACCCGTTCGAAGAATCGCCCAAAGACCTCAAGCCCGTAGCGCTCGCGGATCTTGGTGAGGCTAGAGTGGTCGGGCAGAGGCTCGTCGAGATCGTACGCGAGGTACCACCTCAAGCTCAGACGGTCGGCCACGACCTCCATCAGTTGGCGCTCCGAGCGCAAATCCTCAAAGAAAAGAACGAGTTGTAGTTTGAAGAAAACCTCGGGATCGACGCTAGGGCGTCCCGAAGAGGCGTAGCGATCCTTTACCAGATCCCTGACGAACGAGAGGTCGAGCGTCCTCTCCAAGCGGCGATAGAAGTTGTCTTCTGGAACGAGCTCTTCGAGTGAGACATCTTGGAGGGAGGAGAAGTCGCGTTGCTTGGTACCCATCATGGTGACGTGGCCTCCTGTCGAGGAAGAATCAGGGAGGTCATGCTAGCGCCTATCGCAGCCCGTCCTCAATGCGTGTACGACAGAGCGCGTTTTTCAACACGCTGACCCCTTCCACACAGTTGGGTGACGTCTGTACCGAAAACGATCCCTACAGCATCACTTAGCTCTGAGTTGCTCAGCGACCTCGATTTCGGGTGCCATTCGCCCCGTTTTGGGCATCTTTGTAACCCTTTCGCCCGTCACAATACGCGCGGCAGCAGTGTTTAGCAGATCGTCGCGCATAAGTGATGCTGTAGGGGGTGAACAGCGTGTTGAAAACTCCTTCGCGCTCTCTTCTGCCCCCGGTTCAGGGGCTGAAAACGCCGTTTTCGTAGTGTTTTGGCCTTGTTTTCGAGCTCTTGTGGATCGCCGACCGGGCCGACAACGACTTTTTCAACACGCTGTGAAATTCTCGGAAACTCATATCTGACATCTTGTATAAATATGCGGAATCCGGCGTGTTTTTCCCGGTTCCCCCGGTCCTACACCGTAAGCATCCACCCCATATCTTGTCTAGCACCAGCAAGCTTTCGGTAGCTTCGCGGGCGTGCCCAGCTCCAGCAAGAAAAGCCCAGGACATCCTTGGATGCTACCTATCGTAACCATATCGGCGCATAAGCCATCCCATCAACACCCATGAAAGTCGCTGCTC
>JALZHG010000480.1 GCA_030914045.1 Chloroflexota bacterium | reverse complement strand
ATGTGGTAAGCGTATAATGACCGTGAACATCTGGCCGACTTGCACAAGACGATTGCGCATTTGCGTTATCGACCAACTACCTGCAGCGCTCTTCATAACGATTGAACCGGCGTGCCCTACCCGCAGTGCCCGAAAGAAGCCGCGGACGTCCCGAGCGCTGACCGCTGAGATCGCCCTACCTATCGCCTTTACCAACGCTTCCCGAGTCCGCGCCGCGGCTTTGCGCAACACCCTCTTGGTCTTCGAGAAAGCCTCCCTACCCTTATGTATTCGGGTTCCCGGCTGGAGGCCCACACGCAGTTGTCGTGAGCCTCGTTGTGCGAAGTTACCTTGCTTGAGCGGTTCCAGTTACCGGACACGTTCCATCCAGCGTGTGAGTTGGAGATCACATTCCCGCGCACCGTGTTGTTCGAGGAGGAGCCGTTGAACACTATGCCTTGGCCGTTGCCGTCTATGATGTTACCCTCGACCATCGTCCCTCTGGCGTCGGGGTAGAGCTGGATGCCCCGGTCGGCGTTGGCGTAGATGAGGTTGTCGGAGATCTTCGCGCCTCTCGGTCTGGAGGCGTAGATGCCGTGCTCGCGACTGATACGTGGCATCTGCCCGCAGCGGTGTATGCGGTTGCCCTTGATGGAGGTCTCAGCGGCAATCGTTTCGGAAGAGCCCAGGATGATGCAGGTGCCTGCCAGATCCGGGTCGCCGTTCGGACGGCGGTTGGTGATGTCGTTGTCGTGGACGGATACGTTATCCCCTAGCATCCTTACGGCCTGCTCGGTGTTGCGGTCACCCTTGAAGTGCCCCTTCCCTACGGGTCCGTAGGAGCCGTCGAGGCGCACGTTGCGGACGGTTACGTAGTCGCTCCCCTCCGGGATGTGGATCGAACCCCGGAACTCGGCCGTCTCGCCCGGATAGGAGCGCAGGATTATTCTGTCCCCCTCCTTACCGCCGTCGTTGAAGACCAGCCGCTTGTCGGGGTCGGTGTAGACACCTCTGCGCAAGCACCCCACCTGGCCAGCAGACAGGGAGTCGACAGCCTCTGCGCTGTGTTGAATGGAGCAGCTTTGGTTCCTTCAGCGTCATCGGAGCCATCGACCGCTGCGTACCTGTCACACATGACGGTTTCGGCGGCGTTCTGGTTCTGAGTGGTGTTCTTCTGAGTGGTGTTCTCGTCGGCGGAGTGCAGAGCGGGGGGACAAATCACGTACGCGAGTTTGGCGCAGACCAATTCCCGGTTCGTCAGGATCTCGCGCGACGAAGTCGCCAACCTCAACCGCACCGTCGCGCGGATCATCCGCTAACAACGCCTAACAAAACCGTTAGGGGGGTAGGCTGAAGGTATGGCTAAGAAACTCGTTACCGATGAGTTGTGGGAAGTGATCGAGCCGCTGCTCCCGGAAGAGCCACCCAAGCCCAAGGGCGGCAGGCCCCGCGTCGACGACCGGGCGGCCCTCACCGGCATACTGTTCGTCTTGAAGAGCGGCATCCCTTGGGAGATGTTGCCCCAGGAGATGGGATGCGGCTCGGGCATGACCTGCTGGCGTCGTCTCAAGGAATGGCACGAGGCAGGCGTGTGGGAAGAGCTGCATCGAATCTTGCTGGATCGGCTGGGCAAGGCCGACGAGATCGACTGGGAGAGGGCGTCGTTGGACTCGGCGAGCGTACCCGCCCCCGGGGGGGCCAAAAGACCGGCAAGAATCCGACGGATAAAGGCAAATCGGGCTCGAAGCGCCACCTTGTGGTCGACCGAAGCGGCATCCCTCTCTCGGTGACTCACTCGGCGGCAAACGTCCACGACTCCAAGGTCCTTGAGGAGGCTGTGGATGCCATCGAGCCTATCCACAAGCCTCGCGGTCGACCACGAAAACGTCCCAACAAGCTCCATGCCGACAAGGCCTACGACTTCCCTCGGTGCCGTGAGGCCTTGAGGACGAGGGGCATAACCCCACGCATAGCACGGCGAGGCATCGAGTCCAGCGAGAAGCTCGGACGATACAGGTGGGCGGTCGAACGAACGCTGTCATGGGTGAATCGCTTCCGGCGCCTCAAGGTGCGTTACGAGCGCCGAGAGGATATCCACCAGGCGTTCCTCGATCTCGGGTGTGCGCTGATCTGCTGGCGCTACGTTGAGCGGTTATGTTAGGTGCACTTAGAGCGTTCCAGCGCGGCTTGCAGACCTCCCTCGTAAAAGCGTTCGCGTGCCCTTTGGACTGTGGCAGTGGAGTCTCGAGCATCCGGGCGATCTGTCGGTCGTTGAGCGCCTGTGCCTCGGCGTGTTTGCCTACGTCGGCTTTGAGCAGGATGCGGGCTCGGTTGAACTTACGCGCCGGGGCGGTGCCAGAAGAGATGAGCTTGTGCAAGTACTCTCGCTCTTGCTCGCTCAGCTCGACGAGGTATTTCTTTTTCATAGCAGCTCTCCTCCAAAGACGGATCAGCCTCAGGATAAGCCGCTGCACAGAAACGTCAAATCATCGTTGACGGAGGACTAGGTCGTTGCGTGAATAAACGTCGCTACTTCCTGATCACTGGTCTTCACGTTTTGAGAGGAGCTACTTCACACGCCCGTCGGAGGATCGGATGACCTTGGGCTTGGTCGCCGCTCC
>JALZHG010000479.1 GCA_030914045.1 Chloroflexota bacterium | reverse complement strand
TCCTGGTTAGAGAGATCCTCGTCGCGAAATACGTGTTACAGGCCTGCACGCTCAAGCGCACCTTCTACTGATCTCTGCGAACAGATCTAAAACTGTGGATAATGGTCTCTATAGAAAGCACCTGAGAAAGCGCCAATGGAGGGGGACATGTATTCTGAGGACCGGGTCACGACTATGAACCGCCGAGATTTCCTGAGATTGGGCGGAGCAGGACTTGCAGGCGCCACTCTGCTCGGAACGGCGGGCGGCAGAGTTCTGGCGCAGACGGAATCTCCTCTGGAGGCACAGTTCGAGACCGCCGCCAGAAAGTACAAAGTTCCGGTCGAGTTGCTCCTGGCGATGGGCTACTACAACACCCTCTGGGAGATGCCGCCACCGTCCGCCAGCGCCTACCGGAAGGGAGATCCGAAAGGTCGCGGCGACTACGGGATCATGCAGCTCACCCAAAATCCGTCTAGGAACACTCTAGGCGAGGCGGCGAAGCTAACTGGTCTCTCCGAAGATCGACTCAAAAACGATCGCTCTGCCAACATCCAGGGCGGCGCGGCCTTCCTTTCAGACCTTGTCGGAAAGACCAAACCGAAGAGCCTGGATGGTTGGCAGGAGGCGCTCTCCCAGTACGCGGACACGGACCTGTACGCCAGCCAGGTCTACGGGGTGCTCAGGGGCGGAGCCTCACTGACCATCTCGACCGGCGAGCGTCTGAAGCTCTCGCCACAAGACATCGAAGTACCTCA
Organism: Chloroflexota bacterium; assembly: GCA_030914045.1. Classification (GTDB taxonomy): domain Bacteria; phylum Chloroflexota; class Chloroflexia; order QHBQ01; family JADMIH01; genus JADMIH01. The sequence goes on along the minus strand of JALZHG010000479.1, from coordinate 1,864 downwards.
GGTCTACACCGCCCAGAGCGGCGCCACCAATTACCCACAGGCCGTATGGTGTCCGGCCACCTCATGCAACTACACTGACTCCAACCGAGAGACCTCCTACGATATAGACAAAATCGTTATCCACGTCGCACAGGGCTCCTACTCCGGCACCATAAGCTGGTTTGAGAACTGCGCCGCCCAGGCGTCGGCGCACTACGTCGTCAGCGGGAAAGGTGGGGTAGCGCAGTGTGTGCGCGACGAAGACATCGCCTGGCACGCCGGTTGGTGGGACTCCAACACGTACAGCATCGGCATCGAGCACGCGGGTTACATAAACAACCCGGAGTGGTTTACCAGGAGTATGTACCATGCTTCGGCGAGGCTTTCGGCGTGGTGCTGCAAGAAGTATAAGATCCCCATGGACGACAAACACATAATCGGCCACTATCAAGTACCCGGCTGTTCCAGCTCCGGCGGCGGGGTCACTTGCCATACCGATCCGGGCTCCTACTGGAACTGGACGAAGTACATGCACCTCATCTACTACTATCGGAATCGTCTCTAGCCCTAAGGCCTCGGCAGGTCCAAGGCGCAACGGTCGCTGGCAGATCGACGCGGGATGTCGCTATGCTCTTGAGTGGTCTCAGCGTGTACGCTGAACCTATGTTGGGGAGTATCATCCAGCGCGGTTAACTAGGGTTGGCTTCTTCGAATTGTCCCGGCTCTTCCGCCATTGCTCCTGTGATGATCCTTTGCGTAGAATTCCTCCTATCCTTACAGGCTGTCGGCGAGTGGATGGAACGGACAGGGCGCATGAGGAAGAGAGAGTTATCGGATGGCATCAGCTCGCGTGAGGTTAGCACGCCGCGATTGACAACCCACCTGCTGGAGAGCGGACCGGAGGAGAGCGCACCCGTATTGTTCGTCCACGGCAACGTCGCCTCTTCTCAGTTCTTCGAGGAAACCCTGGCTGCGCTCCCGTCCTACTACCGGGGGCTGGCCCCCGACCTGCGGGGCTTTGGTAGATCTGAGCCTAAACCAGTTGACGCCACCCGAGGAATGAGAGATCTCTCTGAGGACTTGTACGACCTGATGAAAGCCTTGGGGTATGCAGAAGACCGGAAGGTCCACTTGGTCGGATGGTCATTGGGTGGCGGCGTGGTCATGCAGTACACAATCGACTATCCGGAGGAGGTCGCCTCGCTCACCCTAAGCTGTCCTATTCCCCCCTTCGGGATGGGCGGCACCAAAGACATCACCGGGAAGCCATGCTGGCCGGACTATGCCGGATCTGGCGGCGGACTGGTCAACCTAGATTTCGTCCGCTTCCTTGAGCAAGGTCTCGGGGACGACCCCCAAAACGCGGACAACCCTAGCTCGCCGCGCAACGTGATGAATGCGACTTACTTCAAGCCTCCCTTTCGGGTCTCCCGAGAACGCGAGGAGATCTTGGTCTCGGAGATACTAAGGACGAAGATTGGCAACTACAACTACCCTGGTGAGAGGGCACCCTCACCGAACTGGCCGAAAGTGGCGCCGGGACGGTGGGGAATAGTCAACGCTTTCTCGCCCAAACATTGCGATCTGAGCGCACTCGCAGACATCGACCCGCAGCCGGATGTGCTGTGGGTGCGCGGTGCCGATGATCGCACGGTCTCTGACACCTCGACCGCGGACTTCGGCTACCTCGGAAAGATCGGTGTGGTGCCGGATTGGCCGGGGGAGGAAGTCTACCCACCCCAACCGATGGTTTCCCAGGTCCGCGCACTCCTCGACGAGTACGCGGCGGGCGGTGGTAGCTACTGCGAGGTGGTCTTCGCCGACTGCGGACACACTCCGCACATAGAAAAGCCTGATGTCTTTGGACGAGTCCTCACCGAGTTTC
>JALZHG010000027.1:28827-47138 GCA_030914045.1 Chloroflexota bacterium | reverse complement strand
CGATAGAAGTCCTACCATCGTCCATCGTCTATCGTCCGTCGTCCGTCCTACTTCAGCGCGTTCGCCAGGTCTCGTATGAGGTCCTCCGAGTTTTCGATGCCGACGCTGAGGCGGACAAGGTTATCCGGGACCGCCAGGGGGGAGGCGGCGACGCTCGCGTGGGTCATGATGCCGGGGTGCTCGATGAGCGACTCGACGCCGCCCAGGCTCTCGGCTAGCTGGAACAGGCGGGTGCTCTCCGATATTCTGCGGGCTTCTTCCAGGCCACCCTTCGCGAGGAAGGAGATCATGCCGCCGAAGCAGCGCATCTGCCTGCCCGCCAGGTCGTGCTGCGGGTGCGAGGCGAGGCCGGGGTAAAGCACCCGCTCCACGCTCGGTTGGTCCTCCAGGAAGCGCGCGATTTTCATGGCGTTCGACTCGTGCGCCCGCATTCGCACACCCAGCGTCTTGATGCCGCGCAGCACCAGGAAGCAGTCCATCGGCCCCGGTATCGCGCCGACCGCGTTCTGCAAGAACCTCAGCTTCTCGTTCACCTCGTCGTCCGAAGTGACCACCACCCCGCCCACCGCGTCACTGTGCCCGCCCAGGTACTTGGTGCTGCTGTGTACCACTATGTCCACGCCCATCGTGAGGGGCTGCTGACCGTAGGGGGAGGCGAAGGTGTTGTCCACTATCGTCTTCGCGCCCCGCTCCTTCGCTATCGCCGCCACCGCGGTCAGGTCGATGAGCTTCATCATCGGGTTGGAGGGGGTCTCGATCCAGACAGCTTTCGTGTTGTCACGCATGTGCTCGCGCACCGACTCCGGGTCGGTCATGTCGATGTAGCTGAACTGGAGGCCGTAGGCTTGCAGAATCTTGTCGAACAGGCGGTAGGTGCCCCCGTACACGTCGTTGGACACCAGCACGTGGTCGCCGGGCGAGAAGAGGTACATGATGGTCGTCTCGGCCCCCATGCCGGAGGCGAACGCCAGCCCGTGCTTGCCGTCCTCCAGCGAGGCGATGCACTTCTCCAGCGCGGTGCGAGTGGGGTTGCCGGTGCGCGAATATTCGTAACCCTTGTGCTCGCCTACTTTTTCCTGCACATATGTGGAAGTCTGGTAAATGGGCACGATGACCGCGCCCGTCGTGGGGTCTGGGTCCTGCCCGGCGTGAATCGCCCGTGTCTCAAAGCCGTAGCGCGGCTCATCACTCCTGGGACGCGTGCCGTCCTGCTCTGCCATTAGATTATCCTCCAGTCTCCTCGTTGAGCGTTGCCCCATTGTAGGCAGTGGGGCGGAAGAGTGTCAAGGATAATTACGAATTACGAACTAGGGGTGGCGAGTTATGGGTGGCGAGTTATGGGTTGGGCAATATGCCATAACCAGCAACTGCTAACCCGTAACTCATAGTTCGTAATTCGTGATTTGTAATTGTACAATGCAGAAGAGGGGCGGCAGTCTGCTAGTTGGATGCCGTCAGGCGGTGTTTGGCTGTTAGTAACAATTCTTGGAGGTATATAGTAATGGCTAATGGTAGGGCTATATTAGACCTGGCACAGAAGCGGGACGCACATGTAGACGAGCGGCTGCGGACGGAGATTATCATCTGGCTGGCTACGGTGCGACCCGACGGGCGGCCTCACCTGGTGCCCGTGTGGTTCCTCTGGGACAATTCAGAGTCGGTCATATACATATTCAGCAAACCGGACCAGAAGATACGCAACCTGAAGCAAAATCCCAACGTGGTGCTTGCCCTCAACTCCCCAAGCGGTAACGACGTAGTGACCCTGGAAGGCACGGCCACCCTCCTGGAACGTGAAGCTATCAGCACGGCGCACCCCGCCTACGCAGCTAAATACAAGGAGAAAATGGACCAATACGGCTGGACGGGCGAATCGATGTCAAGGTCATACAGCGAGCCGATCAGGATCGAGGTCACAAAAGTAAGAGCGTGATAGGCATTTGGAAATTGGAATTGCGAATTGCGAATTTAGTAGAGGCTATCTCGAAAACAACACTGTCGCGGATCGGCACATGGCCCCTTCTTTGTCATTTCGAACGGAGTGAGAAATCTCGTCCTCTATGCAGGTGTCCCTCTTTGCTTGCGAAACTCTACGTTATAGAAAGGTGATATTTGGGTGCTGTGGGACGAGATTTCTCACTGCGTTCGAAATGACAAAGAAGGGGCCATGTGCTCATATTCCATACTGTCACTTTACTGTCATTCTTGAGATGAGTTCTAGTATCCAGCAAATTCGAAATTCCAATTTCCAATTGCACATGGTTATGCCCAGCACGCTCACAGCCCGCTCGCCGGAGAAGCATATGGAGATCGAAGCCAAGTTCCTCGTGCCCGATGAAGCCACCTTCGCTCGTATGCTCCAGGTGCGAGTGCTCGGCCCCTACGAGGTGCGTGACACGCGCACCAAGCATGTGCGAGATCGCTACCTCGACACGGCAGACCGCAGCTTTCACAACCGCAACCTGTTCGTGCGCCTGCGCGAAGTATCGGGCGGCCTGCTGCTCACGATAAAAGGCACAGGCGCGGGGGTGAGTGAAGGCAGCATCCACACCCGCGACGAGTACGAGACCCAGGTGCAGGGCCTGGACGTTTCCACATGGCCGCCGGGCGACGTGCGCCGCATGGTGGAGCAGACCGCGCAAGGCAAGCCCCTACACGACCTCTTTATGTTGGAGCAGACCCGTACCGTCTCCAATCTCTACGAGGGCCAGCGAGCGGTCGCGGAGTTGAGCCTGGACGACGTAACCATCCACACCGCCTCAGGGCCGGTACGCGGCTACGAGCTAGAAATCGAGTTGCTGCCGGAGGGCCTGCTGGACGACCTGCGAGTGCTGAGTCGCCTCCTCACCGGCGAATACGGACTCCTGCCCCAACCCGAATCCAAGTTCGAGCGGGCAATGAGGCTTCACGTGGACGATGGACGATGGACGATAGACGATGGGAGTAATGAGGACTGAGGACTGAGTAGCAGTCACACATCCAAACCATCATCCTCTTGGCGCGTTCCTGGCGTACTTGGCGTCTTGGCGTTTCCGTCTCCTATCGTCCACCGTCTATCGTCTATCGTCCGGTCCATATACCCCCAACAACCTGCCGTTGCCGGGGCGAATATCACGCCAGCGAGTGGCGTCCAGCGCGAGGTGGAGCAGGCCGCAGGTGGGGAGTGATTGTGCGGGCGTGCCTTCTTCGGCTATGTCGGCTGCCAGGTACTCCAAGCTGGGGTGGTGTCCGACCAGGAGCACACAGTCGTGCTCGTCCGGTAGGCCCCGCACCACGCCGAGCATGGTATCGACACCGGTGGCATAGATGTCGTGCTCCACGCGTATGTCGCCGCCATAGCCCGTGCCTGATGCTACAATATGGGCGGTTTCTAGCGCACGTTCAGCGTCGGAGCTAATGACGGCATCCAGGCTGCCTGCTATGTCCGGCAATCTACGGCCCATCTCGGCTGCTTCTTGCCTGCCTTGTTCGGTCAGGCGTCGTGCCTTGTCGCCCTGGGGTGCGTTCTTTTGTGCGTTGCCGTGTCGCAGCAATAGAAGTGTCTTCAAGAAGGTTCCCTACATGATCGCTAACAGGTTGCTCTCTATCCTGTGCATACCATATGCCAGGTGGCTGTGCCATAGCAGGAAAGCAGGATAGTAGGACCAAACCTCACCCTGTCATCCTGAACACAGTGAAGGACCTCAGATGCTTGTTTCGCCCCGGTGCTGAACCCAACGGACCACAATCCTAATATGCGACAGCCTCCCTACTCAACTTTTTGAGATCCTTCACTACGTTCAGAGGGTGTCTAATAAAGGGGTGGAGAGTGGAAGGGAGGAGCGAGGACAAGGGTTATTATAGGTGAGCGGACCTCTAGAGTAGGGTCTATGGACACATCGGGTGCTCTCCCCTGTGCTCCTTCCAACCTGTATAACCTTGTTTTTGTGCCTAAATCTACCCTCTACCTTTATTAGACACCCTCTCAGGATGACAGAGGGGTGTTTGGTCGCCGCGACTGTGCCTGGCCTACTCTGAAGGGACCTTGCTAGCTGCTAGCAGGGTCGGGGAAGGTGGCGCGGGGTGGCCTGTGCTATAATTTCGCGACGTTCGTACTATGAGACACACTAGACCGGAAGGCACACGTGCGCAAAGACCAGTCCACACCCCCACAGGAAAACCTCATCTCGCGCTGGCGCAACCGCTTGTCGGCTGCGATGCTCAACAGGCAGGGCGCGGCCCTGTACAGCAAGGGCGAGTACCGGCAGGCCATTGAGGAGTTTACCCGCGCCATAGAGGTCAGCCCGGAGTTGGCCGAGAGCTACGATAGGCGCGGCAAGTCCTACGCGGCGTTGGGCGATCACGGGCGGGCCATCGAGGACTACGGCAAGGCCGTCGCTTTCGACCCCGATTTCGCCCAGGCCTATGTAGACCGCGCCACCTCGTTGCAGGCGATGGGTGAGCTTGACCGCGCCATCGCCGATCTCACCCGCGCCATCAGGATACGGCCCGACTTCCTGGCCGCTTACACGCAGCGCATCGCCATACACCGCTCCAGGGGAGATGAAGAGGCGGCCCTGGCCGACGAGGACCAGCTTAAGAAGCTCAACCCCAGCCGCGCCATCGAAGAGTACACCAGGCTGATTGAGGAGAACCCCAACGACCCGGTGCTGTACCACAACCGGGGTGCGGCCTACGGCATCAAACAGGTCTACGACCGCGCGCTCTCCGACTTCAACAAAGCAATCGAGCTTGATCCCGGTTACGCCCAGGCTTACGACAACCGCGGGGTAATTCACGCCGAGAAGAAGCAATATGACCGGGCCATAGAGGACTTCGACCGGGCGATAGAGCTACGCCCCGACTACGCGGAAGCCTACAACAACCGGGGCACCGCGTTCGGTGAGATAGGCAATCTCGACCAGGCCGTTCGCGACTTCACGCGAGCCATAGACATCCAGCGCGACTACCTGGAAGCCTACATCAACCGCTCCACCGCTTACCGGGTGAAGGGTGCCAAAGAAGCCGCCATTGCCGACCTGCGCCACGTCCGCGACGTGACTCCCAATCCCAGCATGCGGCGGGAGATGGAGAAGAGGCTGAAGGAGCTTGAGGAATAGGGACGATGGACGATGGACGATGATAGGAGACGAAAACGCAAAGTCGCAAAGAACGCTAAGGACGCGCAAAGAGGATGATGGGTTTGGATGTGTGGCGGCAACTCAGTCCTCACCACTCCTATCGTCTATCGTCTATCGTCCATCGTCCATCGTCCATCGTCCATCGTCCCGCCTCATATCCCTCCCGCGTAGCCATCGGCTCGCTTGTCGCTCCCGGCTACATAGCCGCCCCCTGGTAGCCGCCAGATGATCTGGCCGCGTCCGAAGGTGCCGCTGGGGGCTAGCACGCTCACCTGGTGGCCTGCTGCTCTCAGCGCCCTCACGATGGCGGGGTCGGCGTCCGACTCGATTTGGACGCTCTTGCCGCTGGTCCACTGCCAACGGGGTGCGTCGAGGCTGGCCTGGGGGTTCAGGTGGTAGTCTATCGTGTTGGCGACCATCTGAATGTGGCCCTGTGGCTGCATAAAGCCGCCCATGACGCCGAACGGCCCCACCGCATGTCTATCACGGGTGAGGAAGCCTGGGATGATGGTGTGGTAGGGGCGCTTGCCCGGTTCGAGGCGGTTGGGGTGGTTGGGGTCGAGGCTGAAGTTAGCGCCCCGGTCGTGCAGGGCGATGCCGGTGCCTGGCACCACGATGCCCGACCCAAAGCCCATGTAGCTCGACTGGATCAGGCTGACCATCATGCCGTCCGCGTCCGCCGTGCAGAGGTAGACGGTGCCGCCCGAATTGGGCTTGCCGGGCGCGGGTTGGAGGGCGCGGTCGGTGACGAGGCCGCGCCGCTTTGTTGCGTAGCTCTTGTCCAACAAGCCTGCTACCGGCACGGACACGAAATCCGGGTCGGCCACGTAGCGGAAGGCATCGGCGAAGGCCAGCTTGAGCGCCTCTATTTGCAGGTGGAACGACCGCGCGCTGTCTCGCTTCAGCTTATCTAGCTCGAAGCCTTCCAGTATGTTGAGGCCGATGAGAGCGGCGATGCCCTGGCCCGGAGGCGGTATCTCCCACACTTCATAGCCCCTGTAGGTGGTGGAGATAGGCTCAACCCAGGTGCTCGTGTGGGCCGACAGGTCTTGCTCGGTTAGAAAGCCGCCCGTTTGCGCGGCGAAGCGTGCCATACGTTGCGCCAGATCGCCCCTGTAGAAGTCGTCGCCGTTAGACCGGGCTATACGTCGCAAGCTCATACCGAGGGCCTTGCTCGACCAGACTTCGCCCGACTTAGGCGCTTTGCCGCCCGGCGCGTAGGTCTCCAGCCAGCCTTTGTACTCCGGCCCTTTGTTGGGCGCGTAGATGGGCACCGAGCGACCCCAGTGATAAGCCACGATGGGCGACACCTTGAAGCCGCTCTCCGCGTACTCAATCGCAGGCTCGAACAGCGTCTCGAAGGGCAACTTGCCGAAGCGGGCGTGCAGGTCGCGCCAGAGGGCGGGTGCGCCAGGCACGGTGACGGAGGGCCAGCCTCTATAGGGTACGGTGGTGTAGCCTTTGCCCCTGAGCAGGTTGAGGGTGAGCGACCTGGGCGCGCGTCCCGAGCCGTTCAGGCCGTGCAGCTTCGTGCCGTCCCACACCAGGGCGAACGCATCCGAGCCGACGCCGTTGGAGGTGGGTTCGACCACGGTCTGGGCGATGGCTGTGGCAAGGGCGGCGTCTACCGCGTTACCGCCCTTCTGGAGCATGAGCAACCCGGCCTGTACGGCCAGGGGCGTGCTGGTAGCGACCACACCCCTTTGAGCTATGATGGCCTTACGTTGCGCGCTGTAGGGGTTGCCTGAGAGGTCCATCGAGGGCAGCGTGTTGCCCGCCGGGGTTGGCTGTGCGAGGGGAGTGTTGGTGGAGGCAGGGGCCGTTCTGGCGGCTGTCGCCTGGGCCGTCGTAGGGCTTGTACGCGTGCTAGCAGGTTGGGAGGGGCGGGCGGTGGATGCCGGCTGCGCTACAGCGGCTTTGCCCCGGACCTCGACAGGCTCATCACCGCCTGGCGCGGCACTGGAATCTACCGCGAGGTCCTCCGGGTCGCACCCCAACGATGAGAAGCCGGCACCCGCCGCGACCGCACTACCCAGCGTCAGGGCCGCGCGCCGTACGAACTCACGCCGGGTGACCTGCTCTTGGGTGGGTGTTTCGCTTGCTGTTTCTCTGCTGCGCTCTATGTGCTCGCTGTTGGGCTGCCTGTCCTCCATACCGGTTTCCTTCCTGCTCATTAGCCGCGGGGCAGTTCACTATAACACATGAAGGACTTGCTATATGGTCCCTACGTATCTCCGACTAGAGCCGTGGCAAAGTTGAATAAGTAGCAATAGCGGCGACCAAAGCCCCGTCCCTGTCATTCTGAACGCAGTGAAGAATCTCGTCCCTCAGCACCCAAGTGGCCCCTTTCTTTAGGGGGCACTCTCCCATAGGAAAGGTGAAACATCCGGGTAGGGGACGAGATTCTTCACTGCGTTCAGAATGACAAAAAGGGGCTTTGGTCGCTGCCGATGGGTAGCCAGGAACAGGGTACTGATCCTTCGCTACGCTCAGGATGACAGGATGGGGCCTTGGTCCTGCTATCCCGTCATGACACAGCCGCGACAGAGGCGATGTGGTGCGAACTGTGTCAGACCTTGCTCACCATCTCCATGTGCTCCGCGCCTTTGTAGGGCATATGCAGGGTGTTGCTCACCGAGATGGGCAGGCTGAAGGCTACCGTGGTGCCCTGGCCTGGGGCGCTGTAGGCCCAGATGCGGCCCTGGTGTGCGTCTATGATGCGCTTCGCGATGGCAAGCCCCAGCCCGGCTCCGCCGCTGGTCCGCGAACGCGAACGGTCGGCGCGCCAGAAGCGGTCGAAGATGTGGGGCAAGTCCTCTTGCGCGACGCCGGTGCCCGTATCAGACACGGCCATACAGACCTGGGGCTGGCCCGCCACGAGGTCGTACCACGCGCTGAGGGTTATTACGCCACCCGAGGGCGTGTAGCGCAGGGCGTTAGTCACGAGATTGCCCAGCACCTGGGCTATGCGTTGCGGGTCGGCCCATAGCTCAGGCAGCATTGTGGCTGTGGTCACCTGCAACTGGACGCCGCCCCGTTCTGCCTGGTGGGTGAACGAGCGAGCCACGCTATGGAGCAACTGCGCGGGCGAAAAGGTCTCAGGGTAAAGGGGTAGCTGTCCCGCGTCGGCGAGGGCGAGCAGGCGCAGGTCCTCTATCAGCCGCTCCATGAGGGCCGTCTCCTCCAGCAGCGAGGCTATCTGGTCGGGTGACGCGTTGTACACCCCGTCCTGCATCCCTTCGAGCCTGCCCCTGATGATCGAGAGAGGCGTGCGTAGCTCGTGGGCGACGTCCGCGGTAAGCTGGCGGCGCTGGCGGTCCGCCGTGTCGAGGTTGGCGGCCATCGTGTTGAACGCCTCCGCGAGGTCGTTTATCTCACGCACGCCGAAGTTCTGCACGCGCACGTCGAGGTTGCCGGAGGCCATCGTCTGCGCGGCGCGGGTGAGGCGGGTGATGGGCCTGCTGACGCGGCTGGAGAAGAAGGTAGCCCCACCCAGCAGCACCGCCGCAAGCGCCAGCGCCGCACTAAGCCCCGCCCGCCAATTACTGGTCCGCACCTGCTCCTCAGGCGGGTACAGCCCCTCGGAAAAGGCAGGCACAACCACACTCACGCTCGATGCTGGTTCCGAGTGCCCCCCGGCCAGGAAGTACATAGCCGCCATGCCCCCGACGCTCATGGCAATCACCGCCACGAACGCCAGGAGCATCAGGCTGAACAGTTGCGGACGCCTGGTCCTTGTTCTTCTCATGTCTCTATTTACCGTTTCCTGTGCCATAGCTTACCTGCCTTGCGCCTGCTCGTACTGCAAGTCGGCAAAACGATAACCCACGCCGTACACCATCTGGATGTAGCGGGGGTTGTGTGGGTCGTCCTCGATCTTGCGGCGCAGGTTCTTTATGTGCGCGTCTATGGCGCGGTCGAAGCCCTCGAAACCGTGGTCGTATACCATGTCCACAAGCTGGGCGCGGGTAAAGGGCCTGCCGGGTTGCCTCGCCAGCACCGCCAGCAAGTCGAACTCGGTGGCCGTAAGCTCCACGGGCACGCCCGCGTTGCGCACTATGCGCCGTTCCAGGTCAATGGCAAGGTCGCCCGCGTGCAGCACGCCTACGTAGGCGTCGCTGTCCTCCACGCGCCGCAGCACGGCCCGCACCCGCGCCACAAGCTCGCGTGGGCTGAAGGGCTTGGTTACGTAGTCGTCGGCCCCAAGCTCCAGGCCCACCAGGCGGTCGGCCTCCTCCACCCGCGCCGTGAGCATGATGACAGGCAGCTTGCGCAAGGCCGGGTCGCTGCGCAGAGTGCGGGTGATGTCGAGGCCGTCGATGCCGGGCAGCATCAGGTCGAGCACCATGAGGCTGGGACGTTCTAGGCGGGCGAGGCGAAGCGCCTGCTCGCCATCGCCCGCTGTGAGCACCCTGAAGCCCGCCCGGTCGAGGTAGTCGCGCACGATGGCGACTATCCCCGGCTCGTCGTCCACAACCAGCACCGTCTTAGCAGGCATCCGTCTTCTCTCCCATGACTCTAGCTGTCGCCCTGCCGCTGGTTGATGTCGCCGTAGTAAGGCGGCCCGGGAGGAGGGGGCGCTGGGGGAGCGCCCTGCGCGGGATTGGCATATGGAGGCGTAGGGGCCTGGGATATGGCCTGCTGGTTGCGGTTCTGCGACAGCAATCGCCAGCCGAGGAACACGAGCGCCAGCGCCAGGAGGACCGGCATTATCGAGGGCATCTGCCCGAACCAGCGCCAGCACTCGGCCCAGTAGGACCCCTGGTCGTGGGTGACGGTCGCAAAGCCGCCCTGCCCGAAGAAGCGCGACTCCGGCATCTGCGGCCTGGCAGGCACTACCGTGGGCGCTAAGGGCGCTGCGGGGAATACCTCCGGCCGCATAAAGGGTACGGCCTCAACCGGGTGCGGTGCAAGCTCTACCATCACATTGGCAGTCCTCTGCGGAAAATTGAACGCGTCCCTGCCGCCCAAGGCGATGAATAACGCCAACCCCGCCAGCACCAATGCCACCGGGGCTTTCCAATCGTGGTTACGTTCCATGCTCATGCTCAAACTCCTGTATGTTTCCTACTTGCATCTATGTACGAAGAAAGCCGCCTTGCCGCTTCACGTCGTCCCCATGAACACAGTATAGAGACAGATTATGGAGAGATTATGAAGATGCCAGGGAGGAATATGGGATTCGGAAATTGGAATTTGGAATTTCGAAATGCGAAATGCGAATTTGTTAGCGACCGTATCAAGCGGGACGCTAGTACCAAGCCCCTACTCTGTCATTCTGAGCGGAGCGAAGAATCTCGTCCTCCAGCACCTAGCTATCACCTTTCCTAGCGTACCCTACTCCCCCTGTCATCCTGAGCGTAGCGAAGGATCAGGTGGGTAGGGAAGAAGCTGAATTGGAGCACAAGAGTAGCCTTCCGCTTCTGTCGCACCGTTGCAACAGGGAACGCTTGCCACCTGATCCTTCGCTAAGCTCAGGATGACAAGAATGGGGCCTGCTCATGTCAAACAGAAGAGGCTGTCTATCGTCCCTACTACACCTATACACACCTTCGGAGCACGAGGGGTTGCGTTATGACTCTTCGGCGGTCCTCCTTGGCAGCCCTACGAGTAAGGCAATCGGCCCCAGCAGCATAGCCCACATCGCCACTCCCAGCCCCACTCCCTCGGCAAGCAGCCCTATACCCAGCGGCACCAGGCTCCCCACCAGGCCAAAGACGTTGCTCACCGCCATCACCGAGCCGCTCTGCCCCGGCATGGAGGAATAGAGCCGCCCTTGCAAGATCGAATACCAACCCGCGTTGAACAGTCCCAGGAGCGCCAACAGCACGAACTTCATCCAGACCTCCGGCGCGAGCAGAAAAGCGGGGAACAGCACAAGCTCCAGCACGGCGCTCACTCGCAGGTAGACCAGCCCCGACACCCGCTCGAGCAATGGGATGAGCAGGAAATCGCCCAGCAAACCGACCCCCATCCAGACCGTGGCGGCGAGCGCGGCTAATTCGGGGGAGGTGCTTACAACGTCCACCATGTAGAGCGTCAGGAAGCCGAGAAGGATGTCGAGCATGAGGTCGGAGAAGGTGAGCAGCGAGAGCCAGCGCAGCACCTCGCCGCGCCGCAACGCTCCCACGGCGTTGAGCAGCCCACGTACGAAGCCGGGGGAGTCCTCATCTTCCGGGTGGCCCCTGGGGAAGCGGAAGCGCCAGGCTATCAGGACCAGCGCTCCGGTCAGGCCCGCCATGAACACGAACAGCCCCCGCCAGCCCACTCCCGAACCCGTGGCAGCTACCGCGCTAATCGCCAGCGTGCCCGCCACCACGCCCAGCGACCCTGCGAACCCCCATCGCGCCATGTTCTGCTCGTGCCGGGCGGGTTCGCTGTCCATGAGGGTAGCCTGCGACAGGCTCACGAACGCACCGGAGGCGGGGGAGAAGACGATGAACGAGGCCAGCAGCAGCCAGAAGTCGCCGCTCACAGCGGTAGCCAGCAAGGACAACCCGAAGAAGACACCACCGGTCAGCACGATTACCTTGCGCCGCCAGACATCGCCCAGGATGCCTATCGCAGGCTCGATGAAGCCCGCGATGAAGTTGGGCACCCCCAGCAGGATGCCTATTTGCGCGTAGTCCAGCGCCAGGTCGTCGCGTATGAGGGGCCAGGCAGCCTCCCTCACGCCGAACGCAAGCTCGTCCAGGAACTCGATTGCGAGCAGCACGAGCGCGAACAGACTCAGGCGGCGAGTAAGGCGGAAGCGCCTTCTGGGTGAAGGGGCCTCCTGGATGCCCTCTTGGTCTTGTCTCGTTTGGTCTTCTTCAGCCATGCGCGTAAACCGAGAACCGGGAAGAATGTCGCAGTGGAGGAACCAAGGGAGCCCTTGTCATCCTGAGCGTAGCGAAGGATCAGTGGCCCGTGTTTGACTCTTGCTATTGAAGGACCAGTGTTCCTCTTGCCACTAGCATCCACAACGTTGAGGACTCTCGCTTACCCACCTGATCCTTCGCTACGCTCAGGATGACAGGGGGAAATATGGTCCCTCAGCATGTCATACCTGGTAGGTCGGGCTATTTAGAGATGCCAGTGGCTGCTAAACCCCCGCTCCTATCTTACTGAGTACCTAAAGCCTCTCGCCTCCGCAGCCCGCGCACGCCCAGGAAGACGCAGACCAGCGCCAGCAACACTAGCGGCCCGCCCAGCGCCAGCATCGCCTTGCGGCCCATACCTGTCTCTACCATGTAGACCTGCCAGAGGTCGGCGGGGTGTGGGGTGCCGGGGTCGTAATACCAGCGCGGTTGCGGGTAGTAGGGCGGCGCGGGCAGGGCCTCCGAGATGGTATACCAGTGCGGATGCCTACCATCGTTCACGAAGATCTGATTGAGCCTCAAGCCAAGCTCTTCATCCCGCTCAGCGGCCCCTACTTTAGCTGGGTTCCAGGTATCCGATTGCACCTCTATGGTCGCGGGCTCGGTGCCTGCCTCGAAGGTGTAGTCTACGCTTGGACGAGCGTCGGTGACTGGCTGCGCCTGAAGGGTGACCGGGTTGCCATTCACGAGGATAGATATATTGGCGCGTGACAGTTCGGGGGGGCGGTGGTCAGCGAGGCGGAGGGTCACGATCATGCGGCCTTTGGAAACATCGGGCCATATTTGCAGTTTGGCGCGTCCTGTGGTCCAGCGGGGCAGCATCTCGCCTCTGGTCTTATCGCCTTCGCTGTAAGAGAAACCGTCCTGAAGGACAATGCGCCCTGTCGGCCTGTTGAAGCCAATTTGGTCGAGTCGCAGCCTCTGCCCTAGCAGGTTGTAGTGCCCGATGATGGGAGAGGCTTCCGGCACAAAGTGGCGCGTCTGGTCGTCATACCCCAGGTTGATATACGTGTCGAAGTTGACCAGCGCGCCCAGCAAGTTGACGAAGAACCCCAGCGACAGGACGACAGCCACAGCCAGGCTCTTGAGCGGCGCGGTCGAACCGAGGCGGTCGAACAGGGCGACGGCGGGCAGCACGGCGAACGGCACGAACGGGATGAGGTAGCGCGGGCCCCATGAGCCGTCGCCGTGCCAGAAGGCGTACAGCGCGAACAGCGTGACGATGGAAGCGCCAAGCAGAAGCACGAACACCGCCTCGGCTCTGTGCTTGCGGGCGAAGCGCCCCAGACCCCACGCGGCGAGCAGCACGGGCGGCGCGTACCACATAAGCCCCTTGCCTGGCGATAGTAGCAGCCCGTACATCCCCTCGCCCAGCGGCGTCTTGAAGGTAGCGCGCAGGTCGGTGCCATAGCCGGTGAGCAGAGGGCTGCCGAACACTGACCAGTTGTAAAGCATAAGCGGGAGCAACCCAATGACGAATCCTGCGCCCCACGTGAGGATACGTATCAACAACCGGGCACGTGGCACCGGAGAGTCGTTACCGGGGTGGGGTGAGAAGGTCGACCAACCCAGGTAGATGGCGAAAGCGGGTGCGGCTACGGCGTACTGCACTTTGGTGGCGAGCACCAGGGCCAACAGCGCGCCCGAAGCCACCATGTGCAGCGCCATACCCCGGCCGTCCGGTGGCCCATACCGTGGGCGCACCAGCAGGTAAAACGAGCCGAGCATGAGCAGCGCGGTAAGTGGCTCCGAGAAGAAGGTGCGGCTGTGGGGCCACAGGTACGTCGAGAAGGCCAGCGCCGCCCCCAGGAGCAGGCTAGCCCCCCTGCCGTAGCCCAAGGCCATGCCCAGCGCCGCCAGCAAGCCGCATATACCCGCCACGACCAGCGCATTGAACGTGCCGAGTATCAGGCGCAACGGGTACCCGGCCTGGTCTTTCGGGAAGGTCTCGCCCACGAGCAGGCCCACCGCCACCCACGGCACCGCCGCGAACGACTGTCCCGGCCCGTACTGGCTGTACCTGCGCCCGTCGCTGCCCATCACATCCACGAACGACCGGCTCTCGGGTATGGCCCAGGTGCCCTTCGTCACCAGCGAGCGCGACACCTCCAGCATCGTCTCCTCGTCGGGCGAGTAGGTATGCCCCGACATGGTCAGCAGGTACAGCCCAAGCACCACCAGCATGAGGGCCAATGCCGGGTTGCGAGGCGTGTAGATGCGCCTTCCGGCCCAGGCTAATAGCCCAGGCTTGCGCAACGTCTCGGCTTGTGCGGTGGCTGCCACGAGGATGATTATAGGCTAACAAGGAAAGCAGGACAACCGGGAGATTTATTCGCTATTCGCCCTTCAAATCGGGTAAACTTACCTGTTACGAGCCAAAATGCCAACCTCCCATGGTACCGATCTTTATCGTAACCCTGATACGTATTGTATCAAGGACTTACCGACATATCGATGCCGATAGTACTTGGTACCATAGCACAAGGGAGAGGTTAGAGGAATGCAGAAAACATCACACCCAGGCATACGAAGGTGGAGCGGGCGCAGGCTGGCGTCTACGCTGCTCGCCCTTTGTCTGCCCGTCATCGCCGCCACGTTCTTTTCAAGTGGCTTTTTCAACTTAGGCTCAGGCACTGCCTCCCAGGTGTTTGATGCCCCCTCGGCGCATGCGGCCCCGCCTCAAGCTCCGCAGTCCGTCCAGCTTATCTACATTACGAACAGTGGATTTTCGCCCTCAAGTGTCACTATTGGCACTCATACGGAAGTCAGGTGGGTCAACAACAGCAATGAGGAGGCAAGGATCCGCAGTATAAATACGAACGACGCAGAAGAGTTCCGCACCGATGATATAGAACCAGGGCAGACCTCAGAGGGGATCATCATCGGCGTGGAAGGCACCTTCCAGTACGAGGACGACCGCAATGACGACCGTGTGGGCACCATCATAGTTGCCGCGGGCGCAGGCGGGCCTACACCTACTCCGTCAGGTGGTGTGGGTAGCACCGTGCAAGTCGACATGGTCAGCCACGATAGGTTCAGCCCTCGCACCATCTGGATCAAGACGGGCACAACCGTACGCTGGAACAATGACGACGGCGAACTGCACACAGCTTCTAGCGTCGATGGTAGTTGGAGCACAAGGGCCCTCAACGATAACGAATCTGACACCATTACCTTCCTCAACCCTGGCACCTATGACTACCTGTGCAACTTCCACCAGGATGAGATGTTCGGCACCGTCGTTGTATCGGGTGCCGCTATTTCGCCTACTCCCGGCGCAGCTACCAATACGCCCTCCGCCGGTAGCTCCAACGTCAACATCCAGAGCTTCCAGTTCCAGCCGAAGGACCACGTTGTAAGCGTCGGCGCGACCGTGCGTTGGACCAATCTTGATGCCGATACCCATACCGCCACCAGCGACTCCGGTGCGTTCAACACCGGCAACCTTTCACAGGGTGCTCAGTCAGCTCCTGTCACTTTCAACACTCCCGGTGTCTACAACTATATTTGCGCCATTCACCCTAGCATGAAGGGCAGCATCACCGTGCTCAGCGGCGACGGCTCGGTGCCCACCGCAGGCCCTAGCAACACGCCTACTATGACCCGCACCCCGCAGCCCAGCAATACGCCCGGCGGCGCTCCCATGACCGACGTATCGGTGCTTGACTTTAGCTACAGCCCAGGCACGGTCAACGTACAGCAGGGCACGACCGTGCGCTGGACCAATAACGGCGCGGCTCCCCATACCGTCAGCAGCGTACCGGCGGGCCAGTTCGAGAGCGGAAACATGAACAGCGGCCAGACGTTCCAGTTCACCTTCAACACGCCCGGTACTTATAATTACAAGTGCGCTTACCACAGCAACATGACAGGCACCGTGAACGTGCTCGCTCCCGGCAGCACGCCCGTACCTCAACCCAGCAACACTCCCCGCGCCACAGCCACCCCGATGAGCCAGCCTTCTCCGGGAACCGCGAACGTGGCGATACGGAACTACGCCTACGATCCTAAGACCATCACTGTGAACCTGGGCGACAAGGTGATCTGGACCGGCTTTGATACCGACCCGCACAGCGTCACCAGCATGGGCGAGCACGCGGGCCTGTTCGACAGCGGCGAGTTTGGCCTGAACGGCACCTACGAGCGCGTGTTCGATACGCCCGGCACCTATAAGTACTACTGCACCGTGCACGGTGAGTTCATGAGCGGCACCGTGATTGTGCAAGGCTCCGGCGGCAGGTTCGCGGACGTGGCCCCGAGCAACACCTTCTACCCCTACATCGTCTGCCTGGCGGACAGGGGAGTGATTGGCGGCTACTCGGACGGCACCTATCGCCCCTCCAACCCGGTGACGCGGGGCCAGCTTGCCAAGATCATCGCCAACTCGGCGGGCTTCGGTGAGATGCCCAACGGCCAGACCTTCGCGGACGTGGCCCCCGGCAGCCCCTTCTACGAGTTCGTGGAGCGCATCGCCTCCCGCAACATCATCAGCGGCTATAAGTGCGGCGGTCCCGGCGAGCCGTGTGGCGCGGGCAACAAGCCCTACTTCCGCCCCGGCGCGAACGCCTCGCGCGGCCAGATAGCCAAGATAGTAGCGGGCGCGGCCAACTTGACCGGCACGCCGAGCGGCCAGACCTTCGCTGACGTACCCACCAATCACACCTTCTACACGTTTGTCGAGCAACTGGCAGCCAACGGCTCGATGAGCGGCTACCCCTGCGGCGGCACCGGGGAACAGTGCGACGGCCAGAACCGCCCGTACTTCCGCCCCAGCGTGAACACCACCCGCGGCCAGCTAGCCAAGATCGTGTCCACCAGCTTCTTCCCTGAATGTGGTTTCTGAAACGTGAAACGTGAAACGTGAAACGTGATGCGGTTAGGGTCACATAGTACCGGGAAATGAACAGAGGCGGCTCATGTTAGTTGAGCCGCCTCTGTTTCTATTTAGGTGACTTAGCTACTACAGCCGCATCGCGTTTCACGTTTCACGTTTCAATCTTCTGCTCGTCTCAGCCTGTTCACCAGGGTGGCCGAGAAGTAGGCTTTGTCTTGCACGCGGGCGAAGAGGCAGGGGTCGGGGGAGATGGTGACGCGGGCCGTGTCGCCGTGGTGCAAGGCGACGTGGGTCTGCCCGTCCACGGTGAGGAAGGCTTCGTCGTCGGTTTCGATGTGCAGGTCCAGCACGTTGTCGTCGGGGAGCACCAGGCTCTTGACGATGGTGAGGTATGGGGCGATGGGCGTAACTATGATGCTGCGCAGTTCGGGGTGCATGATGGGGCCGCCCGCCGCCATCGAGTAGGCTGTGGAGCCAGTGGGGGTAGCCACTATCACGCCGTCGGCCACGTAGGTAGTCACCTTGTGCCCGTTCGTGCTGAGCGTGCAGTGCACCACGCGGGAGAGGGCCGCCCGGCTGGCTACTACATCGTTCAGCGCCACCCAGTTACCCACCTCCGTGCTGTCGCGGAGCAGCACGGCCCGGAGCATGGCGCGCCGTTCGAGCCAATAATTGCCCTCGAGGAAGAGTTCAATTCGCTCCTGCACCTGCGAGGGGTTCATCTCGGTCAGGAAGCCCACCCGCCCCAGGTTCACGCCCATGAGGGGCACACCCAGGGGGGCCGCGATGCGGGCGGACCGCAGTATCGTGCCGTCGCCGCCGAAGGTGAAAATCATGTCGAGCGCGTCGTCTTTGCTCCAGTTGACGGTCGTGTCCGGCGAGGCGGAGTGCGACTCGGTCACTTCCACGCCCTTGTCGTGCAGCAGCCGCGCTATCCGCTCCGACTCCTTGTTGGCGGCGGCAATCGTCTCGTTGACGATGAAGCCAACTTTCTTGATGGGACGGCTGGTAGGCTGCGAGCTACCGTCGAGGACCTCGGTGTCCACGCCTGCAAGCGGTTGCCCGCTGTTGTGCTCGATCACCAGCCTGGCTGCTTCGACGTTGGTGCTGTGCGGCTGCCTGCCATCACCCTGGGCCGGGTTATTTGACATGCGGTATGACCTCTCTTTCAATCGCGGCTTGCAGGTCGAACGCTCCGGCGCGTGGCTGCTTTTCGATGAGGGCCAGGTACTCCACGTTGCCCGCCGGCCCTGTTATGGGCGAGCGCGCCAGCCCCTCCAGGTGCAGCCCCTGCGCCGCCCAATACCGGGCTAGCCGTATTATAACATCGCGGTGCACTGAAGCCTCCCTGACCACGCCCCCCTTGCCCACCTGCTCCCGCCCCGCCTCGAACTGTGGCTTTATGAGGAAGACGAAGAAGGCATCGGGGGCGGTCAGGCGCACGGCGGACGGGGTGACAAGCTCAAGCCCTATGTAAGACACGTCGCACGTGGCGAG
>JALZHG010000027.1:6827-28817 GCA_030914045.1 Chloroflexota bacterium | reverse complement strand
CGGATGTTGGTCTGTTCTATCGCGGTCACGCGGGGTTCTTGTCGCAGCTTCCAGGCAAGCTGGTTGGTGCCCACGTCCACCGCGTACACGTGGGCCGCACCGCCTTGTAGCAACACGTCGGTGAAGCCCCCGGTGGACGAGCCTATGTCCAGCGCCACCTTGTCCACAATACGCTCGGCAAGCCCGAACACCTCAATAGCGTGCGCGAGCTTCAACCCGCCCCGGCTCACGTAGGGCAGCGCCGCCTTCACCTCGATCAGCGCCCCCTCGACGACAGGCGTACCCGGCTTGTCGGCCCGCTGCCCATCCACCAGCACCTCGCCCGCCATGACGAGGGCCTGGGCCTTGGCGCGCGTCTCTGCCAGCCCACGTTCTACCAGTGCTACATCAAGTCGCTGCTTCATAAGGGTGACTTACCGGGAGACGGAACCGCCAAGACGCCAGGGACGCCAAGAACCCGCCAAGTGGATTATTGATTATTCACCGCAGAGACGCAGAGGACGCAGAGGGTACGCTGAGATTGTTATTGTTAGAAGGCGCAAGAAGCAGCATCTTAGTGCACAGTGTTTCCTCAGTAAGAACACCCTCCACTATTCTCTGCGTAACCTCCGCGTCCTCTGCGTCTCTGCGGTGCAATTCTTTATTTCTCTTGGCGTTCTTGGCGTCTTGGCGGTTCCTCTAATTACTGCCCCCGCGTGAGCATGTCTTCATACGCGCTGGAGTGGATGTGGCAGATGGCTATGGCGAGGGCATCGGCGGCGTCGTCGGGGCGGGGGGTGTGGTCCATGTTGAGGAGCACCTTCACCATCACCTGCACCTGCTCCTTGGTCGCCTTGCCGTAGCCGACCACCGCCTGCTTCACCTGCAAAGGGGTATACTCGCCTATGCTCAGGCCGGAGTGCGCGCCAGCCAGTATCGCCACCCCGCGTGCGTGCGCCACCGAAAGCCCCGTGCGCACGTTCTTGCTGAAGAAAAGCTCCTCAATCGCCATGCCCTGCGGCTTGTACTCGGTGATAATCTTCACCAGCCCATCGTACAGCAGAGGCAATCGCTCGGAAAGCGGCGCGTTGGCGGGCGTGAGCAGCGCCCCGTACTCGACCATCTTCAAACGCTCGGAGCCTGGCCTCAGCGCCCCCAAAGCATCCCTGGCGTTCGCCGAATCAGAAGCACCGCTCTCAACAAGGCCGTAGCCCATGATAGCGGTGCCCGGATCGATGCCAAGTATCAGTACCATTTGGGAATTGGGATTTCGGAATTAGGATTTACTAGGAACCGGAGCAAATCCGAATTCCGAAATCCCAATTCCCAAATCGCGCTTAGCTTATTCCTGCCATGACTGCCTCGGCCTGGGAGAGGTCGAGGTTGGTGTAGACGGTCTGCACGTCGTCCAGGTCTTCCAGGCGGTCTACCAGGCGCAGGGCAGACTCAAGACCCTTGTCCTCCAGGGCCATAGTGGTCTTGGGGAGCATGGTGCGCTCGGCGCTGGTCACGTTGTATCCCGCCCCAGTTAGCGAGTCCTGCACCGCCTTGAGGTCCTCGAAGCCAGTGATGATCTCGATGTGGGTGTCGCCATCCTCGTCGGTGTCCACGCTCACGTCCTCGGCACCCACGTCGATGGCGGCCAGGCTGATCTCATCTGCATCCTGCCCGTTCTGCGGCGCTACGACGATTACCCCCTTCGGATCGAACATCCACCCCACCGAACCGGCCTCTCCGAGAGAGCCGCCCGCCTTGGTGAAGGCCGCGCGTACCTCGGCCACCGTGCGGTTGCGGTTGTCGGTGAGGGTCTGCACCAGCATAGCCACGCCGTTCGGCCCGTAGCCTTCGTAGATCACTTCTTCGTAGCTGCTGCCGTCGGCACCCGTACCGCTGCCGCGCTGTATCGCCCGCTGCACGTTTTCGAGCGGCATGTTCTCGGCGCGCGCCCTTTGCACCGCCAGCCTCAGCCGAAAGTTCGATTCGGGGTCGCCGCCACCCTCGCGGGCCGCGACCGTGATTTCGCGTGTAAGCTTGGTGAAAAGCTGCCCGCGCTTGGCGTCAGCAGCCCCTTTCTTGCGCTTGATGGTGGACCATTTGCTGTGTCCGGACATATCGTTTCACCTCTTCCAGGAATAAACACCGTCTTCGGGACTAACGGAGATTATACCAGAGGCTGCCTTCGCCTGGCAACAGCCGCGCACGGGCCACGAGCATAGCACGCCCATTCCGGCATACTTTATGCTCCTACAAAAATAGAGCACCAAAGGAGCAGCCACATGAGCAACAGGGACGACGACCAGTTCAATCACGCCAACGACACTGCCTTACGAAACGAGCAGACGGGCAGCACAGACAACACCGGCTATTACTCGCAAGGGGAGGCGGCTACCCTGGCCGGGGGCAACCGCATGGCCGAGGCCCTACAAGACACCGCAGGGCTAACGCAGTCGTCCAAATCGACTGAAGAGGCCCTGCTGGCAACCTTCGACAGCGCCACGGGCCGTGACACGAACCAGGACACGCGTACCAGCAGCGAGACGCACGAAGCACCATCCGGCGACATCGAAGGCACCTACGAAGGCTTCGCGACCGCCGACACCGTGCCCGACAACGTGGAAGGCTGGGCTGGTGCCGAGAACCTACAGGAGCGCGACGAGGTACATGAGTCTCAGGGCACCTGGGACACCCTGAAGGGTGGGGACGGAACCTCCGGCGCATCATAGGCACAAAGAGGCTGGAGGTCCGGCAAGTACAGAGAGGGGCAGAGTACGATATTACGTATCCTGCCCCTCTTTCTGGAATAACAATCCTTAACCTTGGCGCGTTCTTGGCGTCTTTGTGTCTTGGCGTTTAGCTACGTCTATTGACCTCTAGCGTCCCGGTGCGCTGTAGAGAACGGTTTTCTCCCCTGTGGCAACGTCGAGCCGCACGATTGAGAAGGGGGAGCGGCCGTCGTAGCGGGAGGCGAAGTCGGCTTCGCTGGAGGGCACCATTTCGCGGTAGATGATGGCGCTGCCGTCGGGCGACCACTGTAAGTCGGCCACGCCTAGCGAGGCGTCGGGGGAAGGGAGGGGGCGCACGTTGCTTAACACCCCGCCGGTGAAGTCCGCCGTCCATAACCCGGCCAGCGACTCTACTTTGAGGCCCCTGAGGCTGTAGAAACCCGACATCGCTACCTTGCCCGACGTGGAGTGGGCCACGTGCACTATCTGCACCGAGGCAGCATCGGGCTTGTCGAGCCACGCGGGGTCCAGCAAGGGGCCGCCACTCGTGTCCGGCGCGGCATGGAGGAACCCGCCCCTGTAGAGAGTAGGGCTGGCCGAATTGCCGGAGGTATAGAGCAGATTGTAGGTGTAGCCGCCCTGCCCAGGCTCCAGCTTGCCGTCCGCCCACACGTACGACTTGACCGCCTGCTCCTGGGGGGCTACGCCCTGGCCGTCGGGGCGTGAGGGCGAGACCGCCGCGTCGTGTCCCACCAGCTTGACGAGGTTGCCGCCATCGGGGCGCACGGCGTAGATGTCAGTGCTCTTGCTCTCGCCCAGCGGGGCCATGAAGGTGATAAGCTGCCTGTCGGGCGATACCGCGAGGCCCCTGGCGCCCGTCATCTCATCCCCAAGCTCCACCAGCAGTTCGGGCGGGGCCAGGTTGCCGTCCGCACCAAGTGCGAGCCTGTAGATGCCCAGTCCGGAGGCTTCCACGTCCGCCAGGGCCAGTAGCTCGCGGTCGCTGTACCAGGCTATGTCGTGAATTTCTGCACCCGAGAGGGACGGTTGCGCCACGCTGGAGCCGGTCGCGTTGAGTTGCGCCAGGTTTAGCTCGTTGGCCCACGGGTCCAGCGAGGAGTCGGTAGTGGCGAAGGCCACCGTGCGGCCATCGGGAGAGAGTGCGAACTGGCGCGTCCATCGGCTGTTGTAGCCCTTCCACACCGACATGGGGTCGGCCGGTTGGATCGCGCTGACGGACCACAGGTCGCCACCGTTGAGGAAGAGTACCCGGCCCGCCTGCCCTCCAAGGGCCACGTTGCGGCTCATGCGGCTGAAGAAGTCTTGCGCTAGGCTCCAGCGCGACTCGAAGCCGGCTATGGGACTTTCCTTGGGCACCGTGAGGCGCAGCGTGTAGATGAAGTTCGGGTCGAACGCGTAGATTTCGTCGGTGACGGCCGCCTCGGTGCCCCCGCTACTTCTCAGCCAGAGCGGGCCGCCCTCGGTGCCTTCAAGACGGCCCTTGCCGCCGAGCAGCGCCTGGTTACCACTGACCGCGTCCAGGCCCTCGATGTTGGGGTCTACGTGCAGGTTGATCCAGTAGGGCGCGTACTCGGTGCCGCCCTCGGTCCAGGGGTAGAAGTAGCGGGTGCTGCCGCGGGTGTGCGTCCACCAGTTCGGAGGGTACGACACCATATAGCCGTAGGCAGGGTCTCGCAGTTGGTGCCAGGTCTCGCCCGCTTCCAGCACGTGGGTTGCCTGCTCAAGCTGCAAAGCTGCATCTTCCACGGTAGCCGTGCCGAGCGCCGGGACGTTCGTGGCGGCAATCGGCGGGGGGCTTGCCAGCCCGGTCCTGATGGGTGGCACCTGGCTGTAGACCCCAGGGTCGCCCTCGCTCGCCCTCATGGGGTAGACCACCGTGGCCGGGATGGTAGATATAGCGGGGAAGTCGGGGTAGTTAGCTATCGCCTGGTTGTCGGGCCTGGTACTCTGTGGCTGTTTGCTGTTCATCAAGACGACTGCGATGATGGCGCACACGGCCATGCTTGCCGCCGCGAATGGGCTGGCAACTTCCCACAGCCTGCCCCACGCGAAGCCCCGGCGCGCCCTGGATGAAGCCGCAGAGGGGGGGGAAGAGCCGGGCGGCGTCCACCTGTACCAACTTCGCCGCCTGGCGGCCATCTGCTCCTTGCGGCGGGCCTCTTCCTTGACGTTGCCGATCTCACGGAACAGCCCTGCCCTCACCTCAGGCTGTGGGGCGCGCATGGGGGCCTCGGCAAATATAGCCGCGATCTCCATGTACTCGGTCATCTTGCGGGCGCACTCGAAGCACGCCACGATATGAAGGTCCACAATCTCCCGCTCCTCGGGCGTGGCCTCCGCATCTACGTACTTGGATATGAGTAGTTGTATGTCCTCGCAGTTACGCATGGTCGGATTTTGGATTTGGTAATTGGGATTTCGGAATTCGGATCTAGAAGATATCCATCAAATCCGAAATCCGAAATCCTAATTCCCAAATTTAGGGCTGTTCTCCCTTCTTATACGCGTCAATGAACTTCTCGCGGCCACGGTAGATGCGGACCGCCACCAGGTTGACCGATATGCCGAGCGTGTCGGCGATTTCCTTGTATGCCATGCCCTGATACATGTTGAGCACCAGGCAGACGCGCATGTCGGCGGGCACCGTGCTGAGCGCGCGCTGAATGGCGTCGCTTTCGGCGTGGCTGGCCGCCATGTCGGGGTATGGGGAATGCGGCTCCCAATCGTGCGAGAGGGGCACCCAGGTAATGCGCTTGCGGCGGCGCAGGGCGTCCAATGCGGTGTTGGTGGCTATGCGATAGAGCCAGGGGGAGACTTGCAGCGTGTCGTCGGTGCGGGGCAAGGCGTTATAGGCCTTCAGGAAAGAGTCCTGGGCCAGGTCGTTCGCCACCTCCCAGTCGCCCACCAGCCTGTAGAGGTAGTTGACTATGGGGGCCTGGAACCGCTCGAAGAGGGCGCTGAAAGCCGCGTCGGAGCCGAGGCGGGCCTCCTGCACTATGGCGAGCAGCTCGTCGTCCGGCTGAGTGGCGGCAGCCTTACGCTGCAAGGACTTATCGAGCCATGCCGCGGCGCTCGCCTGTATACTCATCAGCCGCTCTTCCCCTTGCTCGTCGTAGTAGTCTTCGTCCCGGTCGTACCAGTGGTCCACGCGGCCCCTTCGACGGGAGGACGACGCTCAAGACTACCCGATTCATAAGACGCTTGGCAGCCTGCGTTTCTTACACCCCGTCTAAAGTACCTTACCCCATCCCTCATGTGGTGTCAACGGAAATGATGCACCGTTCTTTTGCGCGGCAGTTATTTAGACGAAACCGCAAAGGCGCAAAGAACGCAAAGGACGCGCAAAGAATGTTAATGGTTGCGCAGTACAAAAAGGACCAGGATACGTCATCATGTACCCTGGTCCTTCTGCGTACGACACCACCTTAATCAATGGTGTCCTTTGCGCTCTTTGCGCCTTTGCGGTTTCATAAACTGGTCCCTTTACATCGCTACTGTCGGTCGTTCTCGACGCGAGCCCTGGGTTGTTCGGGTAGCGGCGTGGTAGGTTGGCCGCCGGTGCCCTGCACATTGTCTACTCGCACGGTGCGCGCGCCTGTGTTCATGTCGGTGCGGATCGTGGGGGTGCCTTCGTTGCCATAGCTGTCGTAGGGGCCGTGGTTGCCGTGACCGCCTGGGTATGGGTAGCCTGGCACGCCGGGCTGCGTCTGGTAGGGCCTCACGTCCTCAGGCGGGGCAAGGCTCTGCTGCTCACGGCCCTGCCAGGGGTCAGATTGCGGGCCGCAACCCCTTTGATGCCAGCCGCCATGCCCGCCCCGGCGCGAAGCCATGCAGACGAACAGGAGCATCATGAACAGGAAGAAGAACGGAAATCCGCCTCTATGCGCTCCCCACAAGAGCAGGAAACCTAGCACGAGAAACATCATCATGTACCTCCCAACCTCTTGAACTGTCCGCAATTCCCTTCGCCTTCATATACGAAATGACTCACATTTTCGTCGCGCCCCTCCTGCCATCGTCCATCGTCCATCGTCCCTCCTCACGAAACCCGCCCGCGTATTCCGCGTTGTTGTAGATAGAGAGTGGGTGCGCACCCCAGTCACACAACATTAGCAAGACCATTCAACTCACAATCGGAGGCAGGGAAATGAAAACTAGACTATCCGGTACCCTCATGGCCGTGCTGGCCGGGGCCGGGCTGATATCCTCGGTGGCGGTGGCCGCACCCACGTCCGCGCCCCACACAGGCAACACCGTGCGCGCCATACCCTTTAACTTCGCCGATAGCGCCTTCCAGACCGTCTGGACGCGTACCGACGAGCTTGTAGACAACGGTAGCGTCAAGAGGAGCTACTTCTGGGGGCCAACGCCGGGCTTCCGCGCATACGAAGAGTACGCGGAAGGGCCGGGTGGGCAGCACCTGGTGCAGTACTTCGACAAGAGCCGCATGGAAATCAACAACCCCAACGGCAACAAGGCAGACCGCTTCTACGTCACCAACGGCCTGCTCACCCGCGAGCTTATCTCGGGGCAGATGCAGACAGGCAACAGCAAATTCGTCTACCGCTGGCCCGCCGAGATCAACATCGCGTCGGACATGGACGACTTGAGCGCGCCGACCTATGCCAGTTTCCGCTACCTGGTGACGGACCACGGCAATAACAACAGCGTCGGGCAGCCCATCGTAGAGGTGATAGACCGCAGGGGCACTACTTGGCAGGACAGCAAGTACAGCATCTACGGGGTGAAATATGCATACTTTGAGTCTGCCACCAGGCACAACATCCCGGACGTGTTTTGGCAGTTCCTCAACCAGAGCGGCCCCGTGATAGAGAGCGGCAAGACCGTCAACGCTCGGCTGAACGACCCTTACTTCTACGCCACCGGCTACCCTATCGCGGAGGCATTCTGGGCTAGCGTCAAGATTGCGGGTGTAGGCAACACCGCCGTGCTGATACAGCCCTACGAGCGCCGGGTGCTGACTTACGTGCCAACCGCGCCCCAGGGGTTCAAGGTGCAGATGGGCAATATCGGCCAGCACTACTACTCGTGGCGCTACCAGGACGGCGGAAAGCCCCAGGTACCCGCCACGCCACCGCCGCCACTATACCCCACCTTGACCGCTCGCGCCTGCAACACCGTGCCGATAAGGGGCTTTGGCAAGGTATGGGCCGACAACCCCAACGTGCCCAGGCTACTCGGTTGCTCGTATAACCCGGAGCGTGGTGTGACGGTGGCCTACCAGCCGTTCCAGCGTGGGTATATGCTTAGCTTGATAGACCCCTCCGGCTATGGACCTTACGGCCACAGGAGTGTAATGGTGCTGTTCGAGGATGGCACCTTGCAGAGGTTCGCGAATACCTATGTTGAGGGCGAGGGCGAGCCGGAGATGAACCCACCCGCCGGTCTGCACGCGCCAAAGAAGGGCTTCGGCAAGATATGGCGCGAAGGTACGGGTGCTCGCGTGCGGGAGAGGCTCGGTTGGGCCACCGCTCCTGAGACCGTGGCGGTCGCAACGGGCCAGGCCCCTGGTCCCGTACCCTCCATAACGCCCACCCTGCCGCCCGCTCCTACCGCTACGCCCACGGCCCTGCCACCCGGCTTCCTGCCTGGTGGAGGAGCTGCACAGGAGTTCGAGCGAGGCACGATGGTGTACGCAGGCCCGAACGTCAAACGGATATTCGTGCTCTATGCCTCAGACCAGTATCGTTACGGGGGACCGGGTAGCGCCGACCGCTGGCTGATGTTCGAGGACACCTTCCGGTAGCACCTTAGAGGGATAGAGGAATTGGATACGTTTTATGATCCGAAGAAGGACCTGGCGTCTGAATAGTCGCCAGGTCCTTTTATCTACAGGTGATGTCCTGGCGGTGCGGTTCTTACGTCGATTGTACCTCGCCCAGGAAGTTCAAGACCGCCCTGTTGAACTCTTCCGGCCTTTCCATATTCGGCAAGTGTGCGCTGTCCGATAGGACGACCTTTCTAGTGCCTTTGATCTCGCTTGCCAGCAGGTTAACCCCGCGCAGAATCTCTGGATGATCGAGGGCACCCACTATTAGGAGGGTGGGAACGCGGACCTCGTGTAGCCTCTCGACTGCGGGTGGTTCTAACCGGGCATCCGGTGGTGGCCCCGCTTTGGCCCACATTCCGTTCTCTATTGATACCCGGTTCATCTCCGCCGCTCGCTGTCGCACTACCGGGTCCACCTGCTCCGCCTGCCGAAACATGCCGTCCACCCAGATGCGAATTTGCAGTTCCGAACCGCGCTCCAGGTCTCCCTCTTGCAGGGCCGCTATCATGTCGAACAGGTGCGGTGGAGGCTCGCCCTGCAACTCGAAGCCGCCAGGGACCGCGCAGACTAGCGTCAAGGATAGGACCATCTCGGGGCGTTCGAGCGCGAAGTCAAGCACCGTCTCCCCGCCCAACGAACAGCCCAGGAAGTGGGCGCGCTCGACACCCAGGTGCTCCAACACGCTGAAGAGGTCCCGGCGGTTTGACACAGGCTCATCGGGCGGCGACGACCGCCCGTAGCCCCGCATATCAAAGCGGATGACGCGGTACGCACGGGTGAATTCGTCCCACTGGTCATCCCACATCCTGCTGTCTACGAAACCGGCATGCACGAGCACCAGCGTCTCGCCTTCACCGGCTGTTTCGTAGTAGATTCTTCCTTCTGGTAGCTTGACATACCCATTTGTGCCCACGGACATAACAGGCCCTCCTGACAAGGCGCAATCTATGCTACCGATTATAGGGCAGGCAGGCTTGCAGTGCATCTAGCTAGAGATGTAAGTCTAGGGAGGTACCAGGCGTGTCTGGTGAAGATGATTGACAGGTATCTGTACCTGTCTTTAAGGCTTTATGTGACACAAACTAAAGATTGTCCGAAAGTTAATAAGGCAAGAGCCGGTCGATGCTGGTATATGGTTGCATTAACAGAGCACACAGCAACCTCCTGAGTTGTCATTTTCCGTTGACAGCTATTTGGTCTGTAGCAATTCACGTTGGGCATTTGTCCGCTCCTGGCCATGTATCGGCAGTTCTCAAGAGTGCAATTAGTATTTTCACATGGCAGTACCATCAGGTGGCTTCCTGGCACCTTAAAAGGTTATTGGGTACCTCCACCCATGTAGCTATACTATAGATAGCAACTAGATAGCTAACTCAACCTTATCTCGCGCGCTGAGTATTATAGGACCCTTCCCATACTTAGCCGTAGAGAGGTGTCATATTGTGTCGCGTCTATTTCTTCTTTGTTACTGCTCTATTACTACATACAAAAGGTAAATTATGCACGGGAATGAATTGAGAGTGCCAGTGCTCTCCGGTCTGCTCACACTGCTGATTATCGTAGGAGTACTGGCAGTGGGGGCAGCAGCCTCCGAAGCGGACATAGCCTCGGCAAGCATGCGTACAGGCACCGCACAGGGCAGCACCGTACCCACTTTACCCACTTTCCGCCTGGACCCTCGCCTGAAAGTAATCGCACAGACCGAAAAGAAGCCTGCGCAGATCAGCGTAGCCACACCCACTGCCACGGAGACGTTCACCAGCACGGCAACAAATACTCCTACCAAGACTACCACCCCCACCAGCACGGCCACCAAGACCAACACAGTCACCGGGACGCCTACAGCCACCAGCACACCCGAGCAGCGTCTGATTATCTCAGCTGTAGACGCCTACAAGCTAGACGGCAACAGTAAAGAGTTGCACGTAGTGGTGTGGCTGGTCGATCAGAACGGCCGGTACGTAAACGATGCGAGTTTTGTCCACATCCGCGCTACGAGCGCAGTTGGACAGACTTATTCTGACATGCTACTGAATATGGGCAATGGCAGCTACCGACTATGTGGCTGGGGCAAGTTCAGCGGCGGGGCGGGGAATGTTTTAGTTGAGGTGCTCGGCAGGAAAACCGGCTACCAGGATGCAATGGGCACTACTACAAACAAGACCGGTTCGTACTGTGGCGTCACTCCAACCACCACTTCCACTCCCACCAGCACCAGCACCAGCACCAGCACCACCTTCGCCACGGAGACGGCCACCGAACCCGCCAATGGAACGCCCATCAGCACGCCGACCGAGACCGCCACTGAAACGTCGACAGCTAGCAAGACCGCTGCCGAGACAAGCACGCCTGCCAACACGGCCACACGTACTGCTACAGCTACAGCTACGGCCACAGGTACACATTCCGCCACAACTACAGCCACCCAGACCTCGACTGAAATACCATCAGCGACCAGCACTGAAGTGCCAAACTCCACAAGCACACCTACCACAGCCACCACAGCCACCACAGCCACCACAGCCACGCGCACGTCGACAACAGAACCCTCTCAGACAAGCCCCGCATCAGCAACGGGCACCGCTGTACCACTGGCTACCTCCACAGCCTGCCCAGTCCGCTTCAACGATGTACATGAAGGCTCTACCTTCTACTCGTATGTCAGGTGCATGGCCTGCCGTGGTGTCATCTCAGGCTACGGCTGTGGAGCAGCGGGTGAGCCATGCCCCGGCTCCTACTTGCGACCAGGTGTGAACGTAACGAGGGGGCAGATATCCAAGATGGTGGCTCTTGCCGCAGAGTTTATACACCCGGCGGGTGTCCGCAAGTTCCAGGATGTGCCCGATACCAGCCCCTTCTACCTGTGGATACAGCAACTTGCCAACAGCGGTGCCATCGGTGGCTATCCTTGCGGCGGCACCAACCCCTCTACTACCGAAGCGGAGCCTTGCGTGGGACCGGGTAACCGGCCCTACTTCCGCCCCAACAACATCACCACACGAGGGCAACTGAGCAAGATAGTGTCGGAAGCCGCAGGGTTCACAGAAGACCCAGGTGTTCAGCAGTTCGGTGATGTGCCACCTGGTGCAACCTTTTTCGTGTGGGTACAGCGTCTCTCCAACAGGAATGTGGTGAGTGGCTATGCCTGCGGAGGCACCAATCCGGCTACCGGAACCGCAGAACCATGCGACGCCTTGTCCAGGCCATACTTCCGCGTGAACAACAACGTTACCAGGGGGCAGACCTCCAAGATAGTCGCCGAAACCTACTTCCCAAATTGTCTGACACCAGCTAGGTAACAGCTACAACTTTCAACGCTGACATTACTAATCGCATAGCAGGGCTGTGTTGCATACAAGGTTCCCAGGCTGTGGCCGGACCTGTGCAGGGCAGTGTCAGACAGACGTCGAAAGCATTACCCGGCTAAGCGTCAGCCCAACCCATAGCGGATCGATAGGTGTAGCCTCAAAGTGGCGAGCCATCCAGGAAAGAGAGGAGATATAGCATCTCCTCTCTTTTGGCTGTAATTGCCCCATTTTTTTGATTAACACAACTAATAGAACTGACCAATAGTTTGTCCGCTTTAGACAAACTTTGGTTTGTGTCACACTTTCATAGAGCCGTACATTTATCAGGATTAATCTTGACAGCACCATTATCAAGTTGTAAAATATTCTTGTGAGTTAGCACTCCCTACGTTAGAGTGCTAGCCAGGCACGAAAGTTGCGGTTTTGACGCTGTAAGAAAGCTCAAACTACCGGGAAAACAACTATGGAACAACTCCACGATAGCAGCATATCCGAGCGCCAGCGCCAGATACTCTCCATCATCATCGAGGAGTACGTATCGCACGCGCGCCCGGTGGCCTCGGAGCAGATCGTAAGCAGCTACCATTTGAACGTCTCGTCCGCCACCGTGCGCAACGATATGGCCGAGCTTGAGCGGGCGGGGCTGATCGTGCAGCCGCACACCAGCGCGGGCCGCGTGCCCTCCGAGCGCGGCTATCGCTACTTCGTGGAGAACCTGATGCGCCCCAAGGCGCTGCCGCAGGACGAGCAGCGCAAGATACGGCACCAGTTCCACCAGGTGGAGATGGAAGCCGACGAGTGGGTGCGCCTGGCCGCCTCCATCCTGTCGCGCACCGTGCACAGCGCCGCCCTGGCGACCGCGCCCCGCAGCACAGCCGTGCGCCTGAAGCACTTCGAGCTGCTGGCGATATCGGACAGCCGCATCATGCTGGTGCTGGTGGGGCACGATGGCACGGTAGCGCAGCAGATGCTCCACGTGGACCAGGAGTGGACCCAGGAGGAACTGAGCGCGCTCGCCAACCACCTGAACGGCGCGCTCTCCGGCAAGACCTCGCACGAGATCGAGGCCTGGGTGAACGAGCCTGCCAACTTGCAGAGCATCCTCACGATTGCCCCTAGCGTGCTCGTCACCCTCTCCACCATGCTAGCCAAGCTGGAGCGGCACGAGACGGCGGAGATCTATCATGAGGGCCTGGCGAACATACTGAACCAGCCCGAGTTCCGCCAGCCGGAGCGGATGCAGCAGGTACTCGATCTGTTCGAGCACGGCCACGTCTGGACCTCCATCATCCCGTCGATCATAAACCAGGACGGCGTGCAGGTCATCATAGGCGACGAAGCGATGGGCGAGGGGATGAGGGCTTGCAGTATCGTGCTGGCGCGCTATGGTCTGGGCGAGCACCTGGCCGGGGTGCTGGGCGTGGTGGGCCCGACCAGGATGCCCTACAGCCGCTCGGTGTCGTCGGTACGCTACATGTCGCAGTTGCTGAGCGATCTGCTCCAAAAATCGTACAACTCACCATTCTCAGGACAGGGGGAGACGCAAAGTGAATGACAACGGTGCGCGCGACCTTCGCGACGAGCAGGAGGCCGCGAGCGTAGAGGAGAACGAAGAGAATACACAGGCCGGGGTCGAACCCCAGGCCAGCGCGGACGGCGGTCAGCGCGACCTCGCGGCGGAGTACCTGGACGCCTTGCAGCGAGAGCGGGCCAGCTTCCTTAACTATAAGCGCCGCGTGGAGCAGGACCGCGACGAGGCCGCCTACAAGGCCACCGCCAACGTGCTCAAGAAGCTGCTGGGCGTGGTAGACGACTTCGACCGGGCGGTGGCTCACCTGCCGGAGGAAGCCAGGAACGTACCCTGGGTCGAGGGTGTGTTGGCTATCCACCGCAAGCTCAACGCCGTGCTCGAAAGCGAAGGCGTGGAGAAGATAGAGGCGCAGGGCCAGCAATTCGACCCCAACCTGCACGAAGCCGTAGCCTTCGATGACACCGGCGACGGTCACGACGACACGGTAGCCGAAGTCTACGCCAACGGCTACAAAGTCCGCGACCGGGTGTTGCGCCCGGCGATGGTCAAGGTCTCACGCGGCTAAAGCCGCAATTCTTAATTCTTAATTTTGAATTCTTAATTGGCGGGCATGCGGCGGTCAAGCGAGAGTTCAAAGTTAGGAATGAAGAGCGAGAGCAATTAAGAATTAAACATTAAGAATTAAGAATTAGGGAGGAATGAAATGGCACACATACTAGGTATAGACTTGGGCACCACGAACTCGGTCATGGCTGTGATCGAGGCGGGTGAGCCTACAGTTATCCCCAACGCGGAGGGCGCGAACCTCACCCCGTCGGTGGTGGCCGTATCGAAGTCGGGCGAGAGGCTGGTGGGGCAGGTCGCTAAGCGGCAGGCCATCACGAACCCCGAGAACACCATCTTCTCGATCAAGCGCTTCATGGGGCGCAAGTTCAACGACCCCGAAGTGCAGCGCGACATCAAGCTGGTGCCCTACAAAGTGACCGAAGCCCCCAACGGCGACATCCAGGTGTGGCTGGGCGGCAAGGCTTACTCGCCGCAGGAAGTCTCCGCGATGATCCTGCAAAAGCTCAAGACCGACGCCGAGCAGTACCTGGGCGAGAAGATCACCCAGGCGGTAATCACCGTCCCTGCCTACTTCAACGACGCCCAGCGCCAGGCCACCAAGGACGCGGGCAGGATCGCGGGCCTCGAAGTGGCGCGCATCATTAACGAGCCTACCGCTTCGGCGCTGGCTTACGGCCTCGACAAGAAGACCGCTCCCGAGGAAGAGGTGGCCGTGTACGACCTGGGCGGCGGCACCTACGACATCTCGGTGCTGACCCTGTCGGAGGGCGTGTTCGAGGTGAACGCCACCAACGGCGACACCCACCTGGGCGGTGACGACTTCGACCAGAGGGTTATCGACTGGGTGGCCGACGAGTTCAAGCGCGACCAGGGCATCGACCTGCGCCAGGACCGCATGGCCCTCCAGCGCCTGAAGGAAGCCGCCGAGAAGGCCAAGATTGAGCTTTCGACCACGCAGAGCACCGAAATCAACCTGCCCTTCATCAGCGCCGACGCGCAAGGCCCCAAGCACCTCAGCATGACGCTGACCCGCGCCAAGCTGGAGCAACTGGTGGGTGACCTGATTGACCGCACCATCCCGCCGATGCGCAACGCGCTCGATGACGCCAAGTTCAAGCCGGGCGATATCGATGAGATACTGCTGGTGGGCGGCCAGACCCGTATGCCCGCGGTGCAGCAGAAGGTGCAAGCCTTCTTCGGCAAGGAGCCTCACAAGGGCATCAACCCCGACGAGGTGGTGGCCGTGGGCGCCGCTATCCAGGCGGGCGTGCTCAAGGGCGACGTGAAGGACGTGCTGCTGCTCGACGTGACCCCGCTCACGCTGGGCCTGGAGACGCTGGGTGGCGTGGCTACCCCGCTCATCCCGCGCAATACCACCATCCCGACCAAGAAGAGCCAGGTCTTCTCTACCGCCTCGGACAACCAGCCGAGCGTTGAGATACACATCCTGCAAGGCGAGCGCCCGATGGCTAGCGAGAACAAGACGCTTGGCCGCTTCATCCTGGACGGCATTCCCCCCGCGCCGCGTGGCGTGCCCCAGGTGGAAGTGACGTTCGACATCGACGCCAACGGCATCCTGAACGTGTCGGCCAAGGACATGGCTACGCAGAAGGAGCAGAAGATCACGATTACCGCGTCGTCGGGCCTGTCGAAGGACGAGATCGACCGGATGGTGCGCGAGGCCGAGTCGCACGCCGAGGAGGACCGCAAGCGCCGCGAGCTGATCGAGGCCCGCAACATGGCCGACAGCCTGGCCTACAACGCCGAGAAGTCGTTGCGCGACCTGGGCGAGCAGGTGCCCGCCGAAGTCAAGAGCGAGGTCGAGGCGAAGGTGCAGGCGGTGCGCGACGCCCTCAACACCGACGACACCGACAGGATCAAGTCGGCCACCGAGGAGCTAAACAACGCGATGCAGCAGATCGGCCAGGCGATGTACGCCAAGCAGCAGGCCGACGCAGGCACCCGCGGCCCCGGCTTCGACGGCATGAACGAAAACGGCTCAAGCCCCAACGGCACCGGCCCCGAAACCCCCCGCCGCGAGGCCGAGGAAGGGACTGTCGAGGGCGAGTTCCGCGAGGTGTAAGGTTAATTCTACCTGTCAGAGATAACAATCGGGGCTGAGTGGTATAATCCACTTAGCCCCGAATGTCTTAATGCTTCGATGATAATGAACAGGGAGCCCGGTATGAACAAACGGCTATTTAGCTCTACCGCTGAAGTGGTGCTTGCTGTTTCGGTCGCTCTGTTCATCCTGGTGATCTGGCCCCTCTTATCGACTCAGTTCAGGGGCGGCATACCGCAAGACACTCAACTACCTGCTCCCGTTGCAACCGCTGTAGTTGCCTCCAGCAACTTTGGTGGGTCGAATATTCCACCACCTGTTCCATCGTATATGCCTGACTCAGGTATACCTAACTCAATAGAGACGGTGCAGGCAGCCATAGCCGAACTGACCGCCCTTGTAGCCGGAACAGCAACTGCTACGCCGACCCCGACTCTTCGCCCATACCACACCGCTACTCCGCTACCTCCGGAAGAGGTTGCCAGGCTAAAGTCGCGTAATACGTTGGCTTCTTTGCCCTATGGCATCGATGGAAAAATCATTGCGCGTAGCAGAGGCTTATCACCTGTAAGTCGAGAACTTCTAAGGGACTTTGAGGATATCAGCTATGCAGGAGGCATATCGAATACTACACAGCGTGTCACCTACTACATGGTGCAAGAGATTACTTTCGAGCAGCCTTTGATTATTGATCGGGTTACAGCTGACGAACTCTATGACAGGCCTGGGGGTGTAGACCTGAGGAGTTGGTGCTCAAGCTGGCCTTGCAAAATTGAGAGAGCCTGGCGTGTTTCCTTACTAGGCGGACCATTCGGCCCCGATAGGGATCATAGATCTAATATGGGACCTATCTGGGGTACGGCACCTATCCCGTACTATTGGGACGTTTGGCTTGATGATGAACCAATAGGTGAGAAGAACAGTGGGATTGAGGGGCGACTATCAATGGTGATACTAAATTCGTCGCTATTGCGAGAAGGGGCACGATTCGGCTTCTCACCAACCAGCCTGACGACCAAGGCGGTTCAGGAGATTAGGTACCTGGATGAGCCTCTACATTTTCTCAAGCCGCCAACACAGTAACATACTGATATCGGTTGCCTGTCCGGTGCCTTCGCAGAGGCCCACTCTCAACCAACCCAACCGTGGCAGAGTCGAGTTGGTCTGTCACAAGGTCGTGGTGGTCCAGCCGCGAAGCCGAGGAAGGCACCGTCGAGGGCGAGTTCCGCGAGGCGTAAGGCGGTTTAGGACTGCGTAACTATTGAAGAGGGCTGGGTAGTATAATCTACTCAGTCCTTTTTCCTGTGGAGGATATATAGTGATTCAGTGGATGTATTTTCCTAGATCGCACAAGCCAACACCCTTGTCCTTAACAGTGGTAGACGCCTTCCGGAGCAATCTGGCGGCCATAGGTTCTGATCTGAATACTCTTGCGAGCAATCAGGTTCTAGCAGCAGTAGCAAGCAGTCTAGAGGCAGTAGGATTTCAGGTTGAGACAGGCAAGAAGTCACGTGAAAAGATAAATGTGCCAGTGCTTTTCGGGTTGAACGGTTTAGTTGAAAAATCGTTCGATGCCGACGCATACCATCCGGGTGAAGGGTTCGTGCTTGAGGTTGAAGCTGGCAGAGCCGTGGTAAATAATCAATTTCTCAAGGACCTTTTTGAAGCATGTATGATGCAAGATGTGAGGTATTTGGCGATAGCAGTTCGTAAGAGGTACAGCAACCAGAAGGATTTCGAGATAGTGGCGAGGTTCTTTGACACACTTTACACTAGCAACCGTCTAAGATTGCCTCTAGAAGGTGTTCTTTTGATTGGGTACTGACAAACAAGAGAAGAGCATGATAAATACTAGAACTGACTGTAAATTAGTCTCTATAAGCTTAGTATGGAGCTTCTTATGATCGACCTGACCGACTTCCGATTGGAGCCTGACCTGGCCCGCGCCGCCACCATGCCCGCCCGGTGGTACATCGAGCCGGAGTTCCTGCGGCTGGAGAAGGACAAGATATTCGCCCGCACCTGGCAGGCCGTGGGCCGCATCGATGAAGTGGCCCGAATTGGCGATTTTTTCACCTGCGAGGTGCAGGGAGAGCCGCTGGTCGTCACGCGGGGCACCGACGGCGTGCTGCGGGCCTTCTACAACGTCTGCCGTCACAGGGCGGGTAACGTGGCGGCGGGCAAGGGCAACCGCAAGTCGCTGCAATGCCGCTACCACGGCTGGACCTACGCCCTCGACGGCCGCCTGATGACCACCCCCGAATTCGAGGGCGTGGAGGACTTCGACAGGTCGTGCTACGGCCTCCACCCGGTGCGCGTGGAGACCTGGGGGCCGTTCGTCTTCGTGAACCTGGAGCATAGCGCCGCACCGCTGGCTGAGACGCTGGGCGTCATCCTGGCGGAGACTGCCCACATCCCCCTTGCCGAAATGCGTGCGGTTGAGCGCCGGGACTACATCATCGATTGCAACTGGAAGGTCTACATCGACAACTACCTGGAAGGCTACCACCTGCCGATTGCGCACCCTGGCCTCTACCGCGAGTTGGACTACGAGAACTACAAGGTGGAGACGCACCGCTACCATTCGCGGCAGTTGGCCCCTCTGCGCCCGGTGTCGGGCAACGGTGCGGGCCGCCGTTACTCCGAGGTGCAGCCCGACGAAGAGGTGCTCTACTACTGGATATTCCCCAACTTCATGGTGAACATCTACCCTGACAACATGTCGTCCAACATCAT
The DNA here is from genome assembly GCA_030914045.1 of Chloroflexota bacterium. Classification (GTDB taxonomy): domain Bacteria; phylum Chloroflexota; class Chloroflexia; order QHBQ01; family JADMIH01; genus JADMIH01. The sequence goes on along the minus strand of JALZHG010000027.1, from coordinate 10,099 downwards.
CCTGCCCCTCGGTCACGACAAGACGCTCACCATCTTCGAGTGGTTCTTCCATGAAGGGGGCGGCGGTGAGGCCTGGGAAGGCGTGCAGCAGGCGGTGGCCTTCAGCGACGAGATACAGCAGGAAGACATCGTTATTTGCGAGAACGTGCAGCGGGGGCTGGCCTCGCGGGTGTACGACCAGGGCCGCTTCTCGGTCAAGCGGGAGAACGGCGTGCACCACTTCCACTCGCTGGTGCACGAGTACCTGACGCGTTGAGGCTGCTCTTCCGGTTGCGGAGAGGAGCTTGGCTGCCCCCCTCCATCCCTGATGATTGCTCTGAAAAGACTCTAACCCCGTTCCAGTCATCCTCCGCGTAAGCCGTAAAAACGTGTATGGTATACTGTAGTGAACTGCTAAGCCACTACGCTTGTATGCTTTGTGCAGTGTTTCGTTTCGCCGTCCTGCAAAGATACGTGATAGGAAGCTACTATGCTGAAGCTCAACGTCTCACAACTTGCTCTCACCGCTATTCTTGTCTTCGCGTTTGTCCTCGGAGTGGGTGTGCTGTCTACACAGGCCAGCAACAATGGGCAGCGTGCCGAGGGGGCGCTCAACCTGCCGAACGCGGTACAAACGGCCCCACCACCTGTCGGCACTTATCCACCACCCGTGCCCTCTTATCCTCCTCCAATACCTTCCCGCTATCCTCTAAACACGCCCACAGCCAAACCTACCCGCGAGCCTGAACCTACGGCGACACCGCACCCCTGGCTCCGCTATGTAGAGCTACTTCCTGGGGAGCAAAGGTAATAAACGGACTATGTAGACACGTACATAGCTTTCTCTATCGGGAGCGGGTCTCTATTCCTTACAGATTGTCACCCTTCTGGCTCGCTAGCCTCGATACAACCAATCCATAATTCCGATCCATAGCCTTCTTTGGTTAGATCAATGAGTTTGCCGCGAACCAATAGATGGCGACCGACAAACGGTGCCAGGCGCTCTGAGACGTTGGCTGCATAGACTGGTAGCTGCCGATCCGGAGTGATGAGTAAATAGTTGAGGGATGCGCGGGTAGCCGGGCCGGAGGGCAAGTCGCGTGCTCGTAACTCTCCCTCCCATAGCTTCTCCGGCTCTGGATTGGCAACGTACCAGTCAGCCTCTGCAAAGATTGCCACCATGTCGCTTCCTGTCTACGGATCTTCTTTAGGCCCGCCGTTGTCGTGACGATGCGTTATCAGGCTAGCCGGACGTGGGCCGCCCAGTAGACCGTTTGGGAACCGCCCGGCACGCTCTGGCCGCGAATACGCAGCTTCCAAGTGCCCTCCGTCACCGGGCCGCCTACACGCGCCCGTTCAAAAACGCTAGGAACTGATGTGCTGCTGGCCTGCACTGCTCCGTTGGGATCCACCAGGTAGAGATCAACGTTGTTGTGCACGTCTACCCTCCCGAGGGGCGAACTAGAGACATACTCCGGCCACCAGAGAGCGCCATCGAATGTGTTGGGCGATCCACCACTAATGGACAGCGGGATGTCGATCGTCACCTTGTCGGTAATGGATACCTTACCCCACCAAACCGACCCATCACTTGGGAGACGCAACGGTCCAGCCCCAGTCGTACTATCAAAGGGAAAGCTTCGCTGTCCTGAGAGGATTAGGTGCGCATAAGTTTGGCCTGGATCGAGCGATTGACCAGTGTGCCGAAGCCAATTGCGTAACAGGGCGGCCGCGCCCGCTGCATACGGCGCGGCTCCACTGGTACCAGGGAAGACGTGCAGTGCAGTATCGGAGGCGTTGCTTGCAGTCTCACTGTTGGTGGGTGCCTGGATATCGGGCTTGATCCGGTTGTCGGGGGCTGGGCCTCGGCTTTGACTCTTGATCTGGGCCTGCGATTGCACGTCAATGTTGCCCACACCGATGACCCGGTGAGCAATGGCCGGGGCGTTAACAGTACGTAGATCCGGCCCGTTGTTGCCGTTGGCCGCGATAATTACTGCTCCGGCATCGAAGGCGTTGTCGGCGGCCGTTGAAATTGTGCTTAGATCGTCTCCATTGCTCTGTATCTCAGCGACTATGACTTCGTCTAATGCTGCCAGTGCGGCCTGGAACCCTCTCACCGCAGCGGCGGTGTCAAGTCCAACACAACCAGGTGGATAAACCTTGAAGCTATCAAGTGTAATCGCGGTAACGCCTCTATAAGGCTCACCAAGATTACCGTTGCCGCTGATTATGGCCGCGCTTGACGTGCCATGATTCCAACAATCGTCCTCAGGGTTCTGCTGGTCACCGCTATTGCAGTCGGCACCGCCGTTCACGCAATCACGTCTGGAATCGATGTTCGAGGGGTTGTTGAACAACGTATGGTTGGAGTGCAGTCCCGTATCTAAGAGACCGATCCGGCCTCCTGTTTGGCCGAGCTTGAAGTACCAGTCAGTCACCATTTGTGCTCTAGCATCCTCAACATCATTGTTCGGATTCAGGTCGGCTGGTGGTGCTTCCCCACTGATTTGAGGCTCGACATATAGCACATCATCGCGGGCCGCCAGATCTCTGACCCTGCCTAATCTTACGCTCACCAATACCGCGTTGACCAGCCAGAAGGTCTCTAGGATCTCTGCCTGATAGCGCTCCCGCAAGTCGTTCCGTAACCGCTCATGGTTGTCCCTACGGCGGTTGCTGATTTCCTGGATCAACTCGCTGGCGCGCCCCAGAGCTTCTCTGTTACTTACGGAATCGCGCGGCTCGTCAATGTTCGCCTCGGGAAACCGCGGCAGGCGCAGATCATCACGAAAATTAATGAGCACCAGCTCGGTTTCATCTTCTGATCGCTCGGCAATCTGGCTACGGAGCCGAGGGTGAATGCGCTCCCTCGGCCGTCTTCTCATGCGATTCGGGCCTGCTCTACGCTCTAACGGCTCGGTCGTGAAAGCATGCGATGGGATTTCCTGTACGGAAAATTCAATGACTTCCCCCTCTCTTAACAGCGCATTATTGATCAGGTTGAACGGGTCCTCACCGGCTTCGCGCCCGTGGGCCGATGTTCTTCTGGTTTCTCTCATTCAATTCCCCGCCTTTAAGCCTCAGCGGAGGCTAAGTCTCAGCAGATAGTCAGATAGTCTCATAGTCTCAGAGATAACCCGGATATCGCTCTCGATGAGCAGTTGGTGGTTGCGGGGTAACCGCGGCTGAGGCCAAACACCGCCTATCCGCGCATGCAACGGCACACCCGCCATATCGACCTGAAGTTGCTGGGAAGGAGCGTCGATTGGAACCGCTAGTGGAGAGTGAGG
>JALZHG010000027.1:0-6817 GCA_030914045.1 Chloroflexota bacterium | reverse complement strand
CCCCCTCGACAACCTGCTGAGATTGGTACAACCACACTAAGGGTTAGGGACGTTTGGATGAAGCACGCCAGCGAGTTTCAACAGGTCAGCCAGGTCGAACGTACCCGCCACGGCGCTGGGCAGGGATGGAGTCCAACCGGCGATGTTCAGGATCGAGTCGCTGCTCCTGCGTATCAGTTCGATCAACACCTCTGCGACTATCCTGCTTCCAACTGGCCCAAGATGATTGCCATTGCCCAGGACATCTGCCTCTGCAAGGATATAGAACCACAGCGGCGTTCTATCCAGGAACCCGGCGAACTGCAACGCCTCTCGCTGGGTGGCGCTCGCCGCAGCCCCTGAAATCTGTGCTGGCGTAAGGACACTGATGTTGGGCACCCCCAGGTTCATAAGCTCGGTGGCGACCGCCTGGCCGGTGGGTAGACGGAGCAGGTAACCACGCAGCAGATTTCTCGTTGCAAGACGCATGCAATCACCTGGCTCGACATCGCCCACCAGGTCGGGTATCTGGAATAGCGGCTCAACCAGCCTGGTATCCAGGCGGCGTGCTTTGTCCTTGAGGAACATCTCCCACTCGATGATCCAGTTCTCCGGCAGGGTAGGGGTTCCAGGTCCGAACCCGAGTTGCCCACTCAAAGCGGTAAAGGTGAACAGTAACCTGAGCGTGGCCGGTATTGGAGGATTTTCAGTAAACGTAAAGTTCACGTTGAAATTGTAAGCGGAGCGCACCATGGTGTGTCCGAACCGGAAGGCAGCCACGCTAAACTCAAGCGGCATGAAGAGTTCATCGCCCAAAGGCTCCCCGAGCCCGAACTTGAAAACTTGATTACCGTTGGCGAGGATATCGTCCACGACGGCCGGGTCAGCGATCCGCTTCTTCAGATAATCGTGGATGATGATGTGCTGGTAGTGCTGCCGCAGGATCGTTCGGGCTTCCTCGAACGTCTTTGGGTTAGCCGGAAAATCGACGATCGCATTGTGCGCTCGCAGGAACGCGACTTGTATCTGCGAAATAACCGTGTTCTCGTCATTCCGGGGATCGCCAATCTTGGCAGCACGATCGTCCCTCGGGTCCGTGCTTAGGCCTTCACGTGGGACGTCGTTTTCATCCGACGCGAAGTTCCCCGGCGACGCCGGGTTCAGTGGGTCCACGATACGGGGGCGCAAGGTCGGCCTTGTGGCGGTCGGGTCGGTGCCAGCAGGGTCCAGCGTTGTAACGTTACCAATCTGCATTCTAGGCCCAATGCGCACGGCGGGGGAGTCGTAGACACTATCCAGGTCCAGGACAGGATTGCGCGCGTTCCTGATCTCGCGCCGTATATCGTCTACCCCCAGCGGGCGGAAGTTAGGATCGGTACAAATGTCTTCCAGATCCCCGGAGGTATTTTCGAGCGTGATGTCGTGGTCTATGAACTGGCCGAAGTAGGTGTAGATTGCGGGGATAGTCGAGTCGCCCGCACCCGGCATGGCGTCGCCTGTGTCAAGCATGGTTTCACCCAGGCGGCGGAGGTCGGAGCGCGTACGGCGCCGTTCATCTACATTCGCCGCCGGAAGGAGGTTGATCGGGTCGTTCTGGAGGTCGGGGAACAAGAAATCGAACCGGTCATTGCTGGCCGGCGGTAACTCTGATGAAGTCCTAAGCATTTCTCCATGGCGAAGCCGTGGCATGGCTAATCCCTCCGTTCTTACTAGGGGTGAGATGCATGTCTACATGCGTTGACCGGATTGTTAGCCACGATCATACCACTGTTAGCAGACTCTGTCAATAGGAAATCAAATATAACTTTCACAGAGTTCGTAACTTTAGCAAATAAAATTCGTCATAAGGGACATAATAGAAGGATTAGGCTTCTGACACCTACTCTGACGTACAATTCGGTATTTTATTGTCAGATATCAACATGGAACCAGCTCGCCGCGTACCCGACTTGAAATCGTCTGGGCCGGAGTGCTTCTCTTTCCATCTCCTTCCCGCACCTTCAGTGCGCAACTCTTACAAAAGGTGTCCGCCATTAGGTGTCCGCCATTTACACCTCCTGATGTACGAGTATTGTCACGTTCCGACCTGAATTGTACCACCGAGATATGATACAAAGTGGCTCGTCAGGCTATCTTCAGTAGCATGGCGGGCCATTTTGCCTTATACTCTGTAGCGATTACGCGCCGGTACGCGCCCCCTTGCAACGCTCTCTTATACTATAAAGAGCGCGAAAAGTGAGACCCGGAACCGGCACATTTAGCGTACCACTTTAAGGTATAATATAGGATGCTATAGTGTGTGTTACGTGGTTACTTTTTGAGCCGTGCACTATTTCTTATAACTTCATCACATGCACCCAGTTCAACCCAGTTTCCAGGCTTAGATAGGAGTTAGGTATGCTGCTCACAGCCGCCGAGGTCAGACAGTTCAAGTCGATTGAGGACAGTGGCCCGGTAGAGATCGATCCCAATGTGACGGTGCTCGTAGGCCAGAACGAATCGGGCAAGACCGCCTTCTTGCAGGCGCTACACAAGTCGCGGCCCGTGGACAAGACCGAGTTCAACCTGGTCGAAGATTTCCCCCGCAAGCGGCTCAACGCCTACGTGAGGGAGCACGAGGCCAACCCCGCCGTCGTCACCGAGCTTACTTATACACTTGAGCCTGACGAGATCGAGCAGATCAACCAGTCGCTCGGCTTCGACCTGCTCGACGAGCTTAGCTTCGTAAGGCAGCACCGCTACGATGGCACCTCTTCCGTGACCTTGCAGGTGCCGGAGGAAGGCTATATCCAGCACAAGGTGCGCCAGGCCAACCTGCGGGACGACCTCAGCAACCGCCTTTCGGAGGCTGGTAGCATCCGCCAGCTTATCTCCATGCTCGATGCCAGCGCTATCGACACCGACAGCAAGGCCCTGCTCCGCGACCTCAAGGACACCTTCGCCAAGGTGCCCGAGTCGTGGCCCAGCATGCTCAACTACCTGCTGTGGGCGCGTGCCATTGGCCCTCGCATCCCTCGCTTCCTCTACTTTGATGACTATTACCTGCTGCCCGGCAAGATCAACCTGCCCACGCTCCAGCAGCACGTCGAGCGGCAGAGCGTGGCCGAGGAAGACAGGACGGTGCTGAGCCTCCTGCGCATGGCCGAGGTGGACCTGACCCAGCTTACGATTGCCAACGGCTACGAGAGCGTCAAAGCCAAGCTGGAAGCCATCTCCAACTCGATCACCGACAAGGTGTTCGAGTACTGGAAGCAGAACCAGGAGCTTGAGGTCGAGTTCGACATCAGGGAAGACCCGCACGACGCGCCGCCCTTCAACCAGGGCAACAACCTCTACATCCGCATCCGCGACCGCCGCCACCGTGTGAGCGTGCCGTTCAGCCAGCGGTCGAGGGGCTTCGTCTGGTTCTTCAGCTTCATCGTCTGGTTCGACTCGATCAAGCAGCACCTGGGCACCAACGCCGACCTGATCCTGCTGCTGGACGAGCCCGGCCTGAACCTGCACGCGCTGGCGCAGGCCGACTTCCTGCGCTACATCGAGGACCTGGCGCGGGACCACCAGATCATGTATACCACCCACTCGCCCTTCATGGTGCCCACAAAGAGGCTCTACCAGGTGCGCACGGTGGAGGCCAGGACCGAAGGCTCGGTCATCTCCAACAAGGTAGGCGAGTCGCAGAACAAGACCCTCTACCCGTTGCAGGTGGCGCTCGGCTACAGGCTCACCGAGAACCTGTTCACCGCCAACCGCAACCTGCTGGTGGAAAGCCCCGCCGACATGCTCTACCTGAAGTACTTCTCGGCCCTGCTCGACAAGCAACGCCGGACGGCCCTGCGCCACGACGTTACGGTGGTGCCGATGGGCGGCCTGGGTAGGCTCTCCACCTTCATGGCCCTGCTGGATGCGGGTGAGGCCGAGCTTGCGGTCCTATCGAGCAACACGGACCATGTCAGCGCGAACGCCAACGGCAACGGCGACACCACCGGCGGCGACCATTCGATGTCGGATACTCTCACCGAGCGGCGAGTGCTCAGCTACGCCATGTTCCGGCCCGAGGAGAAGACTACGGGTAAGAGCGGGGGGAGCAGCGGCAGCAACGGCAGCAGCAACGGCACTGGGACCCTGACTGCCTCCGCGGTAGGTTCGACCACCAGCATCGAGGACCTGCTGTCCCCCGGCCTTTACCTGAAGCTGTTCAACGCGGCCTACAAGGAGGAGCTTGGCGGGCAGACGGTAGACGAGCGCGACCTGCCGCCCGGCGACGGCATCAGGAGCCGCCTGTCGCAGTACGTGCTGGAGAAGGGGCTGCAACTCAGCCAGTCGGGCATCTACGACCCCTACGTGGTCGCCAGCCACCTGGTCTCCAACCCGCTGCCCCCCAGCAAGATAGACGCGGGCACGCTCAACCGCTTCGAGCAACTGTTCCAGGCGGTGAACGACCTCTACTCCACGCCTACCGCGCGGTAACTGGTATACAACTGGCAAATGCGAAAGCCTACTACGGGTGAGTTACCCGTAGTAGGCTTTTTGTGTGGTGTCATGGGGCTAAGCGGAGTTTGCCTGTTATCGCGGCACCGATGTATGGCACGTTTCTTGAGTTATAAACAGGCGGCAGTACGTTTTACAAACACCAACACCACCAACCGGACACAAGATACTAGAGACGTACAAAAGGAGAACTAAAATGAGTGAAGGTTTTGGTGACAAAGTACAAGGCGGCGCCAAGGAGCTTGGCGGCAATATTCAAGAGGGCGTGGGGCGAGCTACCGGCGACCGCGAGTTGCAGGCTGAAGGCACTGCCAACGAGGTAGAAGGCGCGGGCCAGCAGGCGGTCGGCAATGTCAAGGACGCTGCCGAGAACGTAGGCGACGCCATCAAGGGTGCATTCCGCGGCAACGACTAAAGCCCCTGACCACTGACAAGATTGGGTGTCTGAGAGCGCCCGCCCAAAATAAGGAGGCTAGTACACTCATGTACTGGCCTCCTGTGTTATATACTCCCTTACCCTCGTTCCTGTTGCCCCGAATAAGAGCCAGCAGGGTGGATGCAAGATGGGATACGAGAACTGTGCTCGCCTCTGTCATTCTGAACCCTTCGGCTGCGCTCAGGGTAAACTCCGTGAAGAATCAGGTGGGAAGGGATGCTGTTGAACTGCGGCCACTAAATTAGGCCCTGTCATTCTGAGCGTAGCGAAGAATCTCGCCCAACAGCACCCAAGTATCACCTTTCCTTCAGCCACACTCCCTCACAAGAAAAGGGAAACATCCCCGTAGAGGACGAGATTCTTCGCTACGCTCAGAATGACAAAGGGGGAGATGGTCCCAATATTCAACGGCCTACTTACCCACCTGATTCTTCGCTGCGCTCAGAATGACAAGGGCGGGGCTTTTGTCTTCCTATCCGAGTTTGCATCTGAGTTTGCACCCCCTCTGCCCGCTGGAGGTTGAGTAGCTTTAGCTAAAGTTGTATGATATTGAGACAGAAATCGGTCGTGCGCGTATATACGGGCATGGCGGCAAGGCCGGGCAATGGCACATCTATTGCCCATCGGTAGCAGAGCTAGATAAAGAGTGACAAAGGTAGAATATGGCAGCGACAAAACGTGACTACTATGAAATCCTGGGCGTGGCCCGCACTTCTACCACGGACGAGATAAAGAAGGCGTTCCGCAGCAAGGCCCGCCAGCTTCACCCCGACGTGAACAAGGAACCCGACGCCGAGGCCCGCTTCAAAGAGGTGAGCGAGGCGTATGAGGTGCTCATCGACACCGACAAGCGCGCGGCCTACGACCGCTTCGGCCACGACGCGGTCAGCGGCATGGGAGGCGCGGGCGCGGACCCCTTCGCGGGCTTCGGCGGCTTCTCCGATATCTTCGAGACGTTCTTCACAGCGGCAGCGGGTGGCATGGGCACCCAGACGGGCCGCCGTCGCCAGCAGCGTGGCGCTCACCTGGCCTACCGTCTGACGATAGACTTCGAGGAGGCTGTTTTCGGCAGCGAAAAGGATATCGAGGTGCCGCGCCTGGCTACCTGCACTCGATGCGAGGGTAGCGGGGCCGAGCCAGGCACCACAACCGAGACCTGCCCCAACTGCGGCGGTCGTGGCGAGATACGCAGGGCGCAACAGAGCATCTTCGGCCAGTTCGTGTCGGTGGTGCCCTGCGAGCGTTGCGGCGGCGAGGGCAAGGTGGTGGCGACCCCCTGCACCGAATGCAAGGGCGACGGCCGCGTGCAGGAGAGGCGCAAGCTGGCCGTGACCATACCGGCGGGCATAGACGACGGCTCGCAAATCCGGCTGTCGGGCGAAGGCGAGGCTGGACCGCGCGGCGCGCCTCCCGGCGACCTCTATATCGAGGTGAACGTCAGGCCCCACAAGCTGTTCAAGCGCGACGACAACCAGATATTGCTGGAGCTGAACCTGAACGTCGCACAGGCGGCCCTGGGTGCCGAATTACAGGTGCCGACAGTAGACGGCGAGATGGCTAGCCTCAAGGTACCGGCGGGCACGCAGCACGGCAAGGAGTTCCGCGTCAAGGGCTACGGCGTGCCGTACCTGCGCGGCTCCGGTCGGGGCGACATGCTGGTGCGCACGAACGTACACGTACCCACCAACCTGAACGACGAGCAGAAGCGCCTCCTCAAAGAGCTAGCCCGCACCTTCGGGGAAGGCGACGGCCAGCCCGGCACCGAGGGCCAGCAGGAGAAAGGCTTCTTCGGCAAAATCAGGGACGCGCTGAATGGCTGAAACGTGAAACGTGAAACGTGATGCGGTTTGTGCTATTTGGTACGTGAATAATGGCAGCCTCTGTTGCAGGTCCATCTCTCTCTTTGTCATCCTG